>NZ_JBXAJM010000014.1:0-34536 GCF_058797315.1 Pseudomonas sp. GW823-FHT02F05
TGGCGTCCCCTAGGGGACTCGAACCCCTGTTACCGCCGTGAAAGGGCGGTGTCCTAGGCCACTAGACGAAGGGGACAAAACCTTCTGTACATCTGATCAGAGCTGAGACCTGATCAATTCAAGGACGGTGTGGCCGGAACCTTGAACCTGTAAATTGGTGGAGCTAAACGGGATCGAACCGTTGACCTCTTGCATGCCATGCAAGCGCTCTCCCAGCTGAGCTATAGCCCCTCATCGGTGAGGACGGGGCGAATCTTAATGGCGGTTTGGAAACGTGTCAAATTTATTTTCAACAATTTCCAAAATTTTTTGCCGGGATAACAATCACTTACCGACGAAACCCCGGAAAACCGGGGTTTCGTGCCCTAAGCGGCCTGCTTAGGCGATAGCGCCCAGCAGCTTTTCCCATTCCTTGTTTTCTTTCTTCGACACACCACCAAGCAAATCAAGGGCTTGGCGCAGACGGAAACGGGTCAGGTCCGGGCCGAGAATTTCCATCGCATCGAGCACCGACACCGAACTGGCCTGCCCGGTGATGGCGGCAAACATCAGCGGCATGGCATCGCGCAGTTTCAGCTCAAGGGATTCCACCACCGCCTGGATGGTCGCGGTAATCGCATCCTTCTCCCACTGACGCAGGCTTTCAAGCTTCCACAGGATCAACTGCATCAGTTGGCGAACCTGGTCACTTGAGAGCTTCTTCGACTCGAACAGCTTGGGATCGGGATTCACGCCGCCAGCAAAGAAGAAACTGGCCAAGGGCGCGACCTGGCTGAACGTCTCTACCCTGCCCTGCACCAGTGGCGCTATCTTCATCATGTACTCGGGGTTCAACGCCCACTGCTGCACACGGCTGGCGAACTCTTGCACCGGCAGGTCACGCAGCCACTGGCCGTTGAGCCACGAAAGCTTCTCGATATCGAAGATCGGGCCGCCGAGGGAGACGCGGGACAGGTCGAAGTTGTCGACCATTTCCTGCAACGAGAACTTCTCGCGCTCGTCCGGCATCGACCAGCCCATGCGGCCCAGGTAGTTGAGCATCGCCTCGGGCATGAAGCCCATGCGCTCGTAGAAGGTCACCGACGTGGGGTTCTTGCGCTTGGACAGCTTGCTCTTGTCCGGGTTACGCAGCAGCGGCATGTAGCACAGCTGCGGTTGCTCCCAGCCGAAGTATTCGTACAGCAGGATCAGTTTCGGCGCCGATGGCAGCCACTCTTCGCCGCGCAGCACATGGGTGATGCCCATCAGGTGGTCATCGACCACGTTCGCCAGGAAGTACGTCGGCAAGCCGTCGGTCTTCATCAGCACCTGCATGTCCATGCGGTCCCACGGGATCTCGACGTCACCGCGCAGCATGTCCGGCACCACGCAAACGCCTTCGCTTGGCACTTTCATACGAATGACGTGAGGCTCACCGGCGGCCAGGCGCGCAGCCACTTCTTCCTTGGACAACAGCAACGCACGACCATCGTAACGCGGGGTCTCGCCACGGGCCTGCTGCTCGGCGCGCATCTGGTCCAGTTCTTCGGCGGTGCAGAAGCACGGGAAGGCATGGCCCATGTCAACCAGTTGCTGGGTGTATTGCTTGTAGATGTCGCTGCGCTCGCTCTGGCGGTACGGGCCATGCGGGCCGCCGACATCCGGGCCTTCAGCCCAGGTAATGCCCAACCAGCGCAAGGCATCGAAAATCTGCTGTTCCGACTCACGGGTGGAACGCAGTTGATCGGTATCTTCGATCCGCAGGATGAATTCACCACCATGCTGCTTGGCAAAGCAGTAGTTGAACAGGGCGATGTAAGCAGTACCGACGTGGGGATCCCCAGTAGGCGATGGCGCAATGCGCGTGCGGACGGTGGTCATGGCAGGTCTCGAATGGGCGATAAAACTGAAAATTGAAACAAGGGGCGAATGGTAACAGCCTGGGGGATATCTGGAAAACCGAGGCGCGGCCATCGCAGGCAAGCCAGCTCCCACATTTTGACCGCATTCACAGATCAATGTGGGAGCCGGCCTTACACGCGATGGGGCCAGCCCAATCAACGCAAATCAAACAGCCAGCAGGCGCTCACGCAACTTGCCAATCTCATCCCGCGTCTGCGCCGCCGCTTCAAACTCCAGATCCCGCGCCAACTGGTACATCTTCTCTTCCAGCTGTCGAATCCGCTTGGTGATCTCACTCGGTGAGCGCAGTTCGTTCTCGTACTTGGCGCTCTCCTCGGCGGCCTTGGCCATGCCCTTGCGCTTCTTGCTGCGCGAGCCGGGGACGGTGGCGCCTTCCATGATGTCGGCAACGTCCTTGAACACACCTTTGGGGGTAATGCCGTGTTCCAGGTTGAACGCGATCTGCTTGTCGCGACGACGCTGGGTCTCGCCAATCGCACGCTCCATGGAACCGGTGATGCGGTCCGCATACAAGATCGCCCGCCCATTGAGGTTA
The DNA here is from genome assembly GCF_058797315.1 of Pseudomonas sp. GW823-FHT02F05. NCBI lineage: Bacteria > Pseudomonadati > Pseudomonadota > Gammaproteobacteria > Pseudomonadales > Pseudomonadaceae > Pseudomonas > Pseudomonas sp. GW823-FHT02F05. The sequence goes on from NZ_JBXAJM010000014.1 coordinate 2,438, forward strand.
CGCGCCGCTCGGCCGATGGTCTGGATCAGCGAGCGTTCGGAGCGCAGGAAGCCCTCCTTGTCCGCATCCAGGATCGCCACCAGCGACACTTCCGGCATGTCCAGGCCTTCACGCAGCAGGTTGATCCCCACCAGCACATCGAAGGTGCCCAGGCGCAGATCGCGGATGATTTCCACGCGTTCTACGGTGTCGATGTCCGAGTGCAGGTAACGCACGCGCACGCCGTGGTCGGCCAGGTAATCAGTCAAGTCTTCGGACATGCGCTTGGTCAGGGTGGTGACCAGCACCCGCTCTTCCAGGGCCACGCGCTTGTTGATTTCAGAGAGCAAGTCGTCGACCTGGGTCAGCGCCGGGCGAATTTCGATTTCCGGGTCCACCAGGCCAGTGGGACGTACCAGTTGCTCGATGACGCGGCCCGCGTGCTCGGCTTCATAGTTGCCGGGCGTAGCGGAGACGAAGATGGTCTGCGGGCTGATGGCTTCCCACTCGTCAAAGCGCATTGGTCGGTTGTCCAGCGCCGACGGCAGGCGGAAACCGTATTCCACCAGGGTTTCCTTGCGCGAACGGTCACCCTTATACATGGCCCCCACCTGCGGCACGCTGACGTGGGATTCGTCGATCACCAGCAAGGCGTCCGGCGGCAGGTAGTCATAGAGGGTCGGTGGCGGCGCCCCGGATTCGCGGCCCGACAGGTAGCGCGAGTAGTTTTCGATGCCGTTGCAGTAGCCCAGTTCCAGGATCATCTCCAGGTCAAAACGGGTGCGCTGCTCCAGGCGCTGGGCTTCCACCAGCTTATTGTTGGAACGCAGGTATTCCAGGCGTTCGGCCAACTCGACCTTGATGCCCTCGATGGCGCCCATCAGGGTTTCACGCGGGGTCACGTAGTGGCTTTTCGGGTAGAAGGTAAAGCGCGGCAGCTTGCGGATCACCTCGCCGGTCAACGGGTCGAAGGCCGACAGGCTTTCAACTTCATCATCGAACAGCTCGATGCGGATCGCTTCCAGGTCGGATTCGGCCGGGTAGATGTCGATCACATCGCCGCGCACCCGGAAGGTGGCGCGGGCAAAATCCATGTCGTTACGGGTGTACTGCAGGCTCGCTAGGCGGCGCAACAGCTCGCGCTGGTCGAGTTTGTCGCCACGGTCGACGTGCAGCACCATCTTCAGATAGGTTTCCGGGCTGCCCAAGCCGTAGATGCACGACACCGTGGTGACGATGATCGCGTCTTTGCGCTCCAGCAGTGCCTTGGTGGCCGACAGGCGCATCTGCTCGATGTGGTCGTTGATCGACGCATCCTTCTCGATAAAGGTATCGGACGACGGCACATAGGCTTCGGGCTGGTAGTAGTCGTAATAGGAAACGAAGTACTCCACCGCGTTGTTGGGGAAGAACGCCTTGAACTCACCGTAGAGCTGCGCCGCCAGGGTCTTGTTCGGCGCCAGCACCAGGGTCGGGCGATTGGTCTGGGCGATCACGTTGGCAATGCTGAAGGTCTTGCCGGAACCGGTCACCCCAAGCAGCGTCTGGTGCGCCAGGCCGGCTTCAATGCCTTCGACCATCTGACGAATGGCTTCCGGTTGATCGCCGGCGGGTTCAAAACGGGTAACGAGCTGGAAATCCGACATAACGTACCTCGTGAAGTCACCCCAGACTCGACACCGCCAGGGACGAAATAGCTCAGCAACCCGCGAATAATCATCGCAGGTTGCAGGAAAAAACCATGATAGCTGTAGAAGTGGTGTCGAATGCGACGGGTTTCAAGGCCGTCGTCCTACACGACCTTTCTCGCCAATGTTGCAATAAGACTAATGGTCAGCAAATAAACCGAAAAACATGGCCGAAAAGCCGTTTCCGTTGTCGCTCTCAGCCGTGATGACCTCTATACTAGCTCCCCGTTTGTGCACCGCTCTAGTGCATTCGGCTGGAGCGCGACACGTCCCTCCCTTCCCCCATAGAGCTGCCGCAAAAATGAGCCTGTTCTCCGCTGTCGAAATGGCACCACGCGATCCAATCCTGGGCCTCAACGAAGCATTCAACGCCGATACACGAACCACCAAGGTGAACCTTGGCGTGGGCGTTTACTGCAACGAGGAGGGGAAAATTCCACTCTTGCGTGCCGTTGCCGAAGCGGAAGCCATTCGCGTGGCGCAACATGCCGCCCGAGGCTACTTGCCAATCGACGGCATCGTGGCCTACGACCAGGCCGTGCAAAAGCTGCTGTTTGGCGCTGAGTCGCCACTGTTGAGCGCAGGCCGTGTGATTACCGCCCAGGCCGTGGGCGGCACTGGCGCGCTGAAAATCGGCGCCGACTTCCTCAAGCAACTGCTGCCCAACGCCGTCGTCGCCATCAGCGACCCAAGCTGGGAAAACCACCAGGCGCTGTTTGAAAAAGCCGGTTTCCCGGTGCAGACCTACCGCTACTACGACGCCGCCACCCACGACGTGAACCGTGCCGGCCTGCTCGAAGACCTCAACGCCCTGCCGCCACAGTCCATCGTGGTGCTGCACGCTTGCTGCCATAACCCGACCGGCGTCGACCTCAGCCCGGCCGACTGGCAAAACGTGCTGGACGTGGTCAAGGCCAAGAACCTGGTGCCGTTCCTCGACATGGCCTACCAGGGCTTCGGCGATGGCATCCACGAAGACGCCGCCGCGGTGCGCCTGTTCGCTGAGTCGGGCCTGACCTTCTTTGTATCCAGCTCGTTCTCCAAATCGTTCTCGCTGTATGGCGAACGGGTAGGCGCGCTGTCGATCGTCAGCGAGTCCAAGGAAGAAAGCGCGCGCATCCTGTCCCAGGTCAAGCGTGTGATCCGCACCAACTACTCCAACCCGCCGACCCACGGCGCAGCCATCGTCGCCGCCGTACTCAACAACCCGGAACTGCGCGCCCAGTGGGAAGCCGAACTGGCCGAGATGCGCCTGCGCATCCGTGGCATGCGCGAGCAGATGGTGGCCGAACTGGCCAAGGCTGCTCCAGGCCATGACTTCAGCTTCGTCGGCCGCCAGCGTGGGATGTTCTCCTACTCCGGCCTGACCGTTGAGCAAGTCACCCGCCTGCGCACCGAATTCGGGATCTATGCGCTGGATACCGGTCGCATCTGCGTGGCGGCGCTGAACCAGTCGAACATTGGTGCAGTGACCAAGGCGATTGTGCAGGTGCTGTAAGAGAGCACACGTTATACGAAGGGGGAAGCCAATGGCTTCCCCCTTTTTATTGGCGAACACACTAGACTGAACACCGACTGCCCCCTTGCTGTGAGAGCTTTATGAGAAACGACGACCTGGATCTGCGCGCCGACCGCGACGAACTGCACGACTACGCCCCACGCGCACCGCAAGCCAAGCGGCAGAAGAGCTTGGTGCTGCAGGTAGCGCTGGGAGTATTCCTCGGTGGGTTGGCGTTATGGCTGGTACAACTGGGCGCCACGGCAATCATGGCCAAACTGGCCATGGGCACCCTCCAATTTGGTGGCTGACCCGCTCTCCTGTAGGAGCGAGCTTGCTCGCGAAAAACCCAAAGACACCGCGTTCATCCAGAATGCCCGCGTTATCGTTAACGGTCTTCGCGAGCAAGCTCGCTCCTACAAAACCCGCGTTCTTCCAGCAGTTTTACAAAGCTGTTCAAACTCTGCGACACCGTGCCCCGCCGCCAGATCAGCCAGGTATTCAAGATACGGAACGTGTCGGGCAGCGGCCACACGCTCACCGCCGCACACCCCGGCATACTCTCCAGCATACTGCGCGGCATCAGCGCCAGCCCGGCCCCGGCGCTGACACAGGCCAACATGCCGTGGTACGACTCGATCTCGAAGATCCTGCCCGGCACCGCGCCATCCTGTGAGAACCAGCGTTCGAAGTGATGCCGGTACGAGCAGTTTGAACGAAACGTATAGATGTTCTCGCCATTCACATCCTGGCCGCGGGTGATCGGCGCGTGATGCAGCGGCGCAATCACCACCATCTCTTCCTCGAACACCGCCACCCCCTCCAGCGTGGAATGCAGCACCGGCCCGTCGACAAAGGCCGCCGTCAACCGACCCGACAGCACGCCTTCGATCATGGTGCCCGAGGGGCCAGTGCTCAGGTCCAGCTCGACCTTGGTGTATTGCTGGTTATACGCCGCCAATAATGCCGGGATACGCACCGCCGCCGTGCTCTCCAGCGAGCCCAAGGCAAACGCGCCCTGGGGCTCCTCCCCCGCCACCGTGGCGCGAGCTTCCTGCACCAGGTCGAGAATACGCCGCGCATAACCGAGGAAATTCCACCCGGCCGGGGACAACCGCAAGCGGCTCTTCTCGCGGATAAACAACTCCACGCCCAAATCCTGCTCCAGCTGCTTGATGCGCGTGGTGAGGTTCGACGGCACCCGATGAATCAACTGGGCGGCAGCGCTGATGCTGCCTTGCTCGGCAACGGCCTTGAAGATTTCCAGCTGCACCAGATCCAAATCATTCTCCAATCATGTACATGATCGTTCCCACGCTCTGCGTGGGAACGCTGCCTCGGACGCTCCGCGTCCGATCGTTGGCGCGACGCGGAGCGTCATGGGATGCATTCCCACGCAGAGCGTGGGGACGATCTAACATTCTCGAATTGAGAACATATTACTTATTATTATTCAGTTTCCAGAAAACATACAACACCGTACGCTGGCCCTATTCCACTCATTCAGCCGGACGGTGCCATGAACAATGTTATCTCCCACCAGACCCACGCCCTGTCGATCAACCCCGCCAACGGCGAAACAGTCGGCAGCTACCCCTACGAAAGCGCAGAACAACTGAACGCCGCCCTCGCCCGCTCGACCACTGCCTTCCGCACCTGGCGCCGCACGCCTGTGAGCCAGCGCGCCGAATACCTGCTGGCCCTGGCTGCCGCCCTGCGTGAGCAAGCTGAAGAGATGGCGCAAATGATCACCCTGGAAATGGGCAAACCCATCGCCCAGGCCCGCGCCGAAATCGAAAAATGCGCGCAACTGAGCGAATGGTACGCCGCCCACGGCCCGGCCATGCTCGCCCCGGAGCCCGCCCTGGTGGACAACGGCAGCGCCCGGATCGAATACCGCCCACTGGGGCCGATCCTCGCGGTAATGCCGTGGAACTTCCCGGTGTGGCAAGTGCTGCGCGGCGCGGTGCCGACCCTGCTTGCAGGCAACACCTACGTGCTCAAACACGCGCCAAATGTGATGGGCAGCGCCTATCTGATCCAGCAAGCGCTGCGTAAAGCCGGTTTCGCTGAAGGCGTGTTCGAAGTGATCAACGTCACCCAGGAGGGCGTGTCCGCTGCCATCGCCGACTCGCGCATCGCCGCCGTGACCCTGACCGGCAGCGTGCGCGCAGGCATCGCCATCGGCTCACAGGCCGGGGCCGCATTGAAGAAATGCGTGCTGGAACTGGGTGGCTCCGACCCGTTTATCGTGCTCAACGACGCCGACCTCGACGCCGCCGTGCAAGCCGCGGTCATCGGCCGCTTCCAGAACAGCGGCCAGGTCTGCGCCGCCGCCAAGCGCTTGATCATCGAAGCGGGCGTGGTTGAAGCCTTCACCGCCAAATTCCTTGAAGCCAGCCGCGCCCTGGTGATGGGCGAGCCCACCGCGGACGCCACCTATATCGGCCCCATGGCGCGCTTTGATCTGCGTGACGAACTGCACGGCCAGGTCCAGGCGACCCTGGAAGAAGGCGCCACGCTGCTGCTGGGCGGCCATAAAGTCGCGGGCGCGGGCAATTACTATGAACCGACCATCCTGGCCGACGTCACCGACCACATGACGTCGTTCAAACAGGAACTGTTCGGCCCCGTGGCATCGATCATCACCGCCCGCGACGCCGAGCACGCCGTGGCGCTGGCCAATGACAGCGAGTTTGGCCTGACCGCGAGCATCTTCACGGCCGATTCCGCAAAGGCGCGGGCGATTGCCGATCAGTTGGAAACCGGCGGGGTCTTTGTCAACGCGTTCAGCGTGTCGGACCCGCGGGTGGCATTTGGCGGCGTGAAGAAAAGCGGGTTCGGCCGCGAGCTGTCGCACTTCGGCGTACGCGAGTTCTGCAATGCGCAGACGGTATGGCTGGATCGTAAGTAGCCTGCCAGCATTGGCGCTTCAACAATTAATATGCCGTCGCACGCACTGCACCAAACCGTCCAGTGCCGGGGGATTCACCGGCGCGAGTACACAGACTGTGTGCTCGCGCTCGCCCTCCGCTACTGTCAGGGTGTAATGCACTCGGCCTGGGTTGCCAGGCTCGGGATCGGTGCTTTGCGGCAACTGGAAAAAATCGCACGCTTCAATCAGTTGCCGCAACTCCTGCTGGTCGGGCTCGGGCAACGCGTCCAACTCTACCGTGCGCGGCTTGGCCAACCCCGGAAAAAACGCCGGTCCGCCGCTTTCCTTGATTGAAATTCGCATGGCTGTTCCTCGCCGCGCAGGCGGCTTCGTCAAACGTTTATACCTACCGCTTTCCAGCCTTCCTTGACTGCCTTGTGCTCAGCTTTGTTCACACCATAAAGCTGGCCGGCAATGTCGTGGGTGATGCGCGCAAAACGCAAAAACCCGGAATTGGGTCGCAACCGCGAATCGCGCAGTGCGTCATACCAGATACGCCCGGCACGCTCCCAGGCGAACCCGCCAATCCGGGTGGCCACCTGATAGAACGCGTGGTTGGGAATGCCGGAATTGATATGCACCCCGCCATTGTCCTCGTAAGTTTGCACAAAATCATCCATGTGCCCAGGCTGTGGGTCTTTGCCCAGCAGCTTGTCATCAAACGCAGTGCCTGGCGCCTTCATCGAGCGCAGCGCCGTGCCCTTGATCTTTTTGGTAAACAGCCCCTTGCCGATCAACCAGTCGGCGTCCTCGGCCGTTTGCTTCAGCGCGTACTGCTTGATCAACGAGCCAAACACATCCGACAACGACTCGTTCAGCGCACCGGACTGGTTGAAGTACATCAGCTTGGCCTCATCCTCGGTCACGCCATGGGCCAACTCATGGCCAATAACGTCGAGTGCCACGGTGAAGCGGTTGAACAACTGCTGGTCACCATCGCCGAACACCATCTGGGTTGAGTTCCAGAAGGCATTGTTGTAGTCCTGGCCGAAGTGCACCGTGGCGTCCAGCGCCATGCCCGCATCGTCGATGGAATTGCGATCGAATACCTGGTCAAAAAAATCGAAGGTTGCGCCCAGGCCGTCATAGGCTTCGTCTACTGCGGCATCGCCACTGGCGGGCTGCCCTTCACCGCGAATCAGCTTGCCGGGCAGGCTGTCGGTGTTTTCGGCGCTGTAGATCGAGCGTTGCTTCTCGGCGCCCACGGCCAGTGCCATGCGGGCCGGGCCCTTGGCGGGTACCGCGACCATGCGTAACGAGCGGAACGTGCTGTCCTTGGCACGCGTGCGTAATGCGACTTCCCGTTGGGCTTTGTCGCCGTGGCGGGCGATCTGGTCGAGCATGTACGGCGGGATCAGGCAAAAAATCGGGTTGCGCGGTTGGCGAACACACATGAGCTGGCTCCTTTTTGGCGTGTGATGAACGTCCGGGTAACGGTTTTCAGGATAGTCCTGAGTTAGCCACCTGGGCCAAATTGTCATGGTTTTGTGTTTCAGTGGTGTTTATCCCAGGCCCATAAGGAACATGCCCATGCCCGCCCGCGCAGCCAACATCGACCTTTCCCACCGCCCAAGGCTTGCCGACCTGCGCCCATTGGTCGCGGCCAGCCCCACCCTGCTGGAAGCCAGAGCCGCGACGCCGCGCGTCACCGCGGCCAAGGACCTCAAAAACCGCGCGGGCTATGCCGACGACTTCCTCAGCGACTTCGTGGTGCCATGGCCCACGGTTGACCAGCCACTGGCGGGCGATGTGCAACCCCAGCGCCTGGACTACACGCACTTCTCCATCACAATGTCGCGCGCTCGACGACTGGCGCTGTACGTGGGGGTGAATATCGATGGCGCCAAGCATGTGGACATTACGCGCAGCAACGACACCTGGGCCTACGATGGTCGCCTGCCCCTGGATGCGCAGGTAGGTGAAGACCTTTATGCCGGCAATGGCCTGGACCGCGGCCACCTGGTGCGGCGCCAGGACCCCAACTGGGGCGACGAGGCCAACACCGCCAACTTCGACACCTTTCACTTCACCAATTGCTCACCCCAAATGAGCGGCTTCAACCAGAAGACCTGGCTGGAGCTCGAAGACTACATCCTCGACAACACCCAGCGCTGGAAAGCCCGGGCCACGGTGTTTACCGGGCCAGTGTTCGCCGATGACGACCGACTGTACCGTGGCGTGAAAATCCCCAAGGCGTTCTGGAAAGTAGTGGCCTACCTCAGCGACGATGGCAAGCCTTCCGCCAGCGCCTACATGATTGACCAGAGCCGCGAACTGGGCCAACTCGACCTGGTATTCGGCCCGCTTCGAACCTACCAGCGCAGTGTGATTGCGATCGAACAACTGACCGGCATCCGCTTCGCCAACCTGGCCGACTACGACGGCTTCAGCAACGAAGAGCGCGCCACAGGCACCCGGATCGAAGCGTTGATCCGCGGCCCCCAGGATATTCGGCTCTGACGCTTCTTTTGTAGGAGCGAGCTTGCTCGCGAAGAACAGGAAAGCGCCGCGGGGCATCAGGTGCCCAGCGTTATCGTTGACGACCTTCGCGAGCAAGCTCGCTCCTACAGGGGGTGATCGCTTACCATACCGCCGCCGGTTCCCGTATGGGACTAACAGGGAATTCGAAACGCCGCACGCGACGTGAACCGAAACTGCCCCCGCAACTGTAGATGCCGAGCCTGCCCTTGAATGCCACTGGACCACGTCCGGGAAGGCGGGGCATGGCGACGACGCATCAGTCAGGAGACCTGCCGGCCCAGCTAACTCACTAACCGGCGGGGTGTCCGGGAAGGACATCCTGGCCCTGCGCATCAGCAGCCTCCATGGGCGTATTTCCGAGCCGTACCTCCCCTGCTGCACCTACGGTTCACAAGGAGATCGCCTCATGCTGCCACGCGTTACCGCCCTGATCGCAGGCTTGGGTATGTGTGCCCTGGCGCAAGCCGCGCCAACTCAGTACCCGCTGACCCTGCAAAACTGCGGCAGCACCCTGACCTTCCAGCACGCCCCAGCCCGCAGCGTCACCATCGGCCAGGCCGCCACTGAGATGCTGTATGCCCTGGGCGTGGGCGACAAGGTGGTCGGCACTTCGCTGTGGTTCAATAACGTGGCGGCGCAGTACAAGGCCCAGGACGATCACATCGAGCGCCTGGCCAACAACGAGCCCAGCTTCGAAGCCGTACTCGCCAAGCGCCCGCAACTGGTGGCCGCCGAGCTGGAATGGGTGGTGGGCCCCCAAGGCGTGGTCGGTACCCGTGAACAGTTTCATGAACTGAAGATCCCCACCTACCTGTTGCCGTCCGATTGCGAAGGCAAGGACAACCTGGTCGGCGCCGACGGCACGCGATTGGAGCCCTTTCGCATCGAGACGATCTACCAGAGCCTCCAGCAACTGGCGCAGATTTTCGACGTGCAGGATCGCGGCCAACAACTGACCGACGAACTCAAGGCGCGCCTGGCCAAATCCGTCGCCACGGCCCAGGGCAAGGGCTTGCAGCAAGCCAGCGCACTGGTGTGGTTCTCCAGCGCCGAAATGGCCAGCGACCCTTACGTAGCCGGCCACAAAGGCGTGCCGCAATTCATGCTGCAAACCCTTGGCTTGCGTAACGTGGTGCAGTCCGATGAGGAGTGGCCTGCCGTCGGCTGGGAAACCATCGCCAAGGCCAATCCCACCTTCCTGGTGATCGCACGCATGGATCGCCGTCGCTACCCGGCCGACGACCATGAAAAGAAACTCGCCTTCCTGCGCAGCGACCCCGTGACCCGCAACATGGACGCGGTGAAGAACAACCGCATCATCATCCTCGACGCTCTGGCCTTGCAGGCGAGCCTGCGCACCTTCGAGGGCCTTGAACAACTGGCGGCCGCCATTGACGGCTACCACCTGGGCCAATGATGCGCACCCTACTCGCCCTGGCGTTGCTGCTGCTCGCCCTGCTCGCTGGCGTCGCCATCGGTGAAACCGCCATCGAACCGCAGGTGGTGCTGCAGGTGCTCGCCAATAAACTCTGGGGCGCCAGCTATGCACTGGACCCCATCGACGAAGGCGTGGTGTGGAACTACCGCCTCACCCGTGCATTGGTGGCCGCAGCTTGCGGCGCAGGGTTGGCGACGTGCGGCGTGATCCTGCAATCGCTGCTGCGTAACCCGCTGGCCGACCCGTACCTGCTGGGCATCAGCGCCGGCGCGTCAACCGGTGCGGTACTCGTGGCCTTGATAGGCGTGGGCGGTGGCCTGGTGTCGTTGTCGGCGGGCGCGTTTGTGGGGGCGATGGCGGCCTTTGCGCTGGTGACTCTGCTCGCACGAGCCAGTGGATCGTCCAGCGGCACCGGGCAGATTATCCTCGCGGGCATCGCCGGTTCACAGTTGTTCAATGCCCTGACCGCGTTCCTGATCACCAAGTCGGCCAGCTCCGAACAAGCCCGCGGCATTATGTTCTGGCTGCTGGGCAACCTCAGCGGCGTGCGCTGGCCGTCGGTGTGGTTGGCGGTGCCGGTGGCGGTCGTGGGGCTCGCCGTGTGCCTGTGGCACCGGCGTGCACTGGATGCGTTCACCTTCGGCAGCGACGCGGCAGCCTCCCTCGGCATCCCGGTGCGCCGCGTGCAATTTGTGCTGGTGGCCTGCGCCGCGTTGGTGACGGCGGTGATGGTGTCTATCGTCGGCTCCATCGGGTTTGTCGGCCTGGTGATTCCCCATGCGGTGCGCCTGTTGCTTGGCACCGGGCATTCGCGTTTGCTGCCAGCCAGTGCCTTGGGTGGCGCGCTGTTTTTGATCGCTGCAGACGTGCTGTCGCGCACCTTGATCAAGGGCCAGGTGATTCCGGTGGGTGTGGTCACCGCATTGGTGGGCGCGCCGGTGTTTGCGCTGATCCTGATCGGCCGGAGGAATGCCCGATGAGCGTACTCAGTTGCCGCGGCCTGGGCTTCAAAGTGCGTGACGCGCAGTTGCTGCGTGACATTGACCTCGACGTGCAGTTGGGTGAAACCCTCGGTATCGTCGGGCCCAATGGTTCAGGCAAATCCACCCTGCTCAAATTGCTGGCCGGCTTGCGTGTGCCGGCCAGCGGCGAAGTTCGCCTGGGTGGCAAGCGGCTCGGTGAGTTGTCGCGCCGCACCATCGCGCAACAGCTGGCGGTGGTGGAGCAACAGGCCGACACCGACGACGCCATCCGCGTGTTCGACGCCGTGGCCCTGGGCCGCACACCGTGGCTGTCGGCATTGAGCCCGTGGTCGCGTGAAGACGATGCCATCGTGCACCAGGCCCTGCATGACGTAGACGCCACCCACCTGAGCCAACGCGCCTGGCGCAGCCTCTCGGGTGGCGAACGCCAGCGCGTGCACATCGCCCGCGCCCTGGCGCAACGCCCGCAGATTTTGTTGCTGGATGAGCCGACCAATCACCTGGATATCCAGCATCAACTGGCGATCCTCAAAGGTGTGCAAGGCTTGCCGGTGACCACCTTGATTGCCCTGCATGATCTGAATCAGGCGTTAACCTGTGATCGCCTGGCCGTGCTGGATCGCGGGCAACTGGTGGCACTGGGCGCGCCGCTGGAGGTGCTGACGCCGCAGCGTTTGCAAGAGACCTTCGGGGTGCAGGGGCATTACCTGACAGACCCGTTCGACGGCGCGCAAATCCTGCGCCTGCGCTCCAACTGAATCCGTACGTTGGGGCAGCTTGCTCTGGTGACGGTCTGACTGCCAACTGTGATCCAAATGTGGGAGGGGGCTTGCCCCCGATGAGCATAGGTATCTACACAACTTCGGTACGACGCTAAACCTGTGGCGAGGGAGCTTGCTCCCGCGACGGCCTGGCAGCCGACGCTGATCTAACTGACGCACCGCGATCCAACTGTGGGAGCTGGCTTGCCTGCGAAGACGGCTTGACAGTCAACACAGTTGGACCGTGTACATTTCCATTCCTGCGGTAACGGCCACTTAGGGTTCCGCCCTGACGGCGGCTCACTTTGCAAAAGCGGCAAAGTAAGCAAAACGCTCTTGCCCCACCACTCGGCACCTCGCCCACGCTCGGTGTGCCCGTAATCCGCCAGTGATTTGGGGGGCCACCGCCATCGGGGGCAAGCCCCCTCCCACATTGGTTCTACAGCGGCAGGTGCATATGGGTGGTTTGCCAGATCGGGTCGGCCTCGACATCCACCACCTCGAACCCCTGCCGCTGCCAGAAATCAATCGCACCGGGCAGAAACGGATGGGTGTGCAGGTACATCACCTCTATGCCATCGGCCCGCGCCAGCGCTTCCAGCGAGCGGTATAACCGGCCCGCCAGGCCCAAGCGTCGCACAGCCGGGAGCACATACAGGCGCACCACTTCCACCGTCTTGCGCCCCTGGTAGTTCAACTGCGGGAAGCGGCCGTCGTAGGGCCGATAAGCCACCGAGGCAACGATCCGGCCTTCGGCACGAGCAATCAAAAACCGCCCGCCGCCCTCAAGGTAGATGGCTTCAAACTGCGCCAGATCGTGGGGGACACCGGTGGCACTGAGCGTGGTAAACAGTTCATCACGCGCCTGCAAAGCAAAGCTCAGCACCTCGGGAATGTCAGCGGCCTGCACCGCCTCGATACTAACGCTCATCGCCAAGGATCCGGCCCGTTATCCACTGGCGAGCGTAAGCCAACACGCGATCGGCCATCGCCACCGGAAAGTGAATAAACCCATGGGCCGCTTCCGGCAGCAAATGAGCCTCCGCCGTTGGCCATCGCTCGGCAATCAGCAGGGTGTCATCCTTGAGCGGGTCCAGTTCGCCCACGAACATCAACGCTGGCGGCAGCCCCTCAAAGTCCCCATACAAGGGCGACAACGGTGGCTGTCGGCGCGTCTCGTCGCTGATCCCCGGCGTCAGCAGGCGCAGCGCCTGAACCATGCCCGGCCCGTCCAGCAACAAGGTGTCCGGCCCGGCCGTGCGCACGCTGGGGGTGCCGGTCAAATCGTAGACGCCGTAATACAACACCGCACCGCTTACCCGCTGGAGCAACTCGGGCCATTGCTTGAGCGCCAACAAAGTGGCCGCCGCCAGGTGCCCGCCGGCCGACTCACCGACAAAAAACACCGGCAGGCCGGCAAACTCCGGGCAGTCCGCCAAAAGCCAGCGCGCAGCCGTCAGGCAGTCATCCAGCAGCCCTTCGATCGGCGTATCCACCGCCAGCCGATAATCCACCGACACCACCGCCACATCGCACGCGTTGACCATGCCAAGGTTAAGGTCGTCATCCATTTGCGCATTACCGATCACCCAGCCACCGCCATGGATATCCAGCACCACGCCTCTGGGCGGGCCAGCGGGCCGCAGGATGCGCAAGGGGATCGCCCCGAGCATTTTGCGTTCCGCCAGGGGCGCCTTCTTGAAGGTCTGGCTGGCACGCAGCAGCGCCTGGATCAGACGCGGCATCACGCGGTTGCGGACCTTGAAGCGCGGCATCCACGCCAGTTTGCGATTGAAGCGGCGCATCTGGGCCAGTTCGGGCTCGCTGGCGGGCCAATGCTGGTAGGCCATCAGCGATTATTACGCAGGATCGAGAAGTTCAACGCCGCGGCCACGCACAGCCATGCCAGATACGGGAACAGGATCAGGCCGGTGATCAAATCCAGACGCACGGCCAGCACCACCATCGCTGCCACGGTGAGCCACAAGAGCACGATAATTACCATCCCGGCGAACAAGCGATGGGCACCAAAGAACACCGGCGTCCACAGGGTATTCAACGCAATCTGCGCCGCCCACAGGGCCAACACCATTTCGCTGCCGGGGATCAGGGTCAAGCGGTAACCGGCCCAGGCCAGCAGCAGGTAGATGATCGTCCATGCCACCGGGAACAGCCAATTGGGCGGGGTGAAGCTGGGCTTGACCAGGGATTCGTACCAGGCGCCGGGTTTGAAGATCACGCCAGTGCTGGCGGCGGCGGCGCAGGCGAGCAGGAAGATGAAAAAGGTCATGGTCGGTCCTTGAGGTCCAGTGGATGGAAAACAGTACACTGCTTTTAAGTGACTCGAACAACCGCGGATAAATTCAATGGGGGCGGCAAAATACCCGCGCTTCTACGCGTCATGAAAATTGGTTATGGTCGGCAACATCCAGCACCGTTGCCCGAGACATCCCCTTGCCTCAGCTTGCCGATCACCGCAGCAGCCCCTGGTCAGTGTTCCTGATCTTCCTGCGCCTGGGCCTTACCTCCTTCGGCGGGCCGATTGCGCACCTGGGTTATTTTCGCCAAGAGTTCGTCACCCGCCGCCGCTGGCTCAGCGAGCGCAGCTATGCCGAACTGGTCGCGCTGTGTCAGTTCCTCCCAGGCCCGGCCAGCAGCCAGGTCGGTATCGCGTTGGGCCTGTCCCGCGCAGGTTACCGGGGCGCGGCGGCAGCCTGGGCCGGGTTCACCTTGCCGTCGGCCATCGCCCTGATCCTGTTTGCCCTGGGGCTGGCCCACTACGGCAGCGCCCTGCCCCCTGGCGCGCTGCACGGCCTCAAGGTGGTCGCCGTAGCCGTGGTGGCCCAGGCCGTGTGGGGCATGGCGCGCAACCTGTGCCGAGGCGCTTTACGGGTGGCGTTGATGTTGATCGCCGCCTGCGTGGTGATGCTGCAACCCTCCGCCTGGGCTCAGGTCGGGGTCATGGTGGTCGCAGGCGTGGCTGGCCTGCTGTTGTTCAAGCCCGAGAGCAGTGCCGAGCCCGACGCCCTGCCCATCGCCATCAGCCGCCGCGCCGGAGCCCTGTGGTTGATGCTGTTTTTGTTGTTGCTGGTGGATTTGCCACTCCTCGCCACATGGGCGCTCAACCCCACACTGGCGCTGGTGGACGCCTTCTACCGCACCGGTGCGCTGGTATTCGGCGGCGGCCACGTGGTGCTGCCGTTGCTGCAAGCCGAAGTGGTGCCCAGCCAATGGGTCAGCAATGACGTCTTCCTCGCCGGTTACGGCGCCACCCAGGCCGTGCCCGGCCCGCTGTTCACCTTCGCCGCCTTCCTCGGCGCCTCGATGACCCACGCCCCGAGCGGTTGGCTTGGCGGAGTAATCGCGCTGCTGGCGATCTTCGCCCCGTCGTTCCTGCTGATCTTCGGCGCTTTGCCCTTCTGGGCCAACCTGCGTAGAAGCCCACGTACCCAGGCCGCACTCGCCGGGGTGAACGCGGCGGTGGTTGGCCTGTTGTTGGCGGCGCTGTACCAGCCGGTGTGGACCAGCGCGATTTTCAACGGCTACGACCTCGCCCTGGCGTTGCTGGCACTGGTCGCGTTGATGGTGTGGAAACTGCCGCCATGGCTGGTAGTGATAAGTTGCGGCCTACTCGGCACGTTACTGTAGGAGCGAGCTTGCTCGCGAAAAACTCACGGGCGCCGCGTTTAATCTGAAGGCACGCGTTATCGTTAACGATTTTCGCGAGCAAGCTCGCTCCTACAGCATTGGGGCTCAGCCCGGCTCGACTATCTTGAGCCACGGCCAACGCGCCTGATAACTCCTGGCCTTGTGCAAAAACAGCTCCGGCTCCGGATGCAAAGGGTTGATACGCAACACCCCCTGCTCCACATCTTCCAATCCATAAGGCGCATACACCTCACCGCAAGCGATATCCAGCGCAACGCACGTACCCGCCACCAGGTAACGGTCAACCCCCTGCCGAGCCGAATGCAACTGCGGGTAAGGACGGCCAAACCGCTGACCATACCAAAGGTGCACCCGCGCCTGATTCCTGACCTCCACATTCACCCCCAGGTCTTGGAACAGCCCCTGCGCCGCACGAATTACCGCGTCTTCCGCCTCGTAGGACAGGTCCTCGTCAAAGTAAAAAACGTCGTAATCTTTCACGCCCTGAGCCGCCGGCAGATTCGCCTGATGGTTCCACACCGCCTGGAACAAACAGCCCGCCGTGAGCATGCACTGCTGCACACCCAGATCCGGCAAGCGCGCGGTGAGTTGCGCATTGATAGGGTTGGCCATGGCCAATTCGAGCAGGGTGTCGACCGTCAATGTCATGTTCAGTCCTCCATAATCTGGCGCAACAATACCACCCCAACATGTCACTTCTGTAGGCGCGGGCTTTTAACACCGAAACGAATCAGAAGTTTGACGAAATCACCTCGCGCCCTGCGTACAACTCGGCGCGAAGCCGAACAAATGAAACCAACATGAAGAATGCCCCCACTTGCTTGTAAAGCAACTTTACGCAGCACTACCCTTACACGCCCTACCTCAGCTGCCCCCGCTGAAATTGATCAGGACACCGGCTAAATGGAGTTCGCCCCTTGCACGCCCCACCGCTCACTCTTAAAGGTGCGTATCGCGATACCTGCAACGCCTTCTCGCGCCAAAAGTATGAAGGCCGAGAGCGCTGCATAAATGTGTCTAACTTTAACGCCGAGCATCTAAACCCACACCGTTGATGACACCGGCGTAGTGCCGTCATCGTTTTCGGCGCAGATAGAGCGTAAAGGTCAATTCAAGGAGAATGACAGTGAAGTGGATGGATGATGTGCTGGACACGATCGACAATGCCCGAACCGAAGCTGAATTGTTGGCTCGGATCGTCAGCACGGCAAAACACCTGGGGTTCGACTATTGCGCCTATGGAATCCGAATCCCTATCCCCGTCACCCGCCCTAAAATCGTGATGAGCAATAATTTTTTGCCTTCATGGCGACAACGCTACGCCCACTGCAAATACATCGCCGTGGACCCGACGGTACAGCACTGCACAAAATCGACGATACCGATTGTCTGGGACGAGCAAATGACCCGGCAAAACCCGCAGATGTGGGAAGAAGCCCGTGGCGCCGGGCTGGCCCATGGTTGGGCGCAGTCCTGCCTGGACGGCCGCGGCAGCGGCGGCATGCTGACACTGGCGCGCTCCAATGACCCTATTACGGCCCAAGAGCTTGCCGCCAATCAAAAATACATGCGGTTTTTGGTGCATGTCGCTCATCAGGGGTTCTTGCGCGTGCTGACGCCGCACTGGCAGTTACCGCAGGAAAAAACCCTGTCGCAGCGTGAATGTGAAGTGCTCAAGTGGGCAGCCGATGGCAAGACCGCCCACGAGATCGGTTTGATCCTCTCGCTATCGCGAGAAACCATCAAGTTTCACCTGCGCAATGCAGGCTCGAAACTGGGCGTGCATAACTGCACCGCTACCGTCGTGCGCGCCACTTCACTGGGCTTGCTCGTCTGACACATACCTGATTGGCGCACCCCTGATGCGTTAATGCCGCTCAGTGTGAACAACAACAATAATACGCGCACCCTCACGACACACCTGCCCAAAAGAGCAGTACCTAAGTGTTCGATTATTCTGCCGAATGGCCCCTCGATTTTTTGCCGAGGGTTCCTCATGTATATAACCACGGGTACGCGCCTGACATTACCGACCGAACTGTGGCAGGCCCTGTTGCTGTATCGCTATCGCGTATTTGTCGAAAAACTTGGGTGGCATCTGGACTGTGCGGTCGGTGAGGAACTGGACCAATTTGACCGCGACGACACGGTGTACGTAATCGCCCGTCAAGGCCCACACATCGTCGGTGTGGCGCGGCTGCTGCCCACGCACAAGCCCTATCTGCTCAAGGAAGTGTTCCCCCAGGTGCTGGGTGGCCAGGTACTCCCTCATTCTGCGCACATCTGGGAAATCTCCCGGTTTGCCGCCGTCGACCTGCAACAACAGACCTTCACGGGCCACTCCCTGTCATCGCCCAACGCCGTGGCGCTGCTGCATGAAGTGCTCAAGGTCGCCGCTTGCCACAAGGTTCGCCAATTGATCACGGTATCGCCGCCGGGAATTACTCGCTTGTTGCGCAACGCGGGTTTCGACGCTCATTGCGAGGGCAAGCTCACCGTGATCGACGGGCACAAGATCATGGCCAACTGGATCAGTGTGCCGCCCTGCCTGGCTGATCGAGAAGTGGCCTGAAGCAGCGCAAATGGCCTGCCGCTGCGGGCAAGTCGGCCGAGCCGACTCCCCAAAAGGTTAGGTTACAACCTCAGTCGCCTGCTCTTAAATAACGCTGCATCGGCATTCCAACCGACTATAAATGGGACACACGATCTACATGAAAAAAGTCATTGTCATTTCTGGCCATCCTGATCTTTCGGTTTCCCGCGTCAATACCGCGATCATGGGCAAGATCAGCCAGCGTGGCGTCAAGGTCCATAGTCTGGCCAGCGCGGTGACGCCCACCGGGTTCGATATGGGTGCAGAGCAGGCATTGCTCAATGCCCATGACCGCATCGTGTTGCTGTTTCCGTTGTACTGGTATTCCTGCCCGGCAATCATGAAACAGTGGATCGATGAAGTCTTCACCCCCGGCTATGCCTACGCACGCGGCGGCGACAAGCTCAAAGACAAGGAATTCATGATCATCACCACGGTGGGTGCGCCCTCCACCGGCTACCGCGCTGGCGGGTTCAACCGTTACACCCTGGATGAATTGCTCAGGCCGTTGCAGCAGACGGTGGCGTACGTCAAAGGCATCTACCTGCCTGTAGTCGGGATTTACGAATCGGTGTTCATCGATGACGAATCAATCGACGTCACCGCTCGGAATGTCGCCGCACAAGTGATTGAGGACCAGGCCAGCGCCGACCAACTCTACGAGAACATGCTGTTGCAGGCCGAGCAGGCACAAATCGCGCTGCTGCAATAAGGTGCCCTCACGCATGAAGACGTCAAATAACCAGATCCCACCGTGCGCCAGCCTGGTGGCCGCGCGCAACGAGCTGGGTTTTCTGCACTCTGCCAGCGCACTCATCGACACCCAAGCCACGCCACTGGAACTGTACTGCCAGATGACTGCCGCGACGCCCGCCTGGCTCAAAGGCGCGTTCAGGTTGCGCGACAGCATCTCACAGCACTTTCACGTCGAGCGGATCGGCGGGTTCTCGGGTGTCACACCCCAGTGCGCCCCGGTGGTCGGCGAAAAGCTCGACTTCTTCACCATCGAAGCCATCAGCGCACAGAAGCTGGTACTGACCTCACGCGATACCCACCTGGCGGTCATGGTCTCGATCGATACACCTCTCACGCAACCGCGCTGCCTGCATATCACCACCTCCGTCAAGACCTACAACACGTTCGGCCGCCTGTACATGCTGCCGGTGGCGCCGGTACATGGGCTCATCATCAAGCGTTTGCTGTCCCGTCTCCCCCTACATTCCCCAACTCGCTCACTTGGAGATCGCAACTCATGAACAGCGCAGACTCAATTGACCCTCATCTGTTGCACAAAGACACACCCAGGGATGTATTGATCGGTCGACCCAGGCTGATTCTGCCCAGCTTTCTCAGTGCTTCGATCGGTGCCGACATACTGGCTGGCAACCCCCAGGATCAGGACCTCTTCAAACAGCTGTACCGTGCCCAAGACGGCCGGTATGTGCTGCGCCATCTGCCCCTGACCCTCAGTGCGGAACAGGCCGGCACACTCTCCACCTTCGAGATCCGCCTGGCTGACTTCTATACCGAGTGCGACGACCACTTCATCCTCACGGCTGAATTCATCCCCCACCAGGCCCAACGCTACCTGGCCCAGCATTTTCAAGGCGGTGATGCCCACATACCGCCCGACCAGGTAATGCGCATGATCGAATGCCTTGAGTCGCTCGCGCAGTGGGACAAGGCCAGGCAGGGCTCTTACCTGTTGATCAACGACACCAAGAATTACTACTTCTACAACAAACAGCACGAACATGTACCGGGCCTGATGTTGATCGAAGTGGCCAGGCAAGCCATGTACCACTACGTCTACAACTACTTGGGCCATCAGCGCGGTGCGGTTTCCATTTCCATCGAAGACTTGCGCATTTCCTTCAACGCCTACACCGAATCGGCTTACGAGGTCGAAGTCGTGGTGCAACAGACCCACGGCCTGAAGCGATCGCAACCCAAGTCCATCGACAAGTGCGCAAACTTCTATCAGAACGGCCGGCTGGTATCGCGTCTCTGGCTGCAAGGCGCAGTGATCAAATTACCGCTGTTCAAACGCATGCGTTCGTTGAACTACCCTCAGGATCACTGGTTCACCCCTTCCGATCGCTTGCCCAAGAACATCCTCGTGCATCACGCCGACAGTGCGCTGCAAGCCAGGCTGAGCCTGCTCTCGGTACTGGGCGTGCTGGTGACTCACCAGGCCGAAGGCATCAATTGGAGCACGGTCACGACCGTATCGCTGTATATCGAAGGGGGCGGCTTCCTCAGCCTGCCCGTTGCTTCGACTTGCTCCACCGGCGAACCCGACCAGCGCGTGCTGGTGTTCGACAAGCTGTCCAAGAGCCAGGCCAGCGAACTGCGTGAAACGATCAAGTGCCACTGCTTCTTTGCCGGGCAGATGCAATGGAACGCTGGCTCTTCAACTGACCCTCTGGCCCCCGAGCAAATCGTGGCATGAGGATCCTGCGCCCATGAGCTATGAGTTATCACAACGCCCACTGATGATCGGTCAGGGCGTTTCGCTGAAAAACCGAGTGTACTTCGCGCCGATGGGCATCGACCTGGCCACCTCGGACGGTTCTCTGTCCGAGGAAATGCTCAGTTTCTATCACCATGTGATCGACGGTGGCTGCGCCATGGTGGTGCTGGGCAACTCCTCCATAGCGCCCTCCACGCGCCTGCATGCGCGTGGCCTGTGCCTGCATAGCAATGCCAACGTGGAAAAGCTCGCGCCGCTGGTGGAGTACGGTCGCCAGCGGGACTGTCCAGTGGTGGTGCAACTTCAGCATTACGGCGCCCAAGGTGGCACACAGATCAGCGGCCAACCGCTGCTTTGCCCGAGCCGCAGTGCGTTATCCGGCAGCCGTGGTGCCGAGGCATTGGAGATGAGTGTCGAGGACATCGACGCCGTTTGCGATCAGTTTGCTCAAGCGGCTCTGCGAGCCAGACAGGCCGGCGCCAGGATGGTCCAGCTTCAGGCCTCCAATGGCTACCTGCTGAGCAGTTTTCTATCGCCCTGGACCAACCATCGCCATGACGCTTACGGCGGCAGCCCGCTCAAGCGAGCACGGTTTCTGTTGGAAGTCATCGACCGCATTCACAGGGTTACCGCAGGAGAGCTGGAGGTTTCCGTGCGCCTGGGCATTGATGATTGCGTAGGCGCCAACGGGCAGCAACCGGAACTGCTCCAGGATGTGGTGGCTGCCCTGGAAAACGCCGGGACCTCGGCAATCATGTGCTCGATCACCATCAAGGAAACCTTCCGCTACATGCTGTCTGCCCATCCGACGATTCAGCAACAGTTCGTCGAAGGGGTACGCCTGATCAAGTCATTCACCTCGCTGCCGGTCGGCTATGCCGGTTTCATTGGCTCCCTGCAGGAAGCAGAAAATCAACTGCGGCTGGGTCACTGTGACCTGATCGGTATGAGCCGAGCCCTCTTCGCCGATAACGACCTGATCAGCAAGTCGCTCGCCGGCCATGAAGACAAGGTTCAGCAATGCCGGTTTGACGGTAACTGCTTTCGGGACAAGAGCAACCCGCAACTCGACCGGGTGTATTGCTGCGTGAATGAGCACTACAAGCGTCCCGCTCACATCCACTACGGGAATCAATAACATGGAATTTCAAGACAAGAACATCGTCATTACCGGCGGTGCCAGCGGCATCGGCCTGGCGGTGGCAAAACAACTGGCCAAAGCGGGCGCACGCCTGTTCCTGATGAGCAGGAACCAGCAAAAGGCCGACGCCGCTCTAGAGATACTGGGGGCTTCGGCGCAGTTCATCTTTTGCGATGTGGCGTCGCACACGTCGGTAGCCGAGGCATTCGCGACGGTGGCTGGCGAGGTGGATCAGTTGCACTTTGCAATCAACAACGCAGGCATTACCGCCCCCTACGCGCCGATCGCGACCAGCGCACCGCAGGATTGGGACAGGGTCATCCACACCAACCTGAACGGCCCTTTTTACTGCCTGCAAAGAGAACTGGAACTGATCAGCCGGTACCCCGATGGTGCGATCGTCAATGTGTCTTCGTGCGCGGGCGTGATGCCTATGGCCAATCAGGCCGCCTACGTCGCCAGCAAGACCGCGCTCAATGCCTTGACGCAGGTCGCCGCGATGGAGAATGCCTGCGACAGCGAATCCGGTTTTGCCGTACGCGTCAACGCCGTAGCGCCCGGGCCGACACTGGGCGGTATGAACTCTGCGGAACGGCTGGCGGCCCATCCGGAGAACACCCAGCGCAAGCGTGACGTGACCGCCATGAAACGCTTTGCCCACCCAGAGGAAATCGCCGACGCGATCGTGTTTTTGTTGAGCCGCAGATCCAGCTACATCACCGGCTCGGTGCTCAGTGCCGATGGCGGCTATCACATCGGCAAATTCTAGGGGCAATCATGGCTAGCATATTGATCACCGGTGTGAGCACCGGTATCGGCAACGCTCTGGCGCGTTATCACTTGGCCAGGGGCGACGAGGTGCTCGCGGTATCACGCAATCCTGCGGCCAACATCCCGTCACAGGAGCGCTTTCACTTCCTCAGGTGCGATTTGACCGATATCGACCGCGCCCCGGCAATCTTGCAGGCGTTGCTGTCGCGCTCCCCTGCTCCGGTAGACACCGTCTACCTGAATGCGGGTCGGTTCGGCAGCCCTCCACAACTGGCCACGCAAACCTCGATGCAGGAGTTCAACAGCGTCCTGGCACTTAACCTGGGCGCGGTAAAAATGGTCCTGGATATCCTGTTGAGTACGACGCAGCCTCCCAGCACCGTGGTGTTTTCATCATCGATTTCGGCCGTGCGCCAACGTGCCGGGATGCTCTCATATTCGGTTTCCAAGGCGGCGTTGAACGCTCTGGCAAAGATCTATCACCTGGAAAACCCACACACATTCTTTGCCGTGCTGGGGCTCTGCAACGTCCAGACGGCGGTGGCGAAGACCATCATGGCGGCGGATGAACGCTTCAGTGATCTTGTCGCACTCCGCCAACGGGCGGCAGTGCCCGGCTACATCGTCGACGCAGAATCCCGCGCTGCGCATATCGTTCAGGTCTTGGCCGAGCGCCATCATCTTGGACTGAAATCGGGTGAGTTCCAGGAAATCCGCGACTTGTTGAACCAGCCACTCCAGGAGGAGACCCGCAATGACCCAATCCACCCATGAAAAAATCGTACGTGTCGGCGCTGCATACGACATTCTCGCGATGGCTCCCTTCGCCTTGCCGATCGTGTCCGTCTGGGCCTATGCACTGATCCAATGGGTTGATTTGCAACTGGGCTTCGACAGCCACTTCTCGGCGCTCGACCCCACGGCTATGTTCCTGCTCAACATCGGCGCCTGGGCATACCTTGTGTGGGGCGTTGTACGTTGGCGAGCCCCTACACGCGAACATGCCCGTCTCAGCGCCCTGCTACGCGTGATCGTAGTGGTAGTGCAGGTAGTGGCCGTCAGCAGTGGCGCTTCACCTTTCCTGCTGGTGCTGGGTGCCGTTCAATTGTTGCTGGCGGTGCTGGAGTTTTCGCATAGGTTATTCGAGCGCAGCGGTGCCCCATCCAGCCGAGAAGAGGCACGCGCTTACTGATGCCTCCGGGGGCCAACCTGGTGCTTGATGGAGGCCCCGCCTTCATCTCCTCGACATCGCCCGCGGACCGTCCACCCACTGAGCGTTCCTGCTTACCCGAGCTTTAGTCGGATATTTCTGGGGGTTCAAGCGCGACGGCTAACAACCCCACAGTGCCGCGGTAGTGTGGGGTTGCTCTCTGTCGGCAAGTTGGCTTTGGATGATGTTGGACGCGTGGTTACCGTGCGGTTGCCGGCAGCTCCTGGCACCACTTGATAGAACGCAGCGCTTCCTCGGCAGGCACAAGCGCGTAGCGCGAGTAAAACAGAGCCCAGCCGAGCGAACCAAACGTTCGCACATCTGGTGCTTCGTTGCTGGCTCGTCGGCATCTATTGTCCAGCTACCCGCACCTTGATAACAACCCACGCTTGACCCACTCCTGTAGGAGCGAGCTTGCTCGCGAAAAACCCAAACGATAACGCAGCGCCTGAAGCCAAAATCCGATTCCCTTGCCGCACCTTGCGCCATCGTGCCAGCTTGTGCGCTGGGGTGGCCGTCCCTAAGGTGGCTCGGGCGCTGAATTGTTCAGTGATCGGTTTAGTAGCCTGAGGGTTTACCCATACCATGTGCACAAGCGTCATCGACCAGCAGCTATCGGTCGACTGACTGGAGTGGGACGGTTACGCTGAAGTTTTCGTATGGCTGGAAAGCGCATGACAAGGGTGTACCAAGGAAGCTGCTTATGCGCAGCCGTCACTTACGAGCTATCCGCCACGCCGACAGCAGTGAGCCATTGCCATTGCCGCCAATGCCGCAAAGGCCATGGAGCCGCATTCGCTTCTTACGGCAGTGTTCCCCGTAACGCACTACGAATACTTTCCGGCGCCACGAGCATCAGAACCTATGCATCCTCACAGGCGGTGTCACGCGAATTTTGCACGCACTGCGGCTCGACATTGTTCTGGTCACGCTCTCAAGGCGAGTTTGCCGATTGGGTGTCGATAGCGTTGGGCACCCTCGACACGACATTCATACCTGAAAAGCAAAAACACGTTCACGTCGACTCTGCAGTCTATTGGTACGCGCCGTCCAAATCATGTTCCCAGGGCGGGTGACTACTTTCAGTCCCTATTCAGTTAGTTACGGTAGGCAGCAAACGATACAGAGCGCTTTACACAGTCTCGACCAGCACAAGACGCTCATTAGCACTCAAGGCAAAATATCGATTTGTGTCATTTCAAGGAAGGCAAGAGTGTCCATCATTAAAATGAAATCACGGGCCGATTGTCGGCTCATTGCCATGCTGCTGTTATTGGCAGGTTCAGTGCCCCTCTCTGGTTGCCATCGGTTGACACCCGAGCAGCGAGTGAATGTCTGGGTTGATAGCGGTGGTAAGTCCGCTCCAACTTATCTCACCTCAGAAGAAATCAAGCGCATAGAAGAGAGGCGTTATGGCAGGGTTTTAGGCACTACCTTGGCTCAAAATGTGTTCTGGGCGAATGGCGAGGGACTGCGAGGCAGCGTGAAGCTACGTATGAAGCTGGATCGACAGGGCGACGTATTGCGCTGCGAGGCGCAGCCAATGGACGCTGGAAGTCCACCAGGCTTTACGAATGTCGTCACGGATGTGTGCTGGAGCAGTATCTGGGAGAGCGTTCCGGAAGGTCTTCGGAATCCAGTTGATGGCACCTTTGAGGTCACCGTGCCTTTGATAGCTTCTGGTAATACCTCACCCATTTCTGATTACGAACGCAGACACCAGAGGTCTGCTGTTGAAAGCCGTTTTTTCTGGGACAACGTGGTGGCCAAGCAATCAATAAATGCGTTCGGCCAAGCACGCTTCGAATTCACTGCCAACGCAAAGGGCCAAGTCGCACGTTGCGATGTCACGTTGAAAAAAAACTATCTGCGCCCTGAACATTTCCACCCGGATCCGGCGTTACAAAAGGCACTTGCAACTCAATGCTTGCAACTCGATCTGCAACAAATGTCAGGGTTTCGTGTAAGGGAAGATGGAGTAGCCCACCGCGTCGTTTTTGTGGAGTACTTGCCTTGGAAAAAACAGGTGGGGAGATATTCAGAGTAAGGCCCGCACTTTATGCGCGATCCTGCTTATCCATACCTTTAGTCGGATATTTCTGGAGGTTCAAGCGCAACGGCTAGCCTTCAGCCTAGCGTAAGGGATAACGCTGAACTATCGGTCCATGAAGGGCCAGTACGCCTCGTCGTCCCGACGCTTTATCTGCTGAGGAGACGATAATGAAAATAACCTTGAAACGGTTGGCGTGCCTGGGTGCGAGCTTCACCAGCGTGCTCGCCATGGCCGATGCGGCCAGCCCGCCGCCGCTGTCACCTGCGATTCCCTTCGACGTCACCGCCAATGCCCCCTTCACCCTGGACAACCTGCAACACGATTTCGACGTGCTGTCGTGGCAGACCTTCGTCGCGCTGAACTGGCCCGCCAACGCCGACGGCAGCGCCAATACCTCGGCGCAGATCGGCGCGCCGGGGCAGACGGTGTGGGAGTCGTGGAAGGAGAGCTACGAGATTTTCCTGCCCCAAGGCCAGAAGCCTGTCGCCTGGAACCAGAAGTCGCCGCTACCCCCGGCCTGCCAAGGCAAGGGTGACCTGCCCGTGCTGCAGCAGATGGGTAAGGTTGCTGGTGTGCTCGACGAGACCATCCAGCCGTTCAAGACCGGCCCACTGGTGGACCAGAACGGCACTTACACGCGCAACGCGATCATGGTCAACCAGCCGATGTTCGACGACATCGTTAATAAGGGCCTCTACAGCAAGGAAGGCCAACAGGCTTTCTTCACCAAGGCCGAGAACCGCATCGCCTTCTCCTGCGGCTCGCAGCAAGACAAGCATGTCGGCGCGATCATGGTCAAATCGGCCTGGAAGGTGCTCGGCGGCAACGACAACTCGCAGGACTTCCACGCCGTCGACGCGCTGGTCTACACCCCAGGCAACGCCGACCCGAGCAAGGGCGCGGTGATCCCCGAATCGTGCAACGTGCAGAAGGTCGGGCTGGTCGGCCTGCACATCGTGCACAAGACCAAAGATGCGCCGCAGTGGGTGTGGTCAAGCTTCGAGCACGTGCGCAACGTACCGGAAAAGACCACCCCCATGAACGAGCGCAAGGGCCCCTACCTGTTCTACAACGCCCAGGCCAGCGACCGCCCGGTGAACGAGCCGCCCGCGCAGCCGTGGGACCCGTCGAAAAAGGCCACGCCCTCGCAGATCGTGCGGGAAATTCCGCTCACCGCCGCAACCCACCAACTCAACGCGCAATGGCAAGGCGCGCTCAAGGGTACGGTGTGGGCCAACTACCAACTGATCAGCACCCAATGGCCAACCGCCCCCGCCGATGACTGCCAGGTGCCGTCGCCAACCAACCCGCTGGGCACGCCTGCGCCGAACTTCCTGGCCAACGCCACGCTGGAAACCTACAACCAGGGCACTACGCCGCAGGCTTCATCCAGTTGCATGGAATGCCACAACAACGCGACCACCCGGGTGACCCAGTCACCGCGCACCAGCTTCGCCGATTTCACCTTTCTGCTTGAACGTGCCCAATCCACCGGTGCCAAGGAGTGATGCCATGAGCGACCCGAACCTGCAAGACTTCATCGACCTGTCTGCCGAGCTCACTGGCCTGTCAGCCAAGCTGCTGGCGCCTGCCGTCGACCCGATCAACCTACCTCCGGTGTTTTTCGACACCGCCCAGCAAGGCATGGGCACCGAAGCGTTCAGCAAACTGCTGAACCTGTACGTCCCTATCAAAGGCCAACCCCATGAGCAGATCGCCAACGCCATACTCGGCAGTTCGGACCCGCAGATCGCCAAAGGCGCCCGCTCGATCATGAAGCTGTGGCTGCTTGGCAGCTGGTACCAGCCTTATGACCAGGGCACCGCCAACGAGCATGACATCCGCGTAGTCTCCGACGAGGCTTACAAGGAAAGCTGGGCGTGGAAAATCGCCCAATCCCACCCCATGGGCTACAGCGAGTACCACTTCGGCTACTGGGCCGAGCAGCCACCGACCCTCAAGCAATTCACCGGTGTCGACGCCAAGGAAGGGCAGCAGCCATGAGCACTCTAAACACCCAGAACATCGAAACCGCCGACGTGATCGTCGTGGGCGCCGGCATGGCCGGCAGCGTCATGGCCTACCAGCTGGGCCTGGCCGGCTTGAAAGTGCTGGTGCTTGAGTCGGGCCCGGCGATACCGCCTAACCGCAGCGAGTACCTGGAGCGTTTCTACACCGCCGTGCTCAAGGCGCCCGAGTCGCCCTACCCACCGGAGCAGACCGAGCAGACCCCGGCCAAACAGTTCGCCCCGCGAGCGACTATCCAGGACTTGATCACCGCCGGCAGCGACGACAAGGACAAGGTGCAGAAGAGCTACCTGGTACAGAACGGGCCGCAACTGTTCGCCAGCACCTACGAGCGGGTGGGCGGCGGTACCATGTGGCACTGGATGGGCACGGCTCTGCGCCTGTTGCCCAACGACTTTCGTATGCAGACCAAGTACAAGGTAGGGGTCGACTGGCCGATCAGCTACGACGACCTGCAAACCGCCTACTGCCGCGCCGAGGAAGAGATGGGCGTGTCCGCCGATGTGGCGTCGCAGAGCTACCTGGGCGTGACCTTCCCCCAAGGCTACCAATACAGCATGCACGGCATTCCTCCATCGTTGGTCGACCAGGGCGTGGGCAAGGCAATCAATGGCACGCAGTACCAGGGCTTCACCCTCAACGTGCGGCAAACGCCAGCCGGGCGTAACTCGCAGAACGACAACGGCCGCCGGGTATG
This sequence comes from Pseudomonas sp. GW823-FHT02F05, assembly GCF_058797315.1. Classification (NCBI taxonomy): domain Bacteria; kingdom Pseudomonadati; phylum Pseudomonadota; class Gammaproteobacteria; order Pseudomonadales; family Pseudomonadaceae; genus Pseudomonas; species Pseudomonas sp. GW823-FHT02F05. Next base: position 30,836 of record NZ_JBXAJM010000014.1, read on the forward strand.
CGCCGGCAACACCAGCTGCACGCCGATCTGCCCGATCCAGGCCAAATACGACGCCACCGTGACCATGGCCAAGGCGTTGGATACCGGCAACGTGCGTATTCTTTACCAGTGTGTGGCGAGCAAGGTGCAGGTCGATGCCAATGGGGTCACGGGTATCGATTTCATCCAGTACCAGAACAACGGCACGCAACAGAACGGCACGGCCCAGGGCAAGCGCTACGTGATCGCCGCCCACGCGATCGAAACGCCCAAGCTGCTGCTCAACTCCATCAGCCCGCACAGCCCCAACGGCGTGGCCAACAGCAGTGGCCAGGTCGGCAAGTCGTTGGCCGACCACCCGGTGTACCTGGCCTGGGGCCTGATGCCTGAAGGCAAGCCGTTGTTCCCGTTCCGTGGGCCACTGTCCACCTCGGGGATCGAAGACATGCGCGATGGCCCGTTCCGCTGCGAGCGTGCCGCGTGGCGTATCGAGATCGGCAACGAGGGCTGGAATTGGTCGGCGAATGATCCGTATACCACGGTCTGCGATTTTATCGACGGCGACAACAATGGCGGCACCAACAATGGCGGCGCCGACCACAAGAGCGAGGCATTGTCCGGCGTGGCGCTGGTGCAGAAGCTCAACAGCGTGCTGACCCGCCAGTTCCGCTTGGCCTTCTTGATCGAGCAGGTGGAGAAAGACCCCGAGCATGCGCAGTGCCGGGTGGAGAGTAGCAAGCATTTCACCGACGGCTTGGGCCTGCCTCGGCCAGAGATCGCCTACGAACTGTCCGACTACACCATGAAGGGCTTCAAGCAGGCGCGCCTGGCCGCCACGCATATCATCACCAAACTGATGGGCGCCACCGAGCTGACCGACCTGAAGCCCAAGCTCAAGCCCGGCTCGCAAACCGTGTTCGAGTACGACGGTCAGAACTACGCCTTCTACGGCGCTGGCCACCTGATGGGCACCTACCGCATGGGCTCGGACCGCAGATATTCAGTGGTGGACAAGGACCAACGCAGTTGGGACCACCCCAACCTGTTCCTGGTGGGCGACGGCGTGTTCCCCTCCACCGGCACCGCCAACCCGACCTTGACCATCACCGCGCTGACCTTCCAGGCCGCCGACGTGGTCGCCAGCGATCTGCTCAAGCGTACCGTGCAGGTGCAGGCCAGAGACCCCTGGCAGGGCACCGGCGTGCAGGTCAACGGACAGAGCTGGCAACTGGCGGTGTGCACCGGTGGGCAGTGGACGGCCAACCCGGGCACCGGCATGGTCGGCGCGGCGGGCCACCCAGGCCTGACCGCCAAGCCCGGCTATACCTTGCCCGGTCAAGCGGAAGGCGCATTGATCGGGCGTATCGGCACCAGCGGCGCGCCGTTCCTGGTCGGCAACCAGGCGCAATTGCCGCGTGGCCAGCAGGGGGAGTTGCAGTTGTGCATCAATGACGACCTGGCCGGGCGTTACGGGGCTGGCCTGAGCGATAACCAGGGCAGTCTGTCAGTGGAGGTACGTTTCGGGTCGGTGTAGGCGTTGTCATAGCAACCCCACAGTGCTGCGGTGATGCTGCAGTGCTGTGGGGTTGCTCTCCCAATCCCGTCACTTACAAGCTATCGGCCACGCCCAACGCAGTGAGCCATTGCCATTGCAGCCATCGCCTCAAAAACCGCCAAGCCGCATGATATGAGTCGCCTGAGCCTCATCTGTCCGCTTGAAGCCACAGCGCTCATAAAAGGCGCTTCCTTCAACCGTATCCGTGAAAAGACGCACGACCTGAAACCTGAGAGCTGCACGTTCAACAAGCGCCTTTACCAGCGCCTGCCCGACGTGTTGCCCCCTTGCCGAAGCTGCGACGTACACCCGCCGCAGTCTGGCCACGTTATTGTCAGCATAGGGATCAACTGAAAGACCGCCGATGCCTATCAATTGCTGGTTTAAATAGGCCGCCATCAGACACTCGCCGGGTGCATCAAAGCGGTTTGCCCCGGAGTGCCATTCGTTAATCAGACGCGTGAGAAACCTGAAACCCTCGCCAATCGCTTCCTTTTCCAGCGCCAGTATCTGGCGCGGAAGGTGGGTGATCCGTTGAACCTCATATCGTTCATCCATCCCTGCCTCCAATATGAAACTCGTTCAATGCTAACAATTTCGTTTGAGGTGACGAACACGCCTGTAGGAGCGAGCTTGCTCGCGAAAACCCCAAACGATAACGCAGCGCCTGAAGGCAAAATCCGATTCCCCTGCTGCACCTTGCTCCATTGCCTACGCCTGCGTCAGAATCCGCCGGCTTGTGCGCTGAGGTGGCCGTCTCTAAGGTGGCTCGGTCGCTGAATTGTTCAGTGATCGGGTTTAGTAGCCTGAATTTGGGTATCTATAAGTGCATGAGCGTCACCAATCAGACAGTGCGTCTGTGCTCGATGGTGGCTGTGCGTAGGGCGTCTTCGGGCGCGCCGGCTTTAGATATCCACCGGTCTACTAACCTGCGTACAGCTGCCACCCACTGTTTAGTAGCGGAAAGGTGGTGGCATCACTCAGGATGTCTACTCATGTCAAAAGCAGATTCAACAACGCTCTTCACCGTCGCCCCCAACGCCAGCAACGAAACCCTCATCACCAACAGCTACGAAACCTTCACCAGCGTCAGCACCCTGCTGCTCGACCTGTCCGAAGACCTCAACGGCAAACACCGCGACATCGCCCTCGCCATCCACCAACTGAGCGAACTGGGCGTACTCCTCACCGCCAGACTCCTTGACCGCGAAGCGGCCTGCCCTGGCTGATGATCATCTCGTCAACTCGTTAGCCTGATGACTCGTCGCGTCGTTGTAAGTCACATACAACGACTCGGCAATTTGGCGCTTGATGGCATTGGGGGATTCAGCCTCGGCACAAAGCCCTCTGCGATGACGAGAGCGACGACTGCTTTCGGCCCAGAGTGTGTAAATACTTAGCAGGAACGTGCGGCACTGAGGTAAAGCTAGTCTGTAGATGTCAAACCGAAGGGATGCCCTCGAATGACGGGATCTTCTAGAACCAGTGTTCGTGCATTTTCGAAAGAAATACAGGGGTAATCGGCAGACTGGATGCTGAACCGATGACCGAGTCGATCCCGCACTTCGGACACAGAGCGGTGCTATCTAGATCAACCCACTCAGTGATTTCTGAGGGCGAAAACACACTTAAACAGTAAAAACAGCCACAGTGATCGCTTGCTTCAATTTGAGTACGGTGATTTGTAGAAAATAGGTGCGCTGAAATCACATCCATGGGCAGGTCCTTAAGCTCCAAATTTACTAGCATTACTTTCTTGCATCAGAGTACATCAAGAGTCTTCCAACGTTGTTACGATTGCCCAAAGTGATAACGCAGGATTGCCTATGAAACGTATCATCCAAGGTTACTATCGCGGACAAAGCACCCTGCTTTCGGCGAAGAGCAGACAGTCGATTCGTTTCTGATTTCGCCCCATCCGAAAAGTATTTAGCTTGTGCTGTAGACAGTTATCGCTAGCCTTAGAGGCTGACGCCGGATTGGGAACATTCACTTTCGCGTTATTTTCAAGCGCGCAGTCTTATGAAATCAGTGCTCATCCTATCGCTTTCCAATAGACGACCCACCAAATAGATGGCTTTTGGCCGCACGGCTGATTAATATCACGATGCCTCGCCTGCTTGCTGGTGCAGCCGCCTCACAGCACTGAACCAAGTTTGACAGACGC
>NZ_JBXAJM010000014.1:34631-189853 GCF_058797315.1 Pseudomonas sp. GW823-FHT02F05
TACGCCAGCCATCTCTCTTCGGAGGTTGCTGTCCGGGTCGCGACCAAGATCGCCGTTAAGGCTTCGCGGTCTCCCGAAGGTAAAGAGCACCGCTCGACTGCTGCGTCAATAACCGTAACTCTGTCTGTACGTTGGAGTCACCAGACGGTTAGCAGCTTTATTTTCAGCGCGTTGTTCGATGTTCAGCCGCACGGCGCGCGCTTGACCGCGAAACCCAAAAAGGTACGATTCGCACTTTGGCGGGACCTTCGGAGGACAATATGCGGTCGTGCAAAAACGTGCCAACCTGGCGCATAGCGCGAGCTTAACCCCGAGCGCCAAAAAGCTGCGATTTATCGTATTTTGATGGAGTCTTTGGGGGTGATCATGCGTTCATGCAAAAACGTGCCAGTTTGGTGCTCCTCGCGTCACGGAGTTTCGTGACTGCGAGCAGCCTCGCCTGCTTGCTGGTGCAGCCGCCTCACAGCACTGAACCAAGTTTGACAGACGCCAGCCATCTCTCTTCGGAGGTTGCTGTCCGGGTCGCGACCAAGATCGCCGTTAAGGCTTCGCGGTCTCCCGAAGGTTGGAGGTCCTCTGTAGCAGTTGGGTGAGAGTTCACTGGTGTCTCCCAACAAACAGGAGTTTTTATGGCTTCGTCGCTTTACCGTAGGATCTACAGCGGCGATTCGCTGTATTCGGCTTGGAGGAAGGTCAAAGAAAGCGCCTTTTCTTCATCGTCCGAAACTATCCGTAACGAAGCCAAGGATTTCGAGAGCCAGCTCCCCAAGTCGCTTTCCGACATCCAGCGCGCGCTATCCAAGAAGACCTTTAACTTCCAAAAGCAGACCGGTGTGGCAAAAACCAAAGCCAACGGTAATTCTCGCCCGATTGTGCTTTCACCTATACCGAACCGAATCGTCCAGCGGGCTCTACTCGACGCCTTGTCCCGTATTAAGTTCGTGAAAGAAACGCTGGCTACGCCTACGAGCTATGGGGGCATAAAAAACAAACGGGTCTCGATGGCGATAGCCGACGCCAAAGGTGCCATTGCCCAAGGAGCCGCCTTCCATATCAGGTCAGATATTGCCGAGTTCTTCACTAGGATTGATAAGGCCCGCGTGATGAAACTAGTGGCCCCTCACATCAAATGCCCAGACACAGTTGCTTTATTTCAAGCTGCTATAACCACAGAACTTGCAAACATTGACGTGCTTCGACGACAGGGTCTCGATGAGATTTTTCCCATTGGGGTAGAGGGTGTAGCCCAGGGGTCTCCCCTGTCGCCACTCATAGCCAATTTGTACCTCCATGATTTCGACAAAACCATCAATGATGGGGAGGTCACATGTCTTCGATACATCGATGACTTCCTGATCCTCGGCAAGGACATGGGCTGTGTGGACCGTGCTTTTAGCAAAGCACAGACTGAGCTTAAAAAGCTCTCACTCGAAGCATACCGGCCCTCAGTTGCGAGCGACAAGGCTTCAAGGGGCCCTACAGCTAAAGGATTTGATTTCCTGGGCTGCTTCGTTTCGGCAGGATTGGTCCAGCCATCTACAGGCACGAGGGAGCGATTCAAGAAACGGATCAAATCCGATTTAGACGCATCAATACGCATGATGAAATTCAGTGGTGACGCTGGCGATATATCCCCAAAGGGGACCTACTCTGGTGTGCTACAGAATCTCGACCGAGTAATTCTGGGTTGGGGAAAGGCTTTTTCCTTCTGCAGCAATGGCCAGTGGATAAAGAGCTTGGATGACTACATCACGAGTACATTGGCGCAGTATGAAATAGAGAAAGCGAATCTCTTTCAAAAAACAAATGGCACAGCTCAGCGTAGGATGTTGGGGGTAAGGCTGCTTGCAGCAGTCCACTCGGAGCACCCTGAGCCAGCGCAGGGCATTTGAAGGGCCTAATGCAGAGCCGTATACCTTTGAGCAGCATATGACTATCCCACTCCGCACGTTTTTCCCAAACCTAAATTACAAGGACCGAAAAGGGGACAGATTTATTTTTTCCTAAATAAATCTGTCCCCTTTTCCACTGTAGTATCTTGTGCCGACTAATGAAAACTGAGCGGGCCGTCCATTAGATCTTTTGCCGATGGAAACTGCATAGCTCCGTCGAAAATCGGCTAAAACTTGCAATTTTTACCCAGCGAACATATCAGCCCCTGCTTTGAGTGAGACTCAATGAAATGCGTGTGACTGAAGAACAAGTCCAGCTTGCCTATCGGAAGCTGAAAAGCCTCGTCTATTTTGACAAAACTGACCTCAGGCTACGTGCCAGGCTTGCAGCCTTTGAATGCGGCAAAGACTTCCACAAAAAACTCGCTGCCGTGCATGAGGTAGTAAGCGCGGCCCAACCATCCTCTTCCCCCAAGTTTCAAAGGTGGCTGAAAGACGTCGGGTACCGATTAGTACCAAAAAAGCTCAAGCTGAGTCCACAAGACCTACCCAATGCACAAATTCACAAAGGGCGATTTATCACTAACGTGACGACCGCCCCGACCATCGACGTTGATAAAGTTAATTTTTTCTTTGACGGGCCAATTGAACTCCATCTCATCGCGGTCCTTTGGATCATGCTCGAAGGGCGGCTTCTAGATGAGGCGCTCGATGATGATTGCTGCGGATCACGGTTGTCGAGTCACCTTAGTAACGAGGAAGACGATTCTCTAGCGCTGTTCACCAAATACCACGAGCAATATTCACGGTGGCGCGACACTGGTATTCGTAAAGCCAAGAAACTGCTAGTGGAAGAGCGGCGTAACGTCGCAATTTTGGGCCTTGATGTGCAGGAGTATTACTACAGGGTTAATATCGACTTTGACGAGGTTAGCTCTTCCATTGAAACCGCGAGGAGCAAACCATCAAAAAATAAAAATAAATCCAGCCCACTTCTTTCATGCATTAAAACTATTGGTGAATCCTATCGTGATTGCATTTCGCCTGTATTGAGCCTAACGCATCCAGACATTGCTGGCAGCGTAGTAGGACTTCCAATCGGGCTTTGTTCGTCCCTAATTCTTGCCAACTGGTATTTACAAGGTTTTGACTCTGCGATAATGAGAGAGGTACGCCCAGCCTATTATGGTCGATATGTTGATGACATTCTGCTCGTTGTCCCTCTTCCCTCTGACCCATCTGATAACAGCGAAAACCCGGTCGCTGCCTTCATTGAGACCTTGCTTGTTAATACAAGTATTCTTCGCGAGTCAGAAAAAGGCGCATATGAGATTTGCGTGCGTCCAGGCCTCCTATTGCAACAATCTAAATGTATCTTGCAATATTTTGACGCCCGCCATTCAATTGCTGGCTTAGAAAAATTTCAAAAAAAGCTTGAACATAACGGAAGCGACTTTTTACTACTTCCAGTCGACGAGACGGATAACTCCATGGAGGATGTTGCCTACGAACTACTTTATGAAGGTTCAACTAATAAGTTCCGAAGCATTAAAAGTGTATCTGAGAACCGGTATGAACTTGCTAAGCACTTGGCAAAACAGGCCATCCTTTATTTAATGACGGATGACCCACCCGACAGAAAGGTTAGCCTAGGCCTTCAGAAATTTTTTAAAGGTCGCAGCGCAATCGAGTTTTTTGATTTATGGGAACGTGTTCTCACACTGCTAGGCATTGCAAATGACAGAATCACTTTCAATGCTTTCAGCAAGCAACTGAAGACAGAAATTTCGCGAGTACGCGGCGGCGACGCAATAGTTACTAAACACCTGATAGCTGACCTCAACATGCATCTTGAGCTTTCAATAGCCATGGCCGACGCAGTCAGTGCAGAAGATGTCGGCCTTTCTGAGCTTGTTGACGAAGTCCACTCAGAGTCGCTGCGTAATGCAAACCTACTGCGGCACCATTTTGTTCGCAGACCTCTATTAAACTTTACAACCTACAAAGGTCCGCTGAGCGACAGAGCGAAAAAACTTTCAGTAAAAGTAGACCCACGTAAAACCAAGTACTCTCCTAGGTTCGTCAATTTCGACGAATGCATGCTGTTAGTTTACAGCGGTGTTCTCCCTCGCGGAACAAATACAGTTTTTGAGCAAGCATCTAAAATTTTTGAAGCCATTAATAGGCACCCTGTTGCTGGCGTGATTTGGACCGCACCTATGAGCAATGAGGAATAATCAATATGGCAAATTTTGAAGCGATCGCCATTGGGGCAGAAACCGCTGATTTACACAGCACCATCCAAGTTGCGCTAGCAAATATTCCAGTCTTCAATACGAATATTGAGTCCAGTTTCCTAGGCCATCCAAACCTTAGCCGCGAAAGGCTGAAATCACTTAATAAGCTCCTTAATGATTTATCACGCTACCGAGGTAAAGGCGACCGTCAAATTGATCTCGTGGTTTTTCCAGAAGTAAGCGTTCCGTATGCTTGGGAATCCATGTTGGTGGCATGGGCTCGCAAGCACCGGATAGGGGTCGTATGCGGGCTTGAGCACCAAGTCGATAAAAGGGGAAAAGCGTTAAATCAAGTTCTGGCAGCGCTGCCTTATCAGACGGTGTCAGGACACTGGGCTTGTATACCTATCCGCAGGTTGAAACGATTTTACTCGCCGGAAGAAGAATTCATCCTACTCAACGAAGGACTAAAAATCCCTGTCAGTAAAGAGCCATATCATCTCTTCAGATGGCGAGGCGCAAGCTTTACGATATATAACTGCTTTGAGCTAGCATCAATCGAGGACAGGTCTTTATTCAAAGGCAAAGTTGACTTCATTGTTGCGTCAGAGTTCAATCGCGACGTCAACTACTTCTCAAATGTTATTGAGTCGGCGGCTCGAGATCTACATTGCTATGTTGTACAGGTTAACGATTCAAGCTTCGGTGATTCCAGAGTGGTTAGCCCCTCAAGTTCCGAAATGATGAACCCGTTGAGGATCAAAGGAGGAGACAACCTGACTTTTCTTACAATGAGCTTGGACTTGACCGCATTGAGGACGCATCAGCGCAAAGGTTACGGTTTGCAGAAGGCCTCAAAGGGGTTCAAGCCCACGCCCCCTGGTTTTCCTATTAATGAGGTCCATGCACGCATTAACCTTGGCAAATAGATAATAGCAGCCAGATACGCAGTCTGTGACTATCAATGCCTGAGGCGGAAAGCCGGAGCAGTTTTCAGATGGTGATGAGGAAAATCACCCAATGCATCCGGTTTGAGGCCAGACACACGTGTCCGCGAATGGTTGATAAATGCCGTTTACCAGCGTCAGCCTTTGGCCGATTTCTGCCGTTCGTGCAGGCCAGCAATCGCAAACCCGATACCCAGAGTTAACCCCCCGGTATCCGGTACACAACCGAATCATATTTCTCCGCCATCCGCCTTTCGATGACCACTCCCCCCAAAGCTTCAGCAATACGCCGACTCGCACCATTCTGCGTCGCAACAGGATAGATAAAGTTCTTCGCCACCACCCACTGGCTAGCCCATTGAACAACCGCCCGCACCGCTTCACCACCAAACCCCAACCCATGTTTATCTTCACGGATCCAGATACCCAACTCCGGTGTTTCACTGCCGGTATGGTGCAGCCCGACCAAGCCGGTAAAACGAGCACCTACCCGCTCCCTGACCGTGAACACGATGTCGCTGCCATCCGCTATCGCAGGCAGCCACCGCCCCCAGACTTGCGCGTACTCTTCCAGTGAGGCAGGCGGTTCCCAGGACATGTAGCGAGTCAGAGTCGGTGAGATACAAGAGAAAGACTCAACAGCGTCCTGCTCGCAGAAGGGCTCAATGCTCAGGCGTTGCGAGAGAATGCGGATTGCGTGGGTGTCCACTGGCATGGCCATTTCGTTCCTGGGGTCCGTTACTCCATGTATGCCGTGAACAAACCATGCGGGTCGCTTCATCAGTATCAGGCTCTCTATACTGAGCCCTCAGGATGGTAGTTGGAGCACACAATATGCCCGTCGCACCCAATCAAAATTCCCCCGTCATTTTGGTCCCGGTTCAACAAAGCGACTTGGATAATCTGGTAGCCATTCGAATCGAGGCCATGCGCGAAAGTCTGGAGCGTGTTGGGCGATTTGACCCAGTGCGTGCGCGGGAGCGGTTTCTTGGCGGCTTTGAAGCTCGCGACACACGCTATATCGAGGCGTCTGGAGAGAGGGTGGGTTTCGTAGTGGTGAAACATCACCCCAATGAACTTTTGCTCGATCACTTGTATGTAAGGCCGAGCGCGCAAGGGTCAGGGGTGGGGTCTGCTGTTCTCATGCAGATTTTCAAAGAGTCGGATGCGGCTGCGCTTCCTATTAAAGTAGGGGCTCTCAAAGAAAGCGCTTCGAATCGCTTTTATACCCGCCATGGCTTCCAGTTCATCGAAAGCAGTGAGTTCGACAATTATTATGTTCGTCAGCCTATTCCGGCGATTGGCGCTCATTCCGGAACCATGGGCTGACGTGGACTAGCTCTTCAGTTCACCAGCTCGATTGCTCGCCGCGTCGTCATACGCCACATACAGCGACTCTGCAATTTGGCTTTTGATCGCCTTGGTGGCCTCCAGCCCCAGCACAAAACCCTCGGCTTTACCGCCAGCACGGTTGAGTTCTTCATGGGTGGAGGCGCCAGTAATAGCGTCAAGCAGCTTGGCGGCGTGGGGGCCGACGCCTTTGGGGAGGGAGATCTGGTCGATGGACATTATCGCTACCTTGAAAAATTGAGTTCGGGAGCGAGTGGAACCACTGCCGGGGCTGGCATGGTAGACCTGTTTGCCATGAAAGGGGTCGCTTTACGCGCAGCGGCGCTATTCTTTGCGGCTACGCAGTCAGATTGGCGCATTGGTAAATCTGGAGGGGTTTATGGAGTATTGCGTTGAGGGCTACTGCCTTCGGCCATTGTCGTGCGACGATTTCGAGAGGATCAGCCGTTACGAACGCGTCAATCGCAGGCACCTGCAACCCTGGGAGCCGCTCCGGGACGAGGAATACTTCACCACTGGCAACGCCAAGGCCAGGGTGGAGCAGCAGGTCAACAATATGCACGCTGGCAACGCTCTGTGTTTCCTCTTGCTTGAACCCGAGAGCGGAGAAGTTCTAGCGCGGTGTAACTACACGAACATTGTGAGAGGCGTTTTTCAGGCCTGTCATCTCGGCTTCTCGCTGGCGGAATCTGCCCAGGGTCGCGGCCTGATGAAAAAAACACTTCAGGTCACTAACCAACACTGTTTTGAGCAGTTGGGTCTTCACCGGATCATGGCCAATCATTTACCCCGCAATGTGCGAAGTGAACGCCTTCTGGAGTCGCTGGGGTTTGAAAAAGAAGGACATGCGCGAGCCTATCTGAAGATTGCTGGCGTTTGGGAGGACCATACGTTGAGATCGTTGATCACCCCTGAACAATAAGCGCGCCCCCTGCCACCGAGGCAGATGCACGCATGCGCGAGCTGACTGCCGCCGACCGGTCCTCGGCGACAACCGCTGGTTGCGCCAATCAAGCCTGGGTGCTGAACCCCTGGGCAGCACGCCGCTCCAACATCGCCCGCTCAGTCTCTTGCGTCGCGCGCTCACCGTTGGAAGACAATTGGTTTATGAAAAACTGGTTCCTGCCCGCTTTAATATCCGACGGGTCATGCGTTCTGAACAAGGGCGCCAGATCAATAGTGCTGGCGAAGTTTTCATTGGTCAGGCTGTAGTAGCCCAGGGTGCTTCCCGACCAGGGTGAACCTGCGTCTACCATGTCGATGGCGGCGTTGCGGTAAGCCACGGCTGTGGCTTTCAGCTCAACGGATTGATTGAGCAGAACCGTCAGCCTCTCGGTCGCCTCACGGCTGAGCTGGCCAGCCGTATCGAGCACTTTCAGCCGGCCGTCAGCCTCAACGGTAAAACCGTACCCGGTGCTGGCCAGGTCGGGCGCAGTGGCCGCCAGGTTCGCTTCGAATGTCTGGAAGGAAGCTTTCAGCGCACTTTGCGCGCCATTGAACAGGTCGACGAAACGAGGAAAGTGCGGCGATTCGGAGCGACCGACCCAGGTATCAACGGCCTCCGGGGGTTGTGCCGTGGTTGTCGCGGCTTCACTGGGATGGTAAATGGCCGCGGGGCCGGCGTTTGCCAGGGCTTGCTTGGCGGGGTCCGTCGACGCCTGGGGTACGAGCTTCTGCTCAGAAGGCGTGAGGTTGAGATTGGCCGGTGGAATATAGGCAGGGCTAACGGAAAGTGCCATTTAATCGGTCCTTGATTAGCGGGTTCATACGGGTTATCGACCATAAACGCGTCAGCTTTAGACCGTCACGGGAGCAAGCTCCCTCGCCACAGCTTTTGATCGTTCCACGCCCTGCGCAAGAACGAACACGCGCCCGAAGCATTCCTGATGCTCGAAGGCTCGCCACGGGGCATTTTGAATACCGGGCATGAAGGTGGGGAGCGTACGGCTGAAAATGCTCGGTGGATTTGAACAGGCTACGCCCATGCCGTTAGGCATCCAGATCACACCCTGAGGGATGCATGTTTTCTTGATGTTTCGACACGACCGCTGCCTGTGTCTCCTTGTATATGATCTGGTCACCGCCAGATTCATTCTGGCCGCTTATCATCTGTCGCCTCAATGCGCTTGAAAAAGAACGCAAGGCGACTCGCCAGAAGGATACGACAATGACGACTTGCGCACCCCCTGCTGGGTCACGTGAACACTACGACTCGGTAAGCCGAGCAGTGCATTGGCTGATGTTCCTGTTGTTTGCGTGGATCTATTGCTCAGCCATAACCCATTACCTGGCGTCAGACTCAGCGCTGGATAAATGGCTGTGGCCCTTTCACAAACCCGTAGGGTTGTTATTACTGGTGTTGCTGATCCTACGTGCCAGCTGGAGTCTGCTGAACCAACACCGGCGCCCACTCAGCATCAGCCGTTTCGCCGCCGCCGGGCACGGCATGCTGTATGCACTGATGTTCCTGATCCCGCTGATCGGGATGATCCGCCAGTACGGCTCCGGCCGGGCTTTTTCTGCGTTTGGCGTGCAGGTCATGGAGGGGTTCGAGGGGGAAAAAATCCAGTGGATGGTTGATCTGGGCAGCAACTTTCATAGCTTGCTGGGTTGGACAATGCTGGTGCTTATCCTCGGGCATGTCGGGGCGGTGGTCATGCACTATAGGCAGGGCGATAAGCAGGTACTGCGGCGTATGACAAGAGGGGTGCGCCAGCACTGAAGTGACGCGGCCCACAGGTAGGGCCGCGCTGTCAGGATTGCTCCCACACCACCGGCTTGATCGCCCGCCCATGCTGGCGCGCCGTGACCAGGCCGATGGTCGATGACACTTCGCTGCAATGACCAAGCCACTTGCATTGCGGTACCCTTCTCCACCGCGTTAGCGATGGAACACAAACGGGGATACCCGGATATCGTTGCCGAGGATTGCTTGAATGAGTGGCAACGCTTGCGCCCCGCGCTTCAATAACGCCCGCTCTGATCAGCCTATCGCCTGATGCCCCAACCCACTCCCAGGATTCACGGATTTCCTTTATGCCGCCTGCCTCACGCGACCACGCCCGTATCGAACGCCGTCTCATCGCGGCCCTGACCGACGCCTGCGAGATTGCAAAGACCGAAATGCCAGGCTTTGAATGGTTGACCCACACCGTCGACTACCGCGCCTTTCCCCAAAGCCTGCGGGTGATCTGGGTGTTCGACAGCGTTGCGAGCAAGGCTCGCGCCCTTGCGACCGGCGCGGACGCCCGTATGCGCGAGCTGACTACCGCCGCGCTGGATGACGCTGACGTGCACGTCCCGAACATCGCCCGCTGCGTCAGTTTCGACTCCGAAGAGGAATGCCACCTTCGGCATGGCGGCGATTGGCGTCGGCGGCTGGCTACTCTCCGGGCGAACTGAATCGCGCCACGGCTCACTGAGCAACGGGAGACCTCGCTACCCCACCTTGCACGTCAACCAAGCCCCCCAGAAAAGGCTGCTGAAGAAACGCGTCGCGTCGCCGAAGCCAGCGTCATGCAACAGCTTCTGAACCGCGGCCTCGGAATGGGGCGGGTCAGCGCCTTGAAGGATTTTGCCGAGCTTGGCCTTCACTTCGTCCGGGGTGGCGCCATGCTGACGCCAGCGTTGGCCCCATGCCGCCAGCAGCAACGGCTGGCTGGCATACGCGTAATAATTGCCCGCGACGATCAGCGGTGCCCCCGGTTTCAGGTGCGCCCGAATCGACCGCAGCATCCGGTCCTTGGCGTCATCCCCCTCCAGATGGTGGAGCACACCGATCAAGGTGGCGGCGTCGTATGACGCGTCTGCTGCCAGGTCTTCAAGCGTCCCGAGATGCAGGGTTGTTCTATCAAGCAGGTGGTTGGCTTCCAACTGCTGCCTTGCCGCGTCCAGCATCGGCTGCGAGGGATCAACCGCCATGAAGCGCCAGCCCGGTTCAAGGTTGGCCATGGCGATGATCTCCTGCGCCGTACCGCCGGCGCCGACCACCAGTATCTTGGCCGAAGGGGCATCGCCAAGGCTCGCCGCGAGCATGCAGGCTGCCAGATCCTGGCACGCGTCATAGCCCGCCAACGCGATACGGCTTTGTCGCGCGTACTCGTTGGCTCTTGAGGTATCGAATTTGTCAGCAGGGTTGGATGAGGATGAGTTCAAGGCGGTTCTCCGTGGCCTTGAAGGAAATTACGTTAACCGTGGCAGTAAGAAAAATGCATTAATTTTATGTGCTGCATTCCCGTGGGGAATGCGGGGGTGTAGGAGTGGAAGCGTTGCAGGATCGTACAAGCCTATGACCTGTCGGCCCGGATAGTCTGGCCTTCTCACCGACAGGAAGGCTCAGCATGACTCACCTACAGCAACCCGCCCAACCGATAAACCTCGCGCAAAAAGCCTCGCTCATCGACCAACAATGGAGCCCAAGAGTGGTTGCCGAAATGAACGACTACCAGTTCAAGGTGGTGCGTATCGAGGGTGAATTCATTTGGCATTCGCACCCCGAAACCGATGAAGCGTTCCTGGTGTTTGAAGGCACGCTGCGTATCGACCTGCCGGAGGGCCCGGTGTATGTGAAGCCGGGTGAGTTGTATGTGGTGCCGCGTGGCATTGAGCACAGGACGGCGGCCGAAGGTGAAGCCAGGCTGATGATGATCGAGCCTAGGGGCATTCTGAATACCGGGCATGAAGGCGGTGAGCGTACCGCGTTGAATGACCAGTGGATTTGAGCGCCGAGGCTTATTGCCTTCTGTAGGAGCGAGCTTGCTCGCGAAAAACGCCAACGATAACGCGTGCTTCCTGAATGAGCGCGGCGCCTGTGAGTTTTTCGCGAGCGAGCTCGCTCCTACTGGCATTCGGGAAAACCCCAAGCCCTATCGCCTTTGAATCTGCACCGTAGCAAACGTCGGCTCGTCGCGCGCCTGCTCCAGTGTATTCCTGGGCTGTTGCGGGGCCCGGGATTGCCCCTCTGGCCTTAACGCAGGCGGCGGATGCAGGCGCATGTCCGAGCGCTCATCGCTGGGCGCAACGCCGAAGAAATCCCGGTAGCACTTGGAAAAATGCGGCGTGGACACAAAGCCGCAAATCACCGCCAGCTCGACAATCGAAATGGGCGTCTGCATCAGCAACTGGCGCGCACGGGTCAGGCGCAGCTTGAGGTAATAGCGCGATGGCGTGCAGTACAGGTGCTTCTGGAACATGCGCTCCAACTGGCGGCGGGACACGTGCACGTAGGCGGCCAGTTCGTCGAGGTCGATGGGTTCTTCCAGGTTGGATTCCATCAGGGCGACCACTTCTTGCAGCTTGGGCTGTTGCGTGCCGAGCAGGTGTTTGAGCGGCACGCGTTGGTGGTCGCGCTCGTTGCGAATGCGCTCGTACACGAACATCTGGGAAATCGCCGCCGACAGCGTGTGCCCGTGATCGCGGCCGATCAGGTGCAGCATCATGTCCAGCGGCGCAGTGCCGCCAGAGCTGGTAAAGCGGTTGCCATCGAGCGTGAATACGCTGGAGCTGACTTTGACGCGGGTAAACGCCTCCTGCATCGACGCCATCAGCTCCCAATGCACGCTGCACTGGAAGCCATCGAGCAACCCCGCCTGGGCCAGTGCCCAACTGCCGGTGCACACCGCGCCGAGACGTTTGCAGTACAGGCGCGCCTGGCTGCGCAACCAGGCGATGAGCGCAGGGCTGATAGCCTGTTGAATGCCCACGCCGCCGCACACGATCACCGCATCGAAGCCGCGCTGGTCCTGCGCGCAAGCATCCGGGGTCACCGACACGCCATCGCTGGCCCACACCGGCTGGCCGTCCAGGCTCAGGGTTTGCCAACGGTAGAGTTCTTCGCCCGCCAATTGGTTGGCCATGCGCAGCGGCTCGACCGCACACGACAGCGATATCAGCGTGAATTGGTCCAGCAGCAAAAAGCCGATGGTCTGGCAAACAGATGCCTCGGTTTCCATCACCGCTACCCCATAGGCGTGATCAGGAATGTTCCAGCGCCACCGGCTTGGGTGCCCGGTTGTGCTGGCGCGACGTGACCAGGCCGATGAAGGAAATCACCAACGCCAGGCCAATGGTCGAGGACACTTCGGTGCGGTGTTCCGGCGTCACCATCATCACCCCCAGGGCCAGGCAGATGAATACGATCACCAGGTAAGTCAGCCAGGGAAACAGCCACATGCGAAAGGTCAGTTCGACGTTCTGCCGAAGCAGCAAGCGACGCATACGCAGTTGCGAGATAGCGATGACCAGGTACACCAACAACGCGATGGCCCCGGAGCTGGCGAGCAGGAACTGGAACAGACCGGCCGGCATGAAGTAGCTCAGCAACGTAACGCCCGCACCGATGATGGTGCTGGCGATCACCGCCGCCCTGGGCACGCCCGCCTTCGAGGTGATTTTAAGCGCCGGCGGCGCATCGCCGCGTTTGCCCAGGGAAAACAGCATGCGCGAAGAAATGTAGATCGAGGAGTTCATGCAACTGGCTACCGCGATCAACACCACCACATCGACCATGAATTTGGCGTTGGGGATGTTCATAATTTCCAGTGCGCGCTGATAGGAACCCACGGAGGCCAACAGCGGATCGTTCCAGGGCACCACGGAAATCACGACGGAGATCGACAACAGGTAGAACACGCCAATGCGCCAGATCACCGAGCGCGTGGCCTTGGCGATGTTCTGCGCCGGGTTGCTCGATTCTGCTGCAGCGATGGTCACCGCCTCAGTGCCGATGAAGCTGAACATGATGGTGATAAACGCGCCCACCACCGCCGACAGGCCGTTGGGAGCAAACCCGCCGTGTTCCTCCATCAAGCGGCTCAAGCCGCTGGCTTCGCGATCCGGGATCCAGCCCATGAGCACGCTGAAGCCCAGGCCGATAAAGCCGACGATGGCAATCACCTTGGCCATGGCGAACCAGAATTCGAATTCGCCGTATTTGGCCACGCTGAACAGATTGGTGATCACCAGCAAAACGATTGAGATCAACGCAAACAGCCACGCATCAACCTGAGGGAACCACTGGTTGAGCACGTGCCCGGCGGCCAAGGCTTCGATGGGAATGACCAGCACCCAGAACCACCAATACAACCAGCCGATGGTGAACCCCGCCCAAGGGCCGATGGCCTGGTCGGCGTAGGTGGAAAACGAGCCGGTGTCGGGGCGCGCCACCGCCATTTCCCCCAGCATGCGCATGACCAGCACCACCAACAGGCCGGAAAACAGATAAGCCAGCAACACCGCTGGCCCGGCGGCGGCGATCGCGTGTCCGGAGCCGACAAACAACCCCGCGCCGATGATGCCGGCGATGGACAACATGGTCACATGGCGCGGCTTGAAGCCCTGCGCAAGCTGACCGTTGGAATCGTTGCAGTTGAGGCTAGTCATTGTTTTTGTTGTTCTCGGGCGGCCAATGACCTTCACCTTAAGTGCCCGAGGCCAGGCACAAGTAGCCTGGTTACGCCACCATCGTGCCTGATATCGACATGGGGAATAGTGGCATCCTGAAGTAACGGGCGGCGCGCCCTACTCTTGCGCGCTACGTATCAACGACCCGAACAGCTCGCCACGCGGCATCTTGCTCAGCTCGATATCGGCATTTTCAAACCATTCCCGCCCGGCTTCCGGATGCGGCCCGCTCAGCACCACCACGCCACGTTCGTAGGTATAGCGCGCCGCCGCCACGTCACCATTGTGGTAGGTGGCGATGACCTTGTAGGGCGCAGCGGCGCTGGCTTTGGGAAAATACGGGCCGTCCTGATAGAACACAGAGTCAGGCTGCCCGTCCCACGTCACCTGCACGGCGGCGTCGTCAATGCCGGCCACTTCAAAACCGGGGCGGCCCGCTTCGGTGTCGAGGGCCTGGGGGATCAGGCCGAGGTTGTTGTCGTCGGCCAGGTAGGCGCCCATGCACAGGCCCAGGTAGCGGCCGCCTTTGGCGACGTAATCGCGGATGGCTTCGGCACGCTCATCGCCCAGGCTGTCGAGGGCGGCCGGGATGTCCTGGCCACCGCCGGGTTGCACGTAGAGATCGTAGCGCGCCAGGGTTTGCGGGGTGATGTCGATGGGTTCGTCGGCACCGACGAAGTCGATCTGGTAATTGGGGTCCAGGCGCTGCAGGGCGGTTTTCACGTTTTCCGAGCAATCAGGGCAACCTGCCGGGCCACGGTAGATGGCGACATGGGTGATGGGGCCTGCGCCGTGTACGGGTAAAGGATGCAGCGTAGCAACGGCGAGAAACGTGGCAGCGAGGGCAGGCAGTTTCATGGGCTCGGCTCAACGGTCAGTTGAATGGGTTTGATCCAGACGTGGCAGCGCCAAGCCTATAACGGCGAGCCTTTTGAATTCGTGAAGAGTTGTAAATCCAGGTCGGCCATTTATCCACTTCCCAGCATCTGCCACAACGACGCGCCCACGCCAGTAATGCTCTCACCGGCGATCAGCCCCGCCGCTGCTGTGATCGCAAAGCGCTGCGTCACACTTGGCCAGCGACAGCTCACGGCCCAGGTCATGATCGCGCCAAGGGCCATCATCAGCGACACCGACGCAGGCAAGACAAACGCCAGTCCCAAGGCTGCCGCACTGGGCAAGTAGCGGGCGCGATGGGTGGGTAATGTGCTGTCGAGTATGCCCAGCAGTACGCCGCACAGGCTTGCAATAGCAATGGCCCAGCGGATGCTGGGGGACAGTGAATCCAAACCGTGGGTCAGGGTTTGAGCCACGGCTTTCCAGGTGGCGACGGCCGGGGCTGGCCACTGTTCGGTGAGCAGCATGGTTTGAGGGTCGGGGATCAACGCCAGGTACGCGAATACGCCGACGACGCTGCCGACAAAAATCCCGAGAATCTGGGCGATAACCTGTTTGTGCGGCGTCGCGCCAATCGCTTTGCCCACCTTGAAGTCATTCATCAGGTCTGTGCACTGCCCCGCCGAACCGCCGGCGGTGTTGGCGCTCATCAGGTTGATCGGCACCTGGCCCGGCGCAACGATGCCAAAACTCAGTTGAGACAGTTGCCCGATGGCGCCAATCGGCGGAATACCGGTCGCCCCCACCACCCGCGCCGCCACGGCGGCCAGGCAGATCGCCAGGGGAATGGTCAGCAGCGCCATCCCAAGGTTGATACCGAACAACAGCGCTTGCAGGCTCACCACCAACGCAATCGCCAAGGCAAACCCCACGGCAGGCCCAGGCTTGGGAACCGCCCAAGGCGTGCCGCCAGCCGC
Source organism: Pseudomonas sp. GW823-FHT02F05 (assembly GCF_058797315.1). Classification (NCBI taxonomy): domain Bacteria; kingdom Pseudomonadati; phylum Pseudomonadota; class Gammaproteobacteria; order Pseudomonadales; family Pseudomonadaceae; genus Pseudomonas; species Pseudomonas sp. GW823-FHT02F05. The sequence goes on from NZ_JBXAJM010000014.1 coordinate 50,273, forward strand.
TCGGGTTGAGCGATGCAACGCCCACAGGCGAATCGCCAGGGACGCCAGGGTGGAACACACCATCAGGCTCACCCCAGGCCACAGCAGCCATTCCACCAGCGCGGCAAACTGTGGGCCGCTGCTGTCGGCGGGCAGGCTCACCAGGCCGTTGGCCAACAGCCACGGCCCCAGCCCGCCCCATGCCAGCAAGGCGCCGAGCAGCAGGGTCAGGCCCACGCGGATGCCGATGATGCCGCCGAACCCCAGCAACAGGAGAGAGGGGTCGGCGGTGAAGGTCAGGCGCTCCAACTGGGCGTTCGGCGACCAGCGCGGGAAGGCCCACATAAAGGTATCCACCCACTTGACCAACCCGGACAACAACGCTGCGCCGAGCAGCACTTTCAAGCGCGTGGCGGCTTCGCGACCATGGTTGTAGATGTGCAGCAGGGTCTCCAGGGTGGCCATGCCTTCAGGAAACTTCAGTGCCTTGTCATTGAGCAATGAAGGCCGCAGGTACCACGCGATCCAGATCCCCAGGAAACTCACCGAGAACACCCAGGCGATCATCGGCAGCGCCGCCAGTTGGTTGCCGGTGAGCAAGGTATAAGCCGGGATGGGCGCGACCAGCCCGCCGGAAATGATCGACGCCGCGGCAGAGGCCACGGTCTGGTTGATATTGCTCTCGTGCAGGGTCCACGGCAGGTGTTCAGCGGAACGCCGGGCCAGGCCTTGCCAGAGGCCATAACCGATCAGCAAGGCGATGATCGACATATTGAACGACCAGCCGATCTTCAAGCCTGCGTAGACATTGGAAGGGGTCAGCAGGATGCCCAGCACGATCCCGGTGATAACTGCCCGCAGGCTCAGTTCGCGCTCTACGGGCGCGATTGACGAGGTGGAGTGCATGCAGATTCCTTTCGAGAAAAGCCAGTGCCACCTTTTAAGTGAGCGCTGGGAGACTCGAAGGTTCACCTGCCGAAACGGGTTCTGTAGGAGCGAGCTTGCTCGCGAAAAACCCAAAGGCGCCGCGTTTATCCAGGAAACACGCGTTATTGTTTACGTTTTTCGCGAGCAAGCTCGCTCCTACAGGAGGCGGTGTCGGTGGGCCCGCTATTTGGCGAACGCGTATTCTCCGCCCCGCTCCACCGCCTTGCGGTATGCCGGGCGCGCCTGGAGCTTTTGCAGCCACGCGGCCAAGTTCGGGTAGGCCTGCAATTTGCCCTGGGCCTGGGCGACTTCGCCGATAAAGCTCATCTGGATATCCGCGCCGCTGAGTGCGTCGCCCACCAGGTACGGCGTGTGGCCCAGCACGTCATTCAGGTACCCCAGGTAGTTGGCCAGCTCCGACTCAATCCGCGGATGCAGCGGTGCGCCTGCTTCACCCAGTCGTCCCACATAAAGGTTGAGCATCAACGGCAACATCGCCGAGCCTTCAGCAAAATGCAGCCATTGCACATAGCTGTCGTAGGCATCGGTGGCCGGGTCGGGTTGCAGTTGGCCGTTACCGTGGCGGCGGATGAGGTAGTCGATGATCGCGGCGGACTCGATCAGCACACGCGAGCCGTCTTCGATCACCGGGGATTTGCCCAGCGGGTGGATAGCCTTGAGTTCAGGCGGCGCCAGGTTGGTCTTGGCGTCGCGCTGGTAGCGCTTGATGTCGTAGGGCAGGCCCAGTTCTTCAAGCGCCCACAGGATACGTTGCGAGCGGGAGTTGTTGAGGTGGTGAACAGTGATCATCGAGGCAACACCTTGGGGGGATTTAAGAGAAGACTACAGCGTAGCGGTGAAGTGCCGCGAATGTGGTTCAGGCGAGCAATTGCTCGATCCACTTCACCTGCTGCACGATCTCCTGCACTTTCTGCTCGGGCACCGCCTGCTGCGCCTGTTCGAGGCTGGCCAATGTCTTGCGCTTCTGGCGCAACATCCGTTGCCACTTCGCCACAAATGCCGGGCCGCGTGCCTGCATTTGCAGCGGGCCGAAGTACAGTTGCTCTTCGGTGTAGGCCACCGCTCCAGCACGTTCGGCAACGATGATTTCGTAGTAGAAGCGGTTTTCCAGCAACAGCTCCTCGTGCAGGATCCGATAGCCGTTGTCCATCAACCATTGACGCAGCCGCTGCTCACCGCCGTTGGGTTGCAGGATCAGGCGTTCCCGCCCGTTCAACCGCGCCTTGCCGCTGTCGAGAATGTCGCGGATCGTCTCGCCACCCATGCCGCACAGGCTGACAGCGGTAATGTCATCGCCCGCTTCAATCGCCGCCAAACCATCGGCCAGACGCACGGTGATGTGCTGCGTCAGGCCATTGTCGGCCACGGTACGGTTGGCCGCCTGAAACGGCGTAGCGGCCACTTCCCCCGCCACGGCCGCCGCAATAGCGCCACGGCGCATCAACGCCACCGGCAGGTAGGCGTGGTCCGAGCCGATATCGGCCAGGCGGGCACCCGCCGGTATGTGCGCGGCCACGCGCTCCAGGCGCTGGGACAAGGTGTGTTCGTTCAACGGTGGTTCCTTAAGAGTGCCCGGAAAATCGATCCCGGCTGTTGGTCAAGTGCAGCACCATGGCCGCCCGTGCGGCGTCCGGGTCCTGGCGCTTGATAGCGTTGTAGATGGCCTCGTGTTCCAGGTTCGCCAACTGCCCCAGTTGGGCAAAGTCCGCGCCGCCGCGCTCGACGGCATTCACCTGGGTGCGCGGAATCATCGCCGTGCCCAGGTGCTGCATGATGTCGGTGAAAAACGTATTGCCGGTGGCTTCGGCGATCAGTTGGTGAAAGCGCTTGTCCTCCTCCACACAGCTGTCGTTGTTGGCCAGGGAGGCTTGGTAGTCGTCCAGTGCCTGGCGCATGTGGGCCAATTGCGCGTCACTTCTGCGCAGCGCGGCCAGGGCCACCGCTTGCACTTCCAGGCCCAGGCGCAATTCGAGCATGTTGCGCACGCTGGCGACCGTGTCCACATGCAGGCGCAGGCCCGGCTGCGTGTGCTGCTCCAGCACAAAGGTGCCGATGCCGTGACGCGTCTCCACCAGCCCCGACGCCTGCAGCTTGGACAAGGCTTCACGCACCACGGTACGGCTCACCCCATGCTCAAGCACGATGGTGGATTCGGACGGCAGTTTTTCACCCGGCTTGAGTTGCCCCAACTGGATGCGCTGGGTCAGTGCCTCGACCACACCTTGGGCCAGGTTGGCGGAACGTTTGCGCACAGGCGGTGTGCTTTTAATCGGCATCGAGACGGGTCCACGGGGTTGGGCTGGGGGGAGCTTATCACCCTGAACGCACGGGGCGACGGGTGGCGGCGAAAAACACCCAACTTGTATGACAACATACTCATCCCACCTCACCCGACCCTGTCTTCGCTTCGAGAGAAGCGCACACCCCGAGCCGTCACTAGCGGGGCAAAACCCAATAAAATCTGGCAAATAACCAAAATAACCAACCTCAATACCGGCTTATAAGAACAAAAACAGCCCTGACAGGATTGCGGCCTTTAAAAAACAACTTGTATGATGTCTGTCAACAAAACACCAAACCCGCATAAAAATAATCAGGGGGAGTTTTCATTCGTGAAGCATTCAAGCCCAGCATCTGCCGTACCCGAAAGTGATTCAGCGCTCGCCCGCGCCGTGAGCAAAGTGAAGGGCCATGTGCTCCCACTGTTCGTGGTCATGTTCATCCTCAACTACATCGACCGGGTCAATATCGGCTTCGTGCGCACGCACATGGAGCATGACCTGGGAATCGGCGCAGCGGCCTACGGCTTCGGCGCCGGGCTGTTCTTCATTGGCTATGCACTGTTCGAAGTGCCCTCCAATATGCTGCTGCAAAAAGTCGGCGCCCGCATCTGGCTGACCCGCATCATGTTCACCTGGGGCATCGTCGCCACGCTGATGGCGTTTATCCAGAACGAAACCCACTTCTACATCCTGCGTTTCCTGCTGGGTGTGGCGGAAGCAGGATTCTTCCCCGGCGTGATCTATTACTTCACCCGCTGGTTGCCCGGTGTGGAGCGTGGCAAGGCCATCGCGATCTTTCTCAGTGGCTCGGCGGTGGCGTCGTTGATCTCCGGGCCGTTGTCGGGTGCGTTGTTGCAGATCGAAGGCTTTGGTTTGCATGGCTGGCAATGGATGTTCGGCATCGAAGGCCTGGCCTCGGTGGCGCTGGGCTTCTTCGTGTGGTTCTGGCTCGACTCCAAACCCCATGACGCCAAGTGGCTGAGCCGCGAAGAGCAGGATGCGCTGGTGGGCGCTATCGATCAGGAACAGCGTGATCGCGAAGCCCTGACCACGGTGAAACCCACCCTCGGCAAGCTACTCAAAGACCGCCAGATCCTGCTGTTCTGCGCTCTGTACTTCTGCATTCAACTGACGATCTACGCCGCCACCTTCTGGCTGCCGAGCATCATCAAGAAGATGGGTGACTTGAGTGATGTGCAGGTCGGTTTCTTCAACTCGATCCCCTGGCTGATCTCGATCATTGCCATGTACGCCTTTGCGTCGCTGTCGGGCAAGTTCAAGTTCCAGCAGGCCTGGGTCGCGGCGGCCCTGCTGATCGCGGCGGCCGGCATGTTCATGTCCACCACCGGCGGGCCGATCTTCGCTTTCGTGGCGATCTGTTTTGCGGCCATCGGGTTCAAGTCTGCGTCGTCGCTGTTCTGGCCGATCCCCCAGGGCTACCTGGATGTGCGCATCGCCGCCGCGGTGATCGCGCTGATCAACTCCATTGGCAACCTGGGCGGTTTTGTGGCGCCGACTACCTTCGGCTTTCTCGAACAAACCACCGGCTCGATACAGGGCGGGCTGTATGGCCTGGCCTGCACCTCGGTGCTCGCGGCCATCCTGGTGTTCTTTGCCAAGACCTCACCCTGTGCCGTACCGGCCGTGCCCAGCCGCTCCGCCATCAGCAAACCTCTTTGAACTCAGCCAGGAACGCGCCATGAATACCCCTGTCGTTACTCATTTCCAAGTCATCCCCGTCGCCGGCCACGACAGCATGTTGCTGAACCTCAGCGGCGCCCACGGCCCCTACTTCACGCGCAATATCGTGATCCTCAAGGACAGCAGCGGCAACACTGGCGTGGGCGAAGTGCCCGGCGGCGAGCGCATTCGCCAAACCCTGGAAGACGCCCGCAGCCTGGTGATCGGCCAGCCGATTGGCCAGTACCAGCGCGTTCTCAACCAGATGCGCAGTACCTTTGCGTCTCGAGACAGCGCGGGCCGCGGCCTGCAGACCTTCGACCTGCGCATCACCATCCACGCCGTCACCGCCATGGAGGCCGCGCTGCTCGACCTGCTGGGCCAGTTTCTCGAAGTGCCGGTGGCCGCCTTGCTTGGCGAAGGCCAGCAACGCGACGCAGTGAAGATGCTCGGCTACCTGTTCTATGTGGGGGATCGCAACGCCACCGACCTGGCCTACCGCAACGAGGCCGATGCCGACGATGAGTGGTTCCGCCTGCGTCATGAAACAGCCCTGACCGCCGACGCGGTAGTGCGCCTGGCCGAAGCGGCCAAGGCCAAATATGGCTTCAACGATTTCAAGCTCAAGGGTGGCGTATTGAGCGGCGACGCGGAAATCGAAGCCGTCACCGCGCTGGCTGAGCGTTTTCCCGATGCGCGCATCACCCTTGACCCCAACGGCGCATGGTCGCTGAAAGAAGCCATCCGCCTGTGCCGCGACCAGCATCATGTGCTGGCCTACGCCGAAGACCCCTGCGGCGCAGAAAACGGTTATTCAGGCCGTGAAGTCATGGCCGAATTCCGCCGCGCCACGGGCCTGAAAACCGCCACCAACATGATCGCCACGGACTGGCGTGAAATGGGCCACGCCATCCAGCTGCAATCAGTGGACATTCCCCTCGCCGACCCGCACTTCTGGACCATGCAGGGCTCGGTGCGCGTCGCGCAAATGTGCAACGAGTGGGGCCTGACCTGGGGCTCGCATTCCAACAACCACTTTGATATTTCCCTGGCAATGTTCACCCAGGTGGCGGCGGCCGCACCGGGCGAGATCACCGCCATCGACACCCACTGGATCTGGCAGGACGGCCAGCGCTTGACGCGCGAACCATTGAAGATTGAAGGGGGTTACGTAAAGGTGCCGGCCAAGCCTGGCCTGGGTGTGGATATCGATATGGACGCGGTGGCCAAGGCTCATGAACTGTACAAAGGCATGGGCCTTGGAGCCCGGGATGACAGTGTGGCGATGCAGTTTCTGATCCCGGGTTGGGGCTTTGATAACAAGCGGCCTTGTCTGGTGCGGTAAATCGGCTTTAGGAATGCTCAGCGCAATTTGAGCGTGACGCAAATAATCCGATGCCCAAACAGGCATCGGATTTTAGTCAGATCAGAAGCTTAGCTGTTTGACCTCTGGCACGTCTGCCAGAGGCCCCTTTTGCGCTACTGCCGATTGGCGATCTCCAGATCCGCCTCTTCCTGCTCCAGGCCAGCGAGATCAGTGCCATTGATCATCGGCCCATAACGGCGGCTGAACTCCCAGTTGTAGGGCACATGGTCTTTGTTGATCCCGTTGTCCCAATTCACCGACCAGGTCATCAGGCCCTTGATCGACAATCCTTTGTCGTGCAAACGCTTGAATGTATTGGTCACGGCTGTCGGGTTGACTACATAACCGGTGGCAGCCGCATCGACGTTGGCGGGCAGGCCAATGACGAACTTGTCTGCCGGGATCTTGGTAAACCCGCGCGTTCCGCTCACCAGACTTTCGGTGAGGTAAAACAGGAAATCCTCCTTCATCGCGTCGTTGTTCTGGGCAATCCAGGCGCCGTTGCCATTGTTGACCTCCTGCACCCAGATGCCGTCGCCCCCCTGGTTGTAATACTGCGGGGCGATGAAGTCGTAATAGCCTTCCAGCGCCTGGATGTAACCGACGTATTTGCCGGCGGTGGTGAGGTACGGAAACTCCGGTGCCATGCTGATGATGAAGTGTTTGCCTTGACCTGCGTAGTGGTCCTTGACCAGTTTCAAGGCGGCGGGCAGGACAGTCTTGTTGTCGGCGAAATCAATCGCGCTCTGTTCAAGATCGATATCCAGGCCATCAAAGCCATAGGTTTCCACCAGGCGGATAATTTCGCTGGCCAGTAGCTGTTCGTTGCCTTTATGCAGTTCAATGTGTGCATCGGCGCCGCCAAGGGAAATCAGCACCGCCCTGCCCTGGCTGTTCAGCACACCCACCTGGCGACGGAACTCGGCGTCGGACAGCTTGTACGGGGTGAAGGTTGGGATACCGTTGCCCTTCATGAAGGCCACGGCCACCACGTTGTAATCCTTTGGCACATCCACCAGGCTCATATTGGCGAACTGGCCACGCTGGTAGCCATCGCTCGGGCCGGCAGGCCAGTTGTGCCAGAAGCCCATGAGGATCTTTTTGCCGGCAATGCTCGGCATCGGCGAAGCGGCATCGTTGAGCGGCAATTGCAGTGAGGTAAAGTCAATCTTTGACATGTTCTAATCCTTCAGAACGTGTGGGTTTAACGGCGCGGGCTTATTTGAAGTCCACGTCGAAGGCTTGATAGAAGGCGTTGCCGGTGTTGGCGACGATCCACATCAACACAATCACATGCTGGCCCTTCTTGTTGGCCGGCAGTTTCACTTCATGATTGACCTTGGCCTTCAGTTCGCCTGCATGGCTGTAGTACGGCACCTGGGCATAGAAGTCTTCAGCGAACGGCTGGGTTTCCAGTTGTGCGCGGGTGATGCGCTGTTTCGGGTCCCAGCCATCCTTGGTGATCAGCCAGCGATAACCACGGGTGGTGTGCGGCGCGGTGTATGCCCAGGTGACCTTGAAGGTCTGACCCGGCTCGACATTGAGCAACGGCCAGGTGAAGGCGCGGCCGAGTTTCTTGGCCATTTCCTCGTGGGTGAAGTTGATGCAGTCACGGGCATCGGTCTTGCCACCGCTGAGGATGAAGCCGTCGGCTGGCGGGGTGACGCTGTCACTGTCGGTTTGGTAAGGCGCCGGGAACGGACCGGCCGTCAGTGCCGGGAAGTTCTTGCCGCCTTCCATTTCATTGACCTGCCAGGTTTCCAGCAGGCCAAGATCCACGGCGACTGCGCCACGGCTGGAAGGGGATGTGACGCGACCATGGCGAAGAGGTGTCTGGGTTTGTGGTTTGTTCATGTTGTGACTCCATTCACTTGATTAAGAACTCTCCCTTTCTTGAAGGAGAGGACCTCAACCTAACGGAGTTGCTTTTTTTTGCCACAGGCCCATTTTTCACTCATTTTCGTTTCGTGAGCGCGCAGACCCGCAAATACTGGATATACAACCAGTGTTATAGAGGAAGCCTTACGCTACTAGAGGTCGATTTCCTACAAGACCAGGCGCATATCAACACGCTTCTCTCGTAAATGGCTTTATCCCCTTCGTAAGGGATGGGCGCTCTGTCGAAAAAAAGGGACGTATCTATTTTCATCAAAACCGTCCTCTGTTTGGTCCATCAGGTTTTGCCGATGACAGCCGTTTTTTTAGCGGTAGTCGCGGTAATCGGTCGCACCGTCAGTTCCACCCCCAATGCCAGCATCAGCTTCTGGACCGTCTCATAACGCGTCTTTGAGCCGCCTTTCAGGGTTTTATACAGACTCTCCCGATTCACCCCCGCCGCTTCGGCAACCTTGTTCACTCCCTGGGCCTTGGCAACCTCGGCCAGCGCCTTCATAAGGACTTGCGGGTCATGGCACGCCATGCTTTGCGCAAGATAGGCACTGATGGTTTGCGGGCTATCAAGGAAACGTGAAGCCTCATAGGCGCTGGTGCCGGATGTATCCAGCTCGAGGATCGGCATGTCCTCTGGTTTGAATGTCGACTTACTCATGTCATTGACCTCTCAGGGCATCGAGAATCTCTTTTGCCCGCTTGATTCCTCGTTTCTGGTCGGTTTTATCGCCTCCCCACAGCATCAGGTAAGCGGTGATGCCCGTGCGCACAAAGTAAATCCTGTAGCCGGGCCCGACAAACACACGCATTTCACTCATGCCATCGCCTACAGGCTGGCAATCGCCAAAATTGTTTTCTTCGGCTCGATCCAGGCGGATCAGTACAGCCGTCTTACCCCACACATCCTTCATACCGTCGAGCCATGTATCGAACTCGGGCGTCCTGCCGATCGTATTGGTCACAGATTCAAATGTAGCCTACTGGCTACTCCTTGTAGATGCCAGTGAATTTTTAATGTCGGTGTGCACCGCCAGAAAAAATCCTAGTCCAGCCGCCGCGCAGGCAGCCGAGCAATACTATTAGCGCTTGTGTCCTCAAGACCGAAACGTTGCGTCGCGACTGAGGCATCCTCTCTGTAGGAGCGAGCTTGCTCGCGAAGAACGTAAAGATAATGTGTTCATCCAGAATGAACGCGGCGCCTATGGTTTTTCGCGAGCAAGCTCGCTCCTACAGGGAGTGAGTGAGTGGGCCGGCGTTGATGTAGACCCGTCCTACAGCAAGCTGCACCACCTTGCTCCATTGCCTACAGTTGCGTCAGAATCCGCCGGCTTGTGCGCTTGGATGGGCGTCTCTAAGGTGGCTCGGTCGCTGACAACTCAGTGATCGGGTTTAGTAGCCCGAGGGTCAATTACATTTAGTGCATGAGCTTCATCTATCAGACGTTCCTGTCTGTGCCTGATGGTGGCTGTGCGTAGGGCGCCTTCGGGCGCGCCGGCTTTGTGTAATTCCCCGGTCTACTAACCTGCGTACAGCTGCCACCCTTTCGTTTAGTAGCGAAACGGTGTCGGCCCCATTCAGGAATTACGCATATGTACAAAGTCACCCCAAACCCTCCAAACGATCCAAACCTGAAGCTTGATCAGGCAGCCCGTCGTGCGATCGATCACGCCCTCAACCCCAACGCCGAACCCTCTCCTCCACCCTCGACACCGCTGTTCAGCGTTGCCGACGATGCCAGCAATGAAATGCTCGTCGCCAATAGCTATGAAACCTTTTCCTCAGTAACCGCCCTGCTGCTCGACCTGTCGGATGAACTGACCGGTAAACAGCGCGACGTCGCGTTGGCGATTCATCAGTTAAGTGAGCTGGGAATGTTGTTGGTCGATAAGTTGATGGAGCGCGAGGCGGCTGTAGCAGCTGGCTAAACGTTCAACACGCCCAAAAAAAGCCGAGCCGTCGCGCCCCAAGACGACTCGGTTTTTTTTTGCCAAAGCAGGGGTTGACCTTAAAGCGAGGTTTAAGGTGAGCATGCACCAACCGACAGGATTACTGGCCCCTGGATCATGCTCAAAACCCTTATTTCTTTTGCGTTGGTAGCGATAGGTGGCGCGCTTATGACATTTGCACAGGCTGAACCCGGCCCTTCCACGGCCGCTGCAAACAATCGCCAGATCCTGGTGATCATGACCAACCACGCCAGCTACCCCTCAAGGCCCGATACCACGGGCCTGTGGCTGACAGAGCTGACGCATTTCACCGAGGTCGTGGAAGCGGCTGGCTACACGACGGTATTTGCCAGCCCCAAAGGAGGTGCTGTGCCTCTGGACGAGCGCAGCCTCGGTTGGCTGTACATGGATAAGGCGGCGCGTGAACAGTTGCAGTCCCCGGCCTTTCGCGCCCGGCTGCAAAACACGCTGCCCATCGCCAATGTCGATCCGTCGCAATTTCGCGCGATCTACTTCACCGGCGGCCACGGTGTCATGTGGGACTTCCCTGGCAACCTCGACCTGCAACGTGTCGCCCAAACCATTTACAACCAGGGCGGCATCGTCTCGGCCGTGTGCCACGGTGTGGCGGGCCTGCTGGATCTGAAGGATGAACAGGGCAACGCGATCATCAAGGGCAAAAACATCACCGGCTTCTCCAATCGCGAAGAACTGCTATCGGGCATGAAGCGTGAGGTGCCGTTCTTGCTTGAAGACCGGCTGCTGAGCCAAGGGGCGCGTTACCGCAAGGGCTGGGTGCCGTTCACCTCATTTGTCATCACCGATGGCCGCCTGATCACGGGCCAGAACCCGCAATCGCCCAAGGCCGTCGCACTCGCCGTAATAACCGAGCTGTCCCACGAACGATAGCGCCTAGCCCCTCTCTGGAGAAAACCGATTGAACATTCCAAGCGCCATTTTAACCGGATTGCTGCTCACCCCTTTTGCCAACCTTGCGTTGGCCGGAACGCCCGAGATGCCCAGCCCCAACGACACAACCCACATCGATATCGCCGGCCAGCAGGTGCCCGTCGTCAAGGGTGGCTTGTACGACCGCTTTCGCTCCAACCCGCCGTTGTCGGTGGTTGCAGCAGAATTACCCGGGGTTGATTTAAGCTGGTTCAAAGGGTTGCAAAAGCACAAGGTCGACATCGGTTTTGAATCCTACTCGCCCAATTTTTACTACCAGAACAGTCGGGTAACAGCAGTCTATACAGCCGACATCGATAAGCTTCGGGCGTTGATGCCACCGCAGGTACTGGCCGCCGTGCAGCCCTTGCAAGTCTGGCCGGGTCGCGGGCTGATCGCGTTTACTGCGTATACCTATGAGCATTGCGATAACGACGCCTATAACGAAGTCGCCGTGTCGATCATCACGAACAAACCTGGCAAAGCCAACCTGGGCCCCTTTACGCTGGTGGGCCAGTCGATGTCGCAGGACTTTTGGGGCTATGTGCTCAAGCTGCCGGTGAATACCGAGCTGGCGCGGGTGCGCGGGGTGGTCGGTTACAACCTGCCGAAATGGCTGACCGGCATTGATCGCAAAGAGGATGGGCACTCGGTGGTGTATGACATTACCGATAGCAAGACCGGCAAACTGGACGTGTCGTTCAAGGCTAAAAAGCTTGAGAAGCTGTCCCGTGATATGGACCTGGTCACCAGCAGTTTCACCAATCTCGATCACCACGGCCAACTGGCCTATGGGTATGCGGTTTCCCGCCAGCTCAGCCATGGCTCCAGCCGTGACGCAGACTCAGCCACCCTCACGCTAGGCGATGGCAGCCTGTCCGATTACCTGCGCGACCTCAAGCTGGGGAAAATGGTGAAGTACGAATACGTACCCGAGTTCCAGAGCGCACTCTATGCGCCAGAGCCGCTCGTCAACCTGATTGGCGAACGCTGAACCTCGTGCGCCGGTCAGGCCCTCGGGGCCCGGCGGGCGCTTTTTTTTGTGGATGAGGCTGGAGCGCCCCCTTCCTCGCGCAGACGGTTTATCAGCATCTGCGCATTCTCGGCACAGGCCATGCCCTCGGGCTTGCCTTCGATGCCCTTGATGACGTTCAGCAACTGCGCCTTGTTCTGGGCCAGCCGTTGTTGCAGAACCTCGATTTCCTCGACCTTGTGCTTGAGCCCGCTGAGCAGCTCGTCATGCTGCCAACCACCGGCACTGCGGGGCATTAACTGCCGGATTTCTTCCAGAGAGAAACCGGCTGCCTGGGCACCCTTGATGATCTCCAACACCGCCTCGGTGCCGGGCGTATAGTCCCGATAGCCGTTGGATTTACGCTCAACCGATTGGATCAGACCGCTCGCCTCGTAGAAGCGGATGCGTGAGGCCGCCAACCCGCTGATTTTTGCCAACTCGCCTATTCTCATGTACCACCCACAAAAAACCATTGACCTTAAAGTTGACTTTAAACCTAAAGTCATTGGGCGGCCAAGGCGGCAATTGGTAGGCGGCGCGCTTGCCAGACACGCATGGGCCGCAGTGGGTCAATCCAGCGCCATGATCGCGATTCGATCAGGCCATCATTTCATTTGGGAGAGGCGAACATGGGCTACGTCACCACGCGAGACGGTGTTGAAATTTTCTACAAGGACTGGGGCCCACGCGATGCCCAGGTCATTTTCTTCCATCATGGCTGGCCACTGAGCGCAGATGATTGGGACGCGCAAATGCTGTTTTTCCTGGGCGAAGGTTACCGGGTCGTTGCCCACGACCGGCGTGGCCACGGGCGTTCCAGCCAGGTCTGGGACGGGCACGATATGGACCACTATGCCGACGACGTTGCGGCGGTGGTCGAGCACCTGGGTATACAAACTGCGGTGCATGTCGGTCACTCCACCGGCGGCGGTGAAGTGGTTCATTACATCGCCCGCCACGGTGAAGAGCGCGTCTCGAAGGCCGCCATCATTAGTGCCGTCCCTCCTTTGATGGTCCAGACCCCGAGCAATCCTGGTGGCCTGCCCAAGTCAGTGTTCGACGACTTGCAGGCGCAGCTGAAAGCCAACCGCGCACAGTTCTATCAGGACGTTCCCGCCGGACCTTTCTACGGCTATAACCGCCCAGGCGCCAAGCCGTCCGAGGGCATCATCCTGAACTGGTGGCGGCAAGGCATGATGGGCTGTGCCAAGGCGCACTATGACGGGATCGTGGCGTTTTCCCAGACCGATTTCACCGAAGACCTGAAGAGCATCCAGATTCCCGTATTGGTCATGCATGGCGACGATGATCAGATCGTCCCCCATGAAAATGCCGGGGTGCTGTCCGCCAAATTGTTGAAAAACAGCACGCTGAAAATCTACCCGGGCTTCCCGCATGGCATGCCTACTACCCATGCCGATACGATTAATGCGGATTTGCTGGCGTTTATAAGGAGCTGATTGATTATTGGGGGGGCGGGTGACCGCCTCCCCTCTACCTGAACCGCTCGTTTCAGGTCATGCTGCGTCCTTCATTTCAAGGACGATAAAAACAATGAAAGCCCCCCTCGCCGCCCTGCTCCTGATCAGCCTGACTGGGCCTGCACTCGCCAACGACCCCATCGGTTTCCAAACCACCACCATCCCTGACACTCACAACATTCGCCCACTGGAAATGGCCGTGTGGTACCCCTCCACCAGCACCGCCCAACCCAAGCTGATCGCTGACAACCTGGTGTTCATCGGTGTGCTTGCGGTGCCTGATGCCGCACCGACGCCCGGTAAACATCCGGTGGTGGTGCTCTCCCACGGCTACGGTGGCAATTGGGGCAAGCAGGCGTGGTTGGCCAGTGCGCTGGCCCGGCAGGGGTATATCGTGGCGGCAGTGAATCACCCTGGCACCACCAGCCAGGATCGCAGCGCGCAAGCCGCTGCGCAGTTGTGGCAACGGCCCAGGGATTTAAGCCGGGCCATCGATGCGCTGTTGGCGCAGCCCGAGCCATTCGGTGCGGTGGATAGCGGGCGGATCGCGGTGATAGGCCATTCCCTGGGTGGCTGGACGGTCATGGAGAGCGCGGGGGCGCGTTTTGACCCGGCGTTGTTTGCCCGGGACTGCGAGACCCATCCGACATTGGTGGCGTGCAAGGCCTACCGTGAGATGAACCCTGAAGGTACGCCGAGCGGGAAGGCTCAAGTGGCCGCGGACTTGCGTGACAAGCGCGTGACCGCTGTGGTGTCTCTGGACCTGGGCCTGTCGCGCGGCTTTACCAATGCGAGCCTGGCGGCATTGCCGGTGCCGGCTCTGGTGATCGCCGCCGGTGTGCCGTCAGCGGATTTGCCGGCGCAGATGGAATCCGCCGACATGGCCAAGCGGCTGCCAAAAACGTCGACACAGTACGTGGAGATCCAGGACGCCAACCACTTCAGTTTTATGTCCCAGTGCAAACCGGGGGCGGCAGCGGTGCTTGACGCTGATGTGCCCGGTGACAGCATCATTTGCCAGGACGGCGAAGGCGCGCGGCCACGGCCCGTGATCCAGCAGCAGATAACCACGCTGATCACCCAGTTCCTGGCGCGCTGAGCCCGTGGCGAGGGAGCTTGTTCCCGCTGGAGTGCGCAGCGCTCCCAGCTTTTTTGGGGCCGCTACGCAGCCCAGCGGGAGCAAGCTTCCTCGCCACAGTTACCGGCTCTGCCTTAACTGACTGGCATTAACCCAGGGCCCGGTCACATTTGTTGAAACTGGTATCATCCGCGCCTTTCCCCTTCAGGCAACGAAACATGAACCGCCAGAAAAAACTTCAGCAGCTCTTCAAAGCCAAAGCGAAAAAGGCCAGCGCCAAGCTGGCACCTAAAAGCAAAGACAAATACATCAGCAAGGCGGACCGTTTGAAGCTGGCGACCGAGGCCGGCCAAGAGCCGGTCACGGCTGTCGAGACGCCTGCTGAGTAAGGCGCATGGCTGAAGGGGTGGCCGCTTCATATTTGCCCCAGATACGCCGCAGATGCCGCGCCGAGCCAAAGCCTGCGCGCTCGGCGATGGCTTCTATGTCCAGGGCCGACTCGGCCAGCAGTTCACGGGCCACGGCCAGGCGCAGGCGATGCAGGTAATCCAACGGGCGGATGCCGACATGCTCTTGGAACAGGCGCGCCAGGTGCCGGCTGCTGGTGCAGGCCAGGCTTGCCATGCGGGTGAGCGTCCAGGCCTCGCAGGGGGCGGCGGCGATGGCGTCTTGCACGCGATGGACCGCCGGGTGCAGGTGATTGCGCCCGGTCACCCAAGGCGATAGCTGCGGGTCGCTGCCGCTGCGGCGCAGGTACACCACCATGTCCCGCGCCACGGCGCAGGCCAAGCGTGGCCCGGCCAGTTCGGCAACCAGGTGCAGCATCAGGTCGATACCCGCCGTGATACCGGCGCTGCAACTGACCGGGCCGTCGGTGACGTACAGCCGGTTTTCCAGGACCCGGGCCTTGGGTGCGAGGGCTTGCAAGGTGGCGCACAGCGAATGGTGCGTGGTGCATTGGCGCCCATCGAGCAGCCCGGCCCTGGCGGCACTCAATGCGCCGGCGCACACGCACACCAGACGCTCGGCCGAGGGCGCGAAGACGTTTTGCAGCCACTGGGTGAGCTGATGGCTGGCCGATTCGAAGGCCTTTTGGTGGGTTTTCGACACGTTCATCGTGGAGCCCACCAACACCACCAGCGTACCGGGGACCAGGGTCGGCGGCAGCGGCGCCAGCCCCATCAGCGGCAAGCCGATGGAGGTGTGCAGCGTTGCCACCGGGCTGACGTATTGCAAGTCGAAATCCACCGCCGCCGGGTCGTCGACCTGCGCGGCCAGGCGCAGTACTTCGGCAGGCCCGGCCAGGTCGAGCATCAGCACGTTTGGCAATAGCACGAACAGCACCGGTACGCTCACCGCTTCACTCCGCCAGTGCCTGGGCGACCGTTACGATGCGGGCGAAGCGGTCATCGAGGACCAACTCCGTGCGTTCGCGAATCTCAGCCGGCGTATAGACCCGGCCGCTACGCACGTGGGTCATCGGGAAGGTCAACGTCGCCTCGCTGACAAAATCCACCTTGAAGCCGCTGTCCGCAGCCTGCCGCGTTGTGGTCTCGCAGCATTGCTCAGTGCGGATGCCGCTGATGATCAGCGTGGTGACGCCCATTTCCACCAACCGAGCGGCCAGTGGCGTACCGGCCAAAGCACTGTGGTAGCGCTTATGGATCACCAGTTGCGGCTTGATCGACAGCTCGCTCAATGCCCTGACGTTGCCCGATTGCATGGAGAAATGCCCTTGGTCTTCAACATGGAAGACTTGTACCACCGGGATGCCGCGCTGAACACAACCATCGATGAGGGCCTGCTGTTTTTCCAGATAGTCGGGCAGGTCGTTTTCGGACCAGTAGGTTGAATGGCGGAAGGAATGTTGGGCGTCGATCACGATCAGGGCTTTATGGGTCATGGACAGTCCTTGTGGCTTGCATCAGTGGGTAAACGATGCACGCCATGGTAAGGACCACCCACAGTGCGCGACAGACGCAAGGCAGACTACTTCAGGACGGATTCGGACATGTCACCGGGCACGCCATGGCACAACGGCTGCCGGGTTCGAAGCCATGGGCGTACTCATCCGCCAGGATCGTTTCCAGACGCGAATCAACGTGAGGCGCAAAGCCCAGGCGCCGGTAGAACGGAGCATTCCAGGGTACATGCTCGAAGGTGGTCAGCGTCACAGCACGCAGGTGTTGAGCGCGGGCATGATCTATCGCCGTTTCCACCAATCTGCACCCCCAGCCCTGGCCTTGGAGCGGCTGAGCCACCGACACTTCATGGATATGCAGGTCGTCGCCAAAGCGTTCTGCGCTGAGGAAGCCTTGAGGGCGATCGTGGTCATCAACCACCACCCAACAGGTCGATAACGCGATCCACTGCCGATGGCACTCGACGCCGATCGGCGCGGCATCCGCCAGCCAAGCCAGCCCTTCGATTGCGCGAAATGCCTGGGCTGCGCTCTGCTCGATGGCGGGCAACAAACCGGCATCTTGCGCGCGCGCCAGGCGAATGTGGGTGGACTGCTCAGCAGCCACTCAAGGCCACCTGGGGCCGTTCGCCCGCAAAGAAGAAGGGCCGCAAACGTACGCCCACGCCGTTGCCGATAAAGGCCGCCACCAGCCACACCCAGCCATGCAGGCTGCCCGAGGCGATGCCACTGAAGTACGCGCCGATGTTGCAGCCATAGGCTAGGCGCGAACCGTAGCCAAGCATCAGGCCGCCGATCACAGCCGCGATCAACGAGCGCGCTGGAATATTCAGGCTGGGCGCAAAACGCCCGGCCAGGCCAGAGGCCAGCAGCGCGCCGAGGACAATGCCGATGTCCATGACGCTGGTGATATCTTCCCACACCGGTGCAGCCAGGGCCTTGGCATTGCCCGGCATCTCCCAGAATGCCCAGCTGGCAACGTCCACGCCCAGCCCGCTCGCCACCTTGGCGCCCCACAGCGCGAACGCCGAGGTAATGCCCCACGGCCGCCCAGCCAAGGCCAGGGTGGCGTAGTTGAGCAGCGCCAGGCCAATCGCGCCCCACACTAACGGCCATGGCCCACGCAGAAAGCGGCGTAGCCCTTGGTGCTCGCTTTGCACGCCTTGTTCAAGTTGACCATAGCGACGTTTTTCCAGGCGCACGGTCACCATAGCAATCAGCGCGAACACCGCCAGGCTCAGGACCAGCGCCGGCAGCACACCGAAACTTTTGACAATGGAAACCGCCGGGAACGATGGCAGTGCAAACCACCAGTCGACGTGATGGGTGGCGATCAACGAGCCGCAGATAAAGAACAGCAGTGTCACCAACATCCGCGCATTACCGCCGCCGACGGTGAACAAGGTGCCCGACGCACAGCCGCCGCCCAGTTGCATGCCGATCCCGAAGATAAACGCCCCGAACACCACCGACACACCCGCCGGCGCCACCAACCCGGCCACCGGTTGGCCGAACAAGGTGCCCGCGCCCAGCGCCGGGAAAAACAGCACCACCGCTACCGCCAGCATCACCATCTGCGCACGCAAGCCAGCGCCACGCCGATCATTGATAAACACGCGCCAGGCCGAGGTGAAACCGAAGGCTGCGTGATACAGCGTCAGGCCCAGCGCGGCGCCGACCACCAGCAGCAACACCTGGCGTGCGCCAACCATGTTCTGCAGGAACAGCGCGCCCGCCACCAGGATGATAAAGGCAATCAGTGGCGCGACGGGCTTGCGCACGGGCGTCAGGGAAAGAGACGTGCTCATGGGGTTCTCGATTGGTTGGAAGGAGGCAAGTATAGCCTCAGAAGGAATTTGATCAGGTGGGGCATTACCGAAAGGATCATCGTTTGAACCACCGCTTTCGCAGCCTCGCTAAAGCTCGACAGCTCCCACAGGGGATCGGCTGTGTATGTGGACTGACTAACCCAGGCTGATCGACTGCCACGCTGCTTCAGCCAGCAGTTCGCGGTATTCAAATGGACTCTTTTTGACCTTCGCCGACAACCACGCACGCGAGTAACTTTCCGCCGCGCCAATGATCAGCGAAGGGATCAGCTCGGCAGGCAAATGACTGAAATGCTCCTTGCGCCCTTCCCCGCTCATCCACTCCTTCAACTGTTGGTTGCGCTGTTTATTGCGTGCAAGCAGCTCGTCCTTGAACGGGCCGCTGGAGACGGCAAAACGGCTTTGGAACACGAACCGCGCCCAGTCCGGCTGTGCGGTCACCCATTCAACGTAGCTGTACACCAGCCCGACGACGCCTGCGTGGGCGGTGTCCGCTGCTTGCAGATAGTGGTCACGCAGACTGGCCTGGTCCTCCAGCGCCGCAAAGAACAGCGCAGCGACCAACCCTTCTTTATTGCCGAAGTGGTGATAGATAGCGCCCACGCTGGTGTCGCAGCGCGCGCGAATGGTTTCGATAGAGGTCGCCTCGATGCCCACCTCGTTAAAACACGCCAGTGCTTCGCGCAGGATGATGCGCTTGAGGTCGCTGCGCCTGCCGGGGAAGGTGCGCTCGATGAGATCGATGGAGTGCATGGAGGAACGCCAAATCAAAACAGTTTATAGGCTGAACGACCGGCAGAGAAAGCTCAGGTTGACAGTCGTGGAATCAACAGAATATTGTTCCGTTACAGAATATTATTCTGTAAATGACCCTTGAGGATATTCCGATGAGCCAAGCCCTGAGCATGTTCAATAGCGTAGGCCCCGCCGCATTCAGCAACCTGGCGTGCCAAATGGCACCCTACTTCAGCACCATCACTCCCGAGATCGCGGAGCTCAAACCCAACCATGCGGTGGTCACCGTGCCGTTTCGCAAGGAAATCACCAATCACCTGGCCTCGGTGCATGCCATCGCACTGTGCAACGCCGCCGAACTGGCCGGCGGCATGATGACCGACGCGTCGATCCCCGCAGGCGCACGCTGGATTCCCAAAGGCATGACTGTGGAATATCTGGCCAAGGCGAAAACCGATATCCGCGCTGTTGCCGATGGCAGCGCTATCGATTGGCAAACCGCCGGAGACAAGATCGTGCCGGTGGAGATCTTCGATGCGGGCGGCGTCAAGGTCTTCACCGCCCACATCACCATGAATGTGAAGCTCGCTTAGACACAATCGTTCAACAGACTACAGGTGCGCCGTCTGCCGGCGGCGTGTCCCGTACATTCGTAAAATCAAGAATGACCGTAAACCGTTGCTGCTCGCGGATCACCTCAATCTGCCAGCCCAGCTTTGCGCACAACTGCCGCATCAACTGCAACCCAAGCCCATATCCAAAATCATCGGACTCCTGCCGCGGCTTGACCTCACTGATGTAATTGGCAATCACCAGCCGGGGGTATTTGAAACTGATATCCACCGTGCCCTCTTCCGCGTATTGCAGCGCATTGCGCAGGAAGTTGCCGATCACGATACGGCACGCCGTAGGGGGCAGCCGGCAAGGTTCGTTGTGGATGTCGATGCTTAGCTCAATATCCCGGTGACCGATCAGGTAGCGGTGCCTTTCAATCAGTTCGCCAACTACTTCGCTCAGATTAACGTCTTCCTCGGGCAACGACTCTGGACGTTCGCGGCTCATCCACAGCAATGTCTCGGCGATGAGCTGCATATTGAGCACCGAGCGTTCTACGCGCTGCAACGAGGGTGGTAGCACACCACCCGATTGCAGGGCCAACAATTCGATATTGGCCTTGAGCACCGCCAGCGGCGTGCGCAGTTCATGGCTGGTGTAGCGCAACAGACGGCCTTCTCGCTGGCTGGCGGCCTGCACTTGTTCAACACTTTTGGCCAGGGCATCGGCCAACATATTGAACTCCTTGAAGTTGAAACCCGGCCGCTCGCTGGCCAGGGCGTCAGGATTGTTCAGGGTGCTGGACCATTGGATCAGACGTCCCAGCGGACGCACCAACCACCACACCAACAGCGCGATGATAATCAGCGCCGGCACGAATACGGCCAGGCTGATGAGCTGGACGCTTTCCAGTACCTGGTCAAAGTAGGCGTCGGACAATGGCGTCTCCACCTCTCCCCCTACTTCCTTATCGTGGTCGATGTCATACATGTAGAGGGTTTTGCCGTCGCCCAGAGGTTGTTCGAGAACGATATGGAACGGCGCCTCGTCGTCATCGGAATAGAGATCGCCGAAGATATTCACCGCACCAAAGGACAGGCTCGGCGGTGCATTCAGCAACTCGCGCACGTCCTGCGGCAACGCCTCCTTGCCGATGACGCTGGTGTAGTAGTAATTGTGCGGCGTCGGCGTGGTCGGGTCCTGTTTGTAGTGCCGGAGAAAATACAGGGCTTCCTCCTCCATCATCGCGCTGGCGGTGTAGAACAGGCCGCGCACGGTGAATTCAGGCAGCAGCCTGCTATAGATCACCAGCACCACCGCAATCAGACACAGGAAACTGCCGCTGATTACCCACTTCAGGCTCAGGCCGCTACGCATGGGCCTTTACCTGGATGCCGACACCCGCCAGGGTATGGATCAATGGCCGGCCAAAAGGTTTGTCTACCGTCTTGCGCAGCCGATGCATATGCACTTTGAGCGTATTACTGTCGGGCGGCTCATCGCCCCAGATTTTGCTTTCCAACCGCTCCCTGGGAACAGGCTCGGGACTGGCCCGCATCAAGTGCTCCAGCAAGGCCCAGCAAATGGGTGACAGATGCAGCTCCTGCCCTGCCCGGCTGACTTTGCGGGTGGTCAGCTCCATGACCAAGTCGTCTACTTGCAGGCGGCTGGTCTGGCCGCTGCGCCGCAGGCTCAAGGCGCGAATCCGCGCCACCAGCTCGGCAAGCTCGAACGGCTTGACCAGATAGTCGTCGGCTCCCGCAGCAAAACTGGCGAGCTTGTCGGGCAACGCATCCAGCGAGGTCAGCATCAGGATGGGGGTCTGGATGCCTTGCTGGCGTAACCCTGCGCACAACTGCTGGCCGTTCAGTCGCGGCAGCATGATGTCCAGCAGAATGACGTCGTAATGCTGGTTGAGCGCCAGGTTGAGCCCGGCCTGGCCATTGCTGGCGTGATCGCAGACGATTCCGCTGATCTCCAGGTACTCGATGACAGTGGTGGCCAGGTCCAGGTTGTCCTCGACCAGCAGCAGATGAATATGCACGGAAAAACCCTCGGGCAGATGGTGCTCAGCGGTGTGAAGGATAGCGGAAGTCGGGCTGTTTCCTGCGATGTTTACCTGGTGTTAACCCCGTGCTGCTTAGGCTAAGGCTCTTCTTATCCAGAGCTCGTCACCGTCATGAACCTGTATTCGATGATCAAAGGGGTGCTGTTAGCCGTGATTTTCCTCGCGCTGATGGTGGGCATCCTTCCACAGCAAACTCAGTTGGTACGCATGGGAGGCAGTGGCTGGTTTCTGATTGGCCAGAATGTTGAGCAGACAGGGTCGTGTCATGTCGCCCGTGCGTCGTGATGAGCTGGGCGCCAACTATGCCAGCCAGTTGGTCGCCTGCGTGGTGCTGGTTATTGGTGTGGCGGTTTCGATGGGTATCTATATCGCGCGCTTGAATGCGCACCTCGATGAGCAACGCAACCTGACCTCGGTGTATCTGCCCGACTGCCCTGACGGCCGTGGTGGTTTTATGGTCTATCCCGATGACAGGCGCAGTGGTGACGAGTGCTACACCGCGCAGGAAGATGAGTCGATGGATGTCGATGAGCTGCAGCGGCTATCAGGCTGGAGCCTTGCGCAACGGTTCGACTCCATCCCGCCAGCGGTTCAATCACCGCGCACGTTTTAGATGCACAGCCCTTATGCTTACCCAGTGCAGGCGCCGGGCCGCTCTAAAGCCGCTGCGCTGGAGGCAGACTTGCTGCCAGGCCAGGTCGCCAACGGCGAGCTGCGCAGCGCACCAGAACACCCTCTCAACGTTTCACGCCTGAACATGCCGCCGCGTTGATCACTGTCATTGCCAGTTGAAACACATACTGCCAATACTCCACCACACCATTCATCAGCCCCGCTGGCGAGTACACTCGACAGCAATGCCCACCAGGACAACCCTGCTGGGCAGGTTGCTGCTGATTATCATGGAAACTTGAGAAGGACACTCAAATGGTACGTGCCGTTACTATCCTCACCGAGAATTTTTCTGACTGGGAGCCCGCGCTGATCAATTCCACGGGCCGTGCCTACTATGGCTTCGAGACTTTTTTTGCCGCTCCCGGTGGCAAGCAAGTGACATCATCCGGTGGCATGACCATCATTCCCGACCTGGCCATCGAGGCCATTCGGCTGGACGATGTCGACTTGCTGATTGTGCCGGGAGGCCCGATCTGGAGAACAGACAACGCCCCCGCCATCGAGGCGCTGGTCCGTGAGGCTCACGCCAGGAACATCGTCGTGGCGGGAATCTGTGACGGTACCCGCGTACTGGCCAAGGCTGGAGTGCTGGATCACTTGCAGCACACCTCCAACTCCGCTGACAACCTCAAGCAGGTGCATTATCGCGGAGCAGATTATTACCAAGACGTACCGTACGCCGTTGCCGACCAGGGAGTGGTCACGGCTCCTGGCAGCGCGCCGGTCAGTTTCATGGCCCAAATTCTCGACACCTTGGGTTTGAAAGACAAGAAGCTGGATGCCTACCTGGCCATGCATGCGGCTGAACATATTCACGGCTGAACCCCTTCCCTCTGTCTCTCCCCCTCACCTCGGCGCTGCGGCCTGTTACCGGGCCGTAGCGCGCTTCACCGTTGAACCGCCCCTCCAATACTCAAAGCGGCAGAACCGATGCTGAACATGATTGAGTGGTGGATATGTATGAACATACCGCCTGACGAGGTCAACAAAATCGCCCGGTTCCGCGAACTCAATGATGCTCAAAAAGCGCTGATGCTTTCAGCTCGTAAGAAGTCAGGGAAATTCACGGAGGGGTCCTGGGACTCTCAACAGCAACTGAATGCTGATAGCCGCCTCCTCACCGATGAAGCGTATCGACATCGACCTCAACCGACATGCCCGGGCGCAGCGAAGACTCGAAAGGCTGGTCCGGATCAACAGATATGCGCACCCCGATACGCTGCGGTACCTTGACGAAATTGCCCGTTGCATTGTCCGGCTTGAGCACCGCGAATTCCGAGCCCGTCGCTGGTGAGAGCCGCTCGACATGCCCCTTTAGCGTCGCCCCTCCTAACGCATCAATCCTGAGCGTCGCGATCTGCCCGGGCGCAATAGCCTTAGTCTGCGCCTCCTTGTAGTTCGCGACTATCCAGTGATCAGCGGGCACTACCGACATCAATTGTGTACCGTGGGTCACGAATTGGCCCAACCGCACGCCCACTTCTCCGAGCACGCCATCCTCCGGCGCCTGGATGACCGTGTGATTAAGATCAATCTGAGCCGCACGCAGTTTTGCCTGTGCCACCCGCACCTGGGCTTCCAGACCTTCACGGCCGACATCCACGGTACGCAACTCCTCCCGAGCAATCGACTCTTGCGCACCCGCCTGCTGTACCTCGGCCTGGGCTTGACTGAAATCGGCTCGTGCCTGGTCGCGCTCGCGCGTAGAAATGGCGCCATCCATGACCAACGCGTTTGCGCGCTGCATGTCAGCGCGGGCACGCAATAAGCGCGCCTGCGCACTGGCCATAGCTGCAACTTGACTCTCGATGCCCGCCATGCGAGCAGCGTGCGCCTGCTGGTTGTTGGAGAGGTCGGCATTGGCGACGCCAAGATTGGCCGTCGCCTCATCTACCTGCGCCTGATAGACCTCATCGTCAATACGCACAAGGACCTCGCCTCGCTTGACCTGCGCGAAATCTTGCCCGGCCACCTGGACGATATAGCCGCTGACCTGAGGGGCAATCACCGTGGTTCTCCCCCTCACATAGGCGTTATCTGTCTGTTGCAGACCTGCGTCAAAAGGCGGCAACTTCCAGATGTACAGGACGATCGTAATAACGCCAATCGCAGCCAGCACCATGATGATGCCTTGCAAACGGCCACGGGGCGGGGGCGACCAATGAGAAGCAGTGTGTTCAACATCCGATGGAGCAGTCATGGAATCAGTCATTTACGTTCTCAGGCTCGCGACGGATGCGCGAGAGGAAAAAAGCCGACATCTGCAGATAAAACACATACATCGCGGTGCCAAAAGCCAGCACTGACACGATGCGAAAGACGTCATTGAATGCCAGTACGCTAGCCTGTTGCTGCAACGCTTGTCCTAGCAGCTTGCTGCCCTGTTTCTGACGCTGTTCCGGGTCGGCTATATGACTCGAAAGCAACGCCTCGCCAATGCCGAGGCGCGCTACGACAAGAGGATTGGTGATCGGCGTACTGTCCGCCAGGCTAGCGATATGGGACTGGGTTCTGATGAACTCGTAGCTGCCCATTACAGCCGACCCTGCCAGGCTGCCGATACTCTGGCTCGCCCCGTACAGGACCACGAGCGTGATCATGTACTGAGGTCCCTTCGCGAACAGTTTGAGAAAGCCAAAGATCAAGGCAGGCCCGATGAACAGCGTCGCACCGAACCCAATCAAACACTGGCTCAGGTACAGTTGCGGCGCACGCGTGAGGCTGGTGGATTGCGAGTCCAGATACGCTCCCGTTGCGATAAACAACGCCGCGACCATGACCTGCCAGGGGATACGTTTGGGCGACAACGTCAGGCAAGCGACGACGATCCCCATCAGCATCGACACCAGTACGCACGCAAACAGGACACGCAACTGATCGTTATTGAGCCCGCCCATTGATAGCAAACCTACCGAGCCGAAAGTCTGCTCGGCCAGCGATAGCCGAACCAGCAGCGCAATCGCAACAAAACGCATCAAGTCGAAACTGCCCAGCCATTCCAATTGCAACAGCGGCTGACGCCGACGTCGTTCAATGAACACCACCGTCACCAGCAACGAGATAGCCGCCACCAGCATCCAGCCGAGAAAGGGCGCGTCGGTCCACCAATAGCTCCGGCCGAGGCCAAGCACACCGGCAAACAGCAGGAAGGATGAAACCAGCAATACAATCACCACTGCGTCCGAGGCAGAAAACACGCTGGCCCTATCACTGCGTGGCAAAGGCACCGCCAACGTCACACCCAACACCGCCATACCAATGCCCAGATTCAACAAGTGCAGCCCCAGCCAATGTTCCGAGGCGAGAAATTCCACGGGAATCATGCGCGCCACCGGCGATCCTATCTGGGTAAGCCCTACGCTGATAATCAGGGCCATCGGCTGGGCCGATGGGGCTAGGGCCTGCATCAGATAATAGGTACTCAAGGCGATCAACGTCGCGCACATCAAGCCGTTGATCGCCGTGGCAATGACCGCAGTTGTCAGAGTGGGCCACAGTAACTGCAGCACGCAGGCAGCGATGTAGGTACCGACAATGCTTGCCGTAACCAAAGGGATTCCGAACTGCATCCGGGCCTTGACCAAGGTCAGGTTGGCGCTGGCATTGATCGCCAAAAAAACTGCCACCAACCATGAGACCTGAGCCGTGTACTCGCCAATAGAGCCAGAGATTACGCCTAGATTGCTCGCCACCAGGCCGTTGCACAGCGTCGTGCAGGTTCCGAGGAATAAGCCTACGACAAAATAGATGGCACGCCTGGCCGGCGACAGCTTGGGCTTATAAGGACTGCCCGCCATCGCCGGTTTCTCGTCAGCTTTGAACACGTATTCAGCGCTGGCCATGTGCAGGTAACGCCTTCTTTTGCTGTCGCTGCAGACGCTTCACGGTTGGGATGTCGGAAGGCTGAAGGCCATTACATAGTCACCGGTGTCGGGAGAATGCGCTGCCCCGCCTACGGAAATGACAACGTACTGTTTGCCCGTCGTCGGCGAGACGTAGGAAATCGGCGTGGCGCTGGCGCCGACCGGTAATTCATGCTCCCAGACGAGTTTGCCACTTTGCCCGTCGTATGCCCGGATGTAGTAGTCCTGATAACCCGCAAAGAATACGAGGCCGCCTGCTGTGGTCATCGTTCCTGCATAGGTTGGCATGCCCATGGGCATAGGCAGGTGTGATGCGATACCCAGTGGCCCCAATTGCTCTGTGGTGCCAGCGGGCACTTGCCAGGCCACCTTGTGCGTATTCAGATCGACCGCCGTGACGGTCCCATAGGGTGGCTGGTTGCACGGAACCCCTAGGGATGACATCCAGATATAAATGGCTTGACCGTAAGGTGTTTTCAACTGCGGTGACGGCCCATGTCCACTCACCTCGATCTGGTGGGATTTTGTCCAAGTATTGAATTCATCACGAGGCATCAACCAAAAGATGTTTGGCACCCGGATATCGTTCATGTAAGCCAGATGATTAACGGGGTCGTAGGAGACGCTACCCCAGTTGAATCCTCCGATATTGCCGGGCTGATCCAGCGCCTTGGTCAGACCGATCGGCGTGAAGTCCCCCTCGTAGCGCAGTTGTTTGAACATGATGCGGCACATGAGTTGGTCGAACATGGTTGCACCCCACATCTTCTTCTCGGTGAGGTGTTCGGCACCGATAGTCGGCATCCCTACCGAATAAGGCTGTGTAGGCGAAAGCTTTTCTTCAGGTACCGCACCGGCCGTAGGCACGGGCTTTTCGACGACGTCCGCAATCGGCTCCCCGGTAGCGCGATTTAGCAGGAAAAGCTGGCCACGCTTGGTGGTTTGCAATACCCCAGGGATGGTTCCGCCTTGGCCGTCAGGCAAATCGACCAGCGCGGGTTGAGAAGGCAAGTCGTAGTCCCAGATGTCGTGATGGACGGTCTGGAATTTCCATTTCGGGCGGCCCGTCATGATATCGAGGGCGACAAGGGAAGAGTTGTATTCATCCGAGTGCGGTGGTCGCTCCATGCCGAAAAAGTCCGGCGTGGCATTTCCCAGCGGCGCATAGATAAGACCCAACTGGTCGTCATAGGCAGCGGCGGTCCACATGTTGGGCGTGCCGGGCGTGTAGGTCTGCCCCGCCGGTGGCAAGCCGGTTATGTCCGGGTTGCCCAGGTCCCACGCCCATGCCAGTGCGCCGGTGCGGGCATCAAAGGCGCGGATCACGCCTGACGGCTCACCGCGACTGTAGTTATCAACTACCCAGCCACTGATAATAATGTAGTCGCGCGCCACCAGCGGCGCGGAGGTCTGAAAGTAGAACCCAGGCTTAACGTCGCCCATGCCCTGCTTCAGGTCGACGACGCCGTCGCTGCCAAAACCTGGGCACTGCTTGCCGGTCTTGGAATCTAGTTCGATCAGGCGCGCATCGATGGTGGAATTGACGATTCGTTCCGCACAGACGCCATCAGCCGGCGCCTCCTTGAGCTTGTAGTAACCCAGGCCGCGGCAACGGTTCCAGATAGGAGATGCACTATGGGTATCGAATTTCCAACGTTCTACCCCCGTATCTGCATCGATGGCAGCAATGCGATCATCGGGTGTGCAAGTGAACAACGTATCTTCAATTTGCAATGGGGTGTTCGAATCCACGGCGCCCTTGTCCAACTGGATCTTCGCGCCGGTACGATAGGTCCAGGCCACTTTCAGGTCCTGAACGTTGTCACGGTTGATCTGCGTAAAGGGCGCGTAGCGCGTACCCGCAGTGGTTCGGCCATATGCGGACCAATTTGAAGGCGTGGTGTTTGTGGCTGCTGCAGTAAAAGGTGTGCCCGAGACAGGCGAGACGACACCATGTGGAGTAAAGGCAAACCCAAAGAACACAGCCGTCCCTAATAACGCTAGTACACCCAGGCCGCGTATCCGACGCCGGGAGTCCGCAGGCGACCAAGTGGATAACAGGAGCAAGCCGATGCTCGCCAACGCTGCCGGTACGAGCAGGCGTGGAAACAGCGCCCAATAGAACGTGCCTGACTCCCAGAGCGCCCATGGAACACTCAGCACGGCAACCGCTACCAGCAGCCATACTCCACAAACTTGCCTACGCCAAAGCATGACGCCAGCGCTCAGATAGGCCCATCCGGCCAGCACGTAATAAAACGATCCGCCAAGGGTTAAGAGGTAAGCTCCACCTAACAATAGCCCCAGCCCCATCAAGGCAACTAGGCTGGCAAAAATACGATTTATCGAGGTCACAGTTGAACTCCTATACGCTAAATGGCTCTCAGACTTGGTGATGATAGTGTTAGTCTATTAATTTTAGCCATGCCATATGGAGCAACTATACATTGCATAAAAGCAACGCCATGTGGAGCGAATACCACACCTTCCTCGTTGCCGCGCAAACATTGAACTTCAGCCGTGCGGCTGAACGGCTTGGGCAGAACACTTCAAGCATCAGTCGCGCCGTGACCCGGCTGGAGGAGCACCTGGGTCTGCGCTTGTTCAATCGGATGCCCTCTATGCGATTGACGGACCCGGGCGAGCGGCTCTATAGCGAAATCGCGCCCTTGTTCGAAGGCCTTCAAGAGGTCGAAAGCGCGATCAAGTCGGATGATGGAAAAATTAGAGGACGCATCCGGGTCGTCGGATCGCCCGAGGTTGTGCACTGGTTTATCAACCCGGCTATCGCTCGAATGCTGGAAGAACAGCACGAAATTCATTTTGAAGTGGAGGCCAGCACACGCGTGCCAAACCCCATTGAAGAGCCAGTGGATGTCTACTTCAGTCATCGCCGCGCCGAAGTGATTAACAAGTCGCTGGTTGCTCGGCCAATCTGTTCAATGCCACAAGGGTTATTCGCTTCTCCCCTGTTACTGGCCGGCAGGAAACCTCCGCGTGTACCGGACGATCTCCTGCAATGGCCCTGCCTTGGGCGTCAGGGAGAACCCGAGTGGGAGCTGATCGACCCCCAAGGACATAAACACCTGACGCCGGTGCAAGCTATCCTGCTTGCCACACCGAACGATGCGCGCATGGACCTTACTCTGCGCGGACTTGGCATCGCGCAGTTCAATTTGCCCAGCGCCAATGAGGCCGTAGAGAGCGGCAAACTGGTACGTGTTTTACCTGGCTATACCCTCCAGAACATGTCGCTGTATGCTTTTCTACTGTCACGGCGCTTGATTCCGCAGGCGGTGCAGATCTTTCTGCGCTATACCACGGAAGAGGCAAAAAAATACTTTCCCGATTGAGCCCTGACTTGATATCGGCTCGTTAGGGCAGATGACGTACGACCTTAATAATCTTATAGCCTCCTATTCGTTGCATAACCGAGTAAAAACACTATGGGTAATTACTTTCATCATGTTCTTATTGGACTATTAGCCCTGCTTCCTATGGCCAATCCTCTAACTAGCATCTCCCTTTTACTAGGTCTTGGAGGAAAGCTGCCTACAATAGAGCGTAACCGGCAAATCCTGAAGGCAAGCTTGTATGTAGCTCTGATTATGTTTGTCAGCTTCTACGGGGGCAGCCTGGTAATGCAGGTATTCGGAATATCTGTACCCGGTTTGAGAATAGCCGGAGGCCTGATCGTTACCTACATCGGTTTCGCCATGCTTTTTCCAGCAACGACACCTGACGAAACGGAGGTTCAGAAAGATTTCCTTTCAGAGAAAGAGAAAGCAACCCCACATTTCCGCGATCTGTCATTCGTACCTTTAGCTCTTCCTGGTGCAGCAGGCCCCGGCACGATAGCGTTGCTTATCAGCTCCGCCTCTACCCTGCAGTCGACCTACCAGACCCTGCCACTCGTCATTCACCTTGCAGCCGCAACCGTATTCATCATTACTGCGCTTATTTTCTGGATAGCTTTACGATGTTCGGGGCGAATCATGAAAGTGCTTGGTGAGTCAGGAATCGATGCAATTTCCCGAGTCGTTGGTTTTCTACTGGTTTGCATGGGCGTTCAGTTCGTTATCAATGGTGGTTTTGAGTTAGCGTCTACACCTATGCACTGATCATAGTTTTTCATAATAGTGAATTATTAAAGGCCGTTGATACTTCCGCGGCCACATTCGCTAGCAATTTTATCAAATGCCTGGCTCGGCGCTTCACCTCATTACCGACAGAAGAAAGCGCTCCGCGGAGGCATTTCATTATTAACGATCAGTTGGTAGGTCCCGCCCGGCGCCTCACGCATTAGCGTATAGAACAAGGACAGTGACGGCTGGGATCGAGATCGATCAGTAAGGTCCAATGACACGCGTCGGCGCAGAACGCGCCTAGATTGGCGCCAACCGCGGTTTTCCCCGGCCCGCCTTTGGTTGAAACGACTGCAGCGACTTTCATTGGCCTTACCTCTGAATCGAAGGATTAGAGATGGCATCATGGGAACCGCGCTAAGCGTTTGGATTGCTGGGTCAAATCCCAAGCAAAAAAAAGCCTGTATCTCTACAGGCTTTTCTCTATCTGGCTCCACGACCTGGACTCGAACCAGGGACCCAATGATTAACAGTCATTTGCTCTACCAACTGAGCTATCGCGGAATGCGCCGTATGTTACTGATTAAAAAGAAGAAGTCAAGCGTCCTCAGAAATTTTCCGCAAAATCGTCCCCCTGCTCGCTTGAATACGGCGGTTCCTTGGCCAAATCCAGCCAGGCCCTTGCCGCTGGCGGCAAGTGGGCGCTCGCGCGCCAGGCCAGGGCGATGTGCCAATCGGTATGAGGCTCGTCCAGAGGGATCAAGGCGATGCCGGGATGTTGGTGTTTGTGCGCCAGCATCCTAGGCAGGAAGGCAACGCCCAGCCCTGCGGTGACCAGGTCGACGATAAAGTCTATTTGCCCGCTGCGGGCGGTGACTTTGGGGGTCACGCCTTTGCGTTCACAGGCGCTGAGGATCTTGGCATTGAGGGCAAAGCCGGCCTCGAACAGGATGAAGGGTGAGTCGGCCAGGTCGGTGAAGTCGATGCGCTCGCGCTGGGCCAGTGGGTGACCCATGGGCAATACGGCGATCAATGGCTCGTTGCGCACCGGTTGGTAGTCAAAACCTTCATCAACCGGCAGCAGCAAGGCGGCGAGGTCCACCTCCCCTGCTTCCAGGCATTCGCGCAGCCTTTTACTGCCGTACTCGGTCAGTTCGATGTCGATGCCCGGGTAACGGCTGCGGTAAGTGGCGAACATCGCCGCAAACAACACGCCGCACCCTACCGGCGGCAGGCCGATGCGCAGCACGCCGCGCTGGAGGCCGCGCAGGTCGTTGATTTCAGCCATCAAGTCGGTGCGTTCGGCGAGCATCACCAAGGCGCGGCGGTAGGCAATTTCGCCAGCGGCGGTGAGTTCATTCCTGTGGCCGAGACGATTGAGCAACGGCATGCCCAGTTCGTCCTCAAGGGTCTTGACCGCTTTGCTCACGGTGGACTGGGTCAGGGCAACCACTTCCGCCGCCTGGGAGAACCCGCCCTGGCGCACCACTTCGACAAACGCACGCAAGGTTCGCAGGTTCATCAGTATTCCTTTAGTGACTGGATGACAGTGATAAAAGTTGTTTTCATCATGGCATAACTTTGCTTAGGGTGTAGCACTTTGCCCAGGGAGACACTGTTGATGATCATCTCGTCCGCTTCCGATTACCGCGCTGCGGCCAAGCGCAAGTTGCCGCGCTTTCTGTTCGATTACATCGACGGCGGTGCCTACGCCGAGCACACACTGCGCGCCAACAGTTCGGACCTGGCCGAGATCAGCCTGCGCCAACGCATCCTGCGCAATGTCGACGACCTGAGCCTCACCACCCAGCTGTTCGGCACCGAACTGGCGATGCCGGTGATCCTCAGCCCGGTCGGGCTGACCGGCATGTATGCGCGACGCGGTGAAGTGCAAGCAGCCAAGGCGGCGGCCAACAAAAACATCCCTTTTTGCCTGTCGACAGTGTCGGTGTGTTCGATTGAGGAAGTGGCCTCGCAAAGCCCGCAGTCGATCTGGTTCCAGCTGTATGTGCTCAAGGATCGCGGCTTCATGCGCAACGCTCTGGAGCGGGCGCAGGCAGCTGGCGTGACCACCCTGGTGTTCACGGTGGATATGCCCACACCCGGCGCACGCTACCGCGATGCGCACTCGGGCATGTCTGGCCCCTACGCAGCGCAGCGACGCATGTTGCAGGCGGTGACCAAGCCGCAGTGGGCCTTCGACGTGGGCTTGATGGGCCGCCCTCACGACCTGGGCAATATTTCCAAATACCTGGGCAAACCCACCCACCTGGAGGACTACATTGGCTGGCTGGCCAACAACTTCGACCCATCCATCAGTTGGAAAGACCTGGAGTGGATCCGCGAGTTCTGGAAAGGCCCGATGATCATCAAGGGCATCCTCGACCCGCAGGACGCCAAGGACGCGGTGAGTTTCGGGGCCGACGGCATCGTGGTCTCCAACCATGGCGGCCGCCAGCTCGACGGGGTGCTCTCCACGGCCAAGGCGTTGCCGCCGATTGCCGAAGCGGTGGGCGATGACTTGACCGTGCTGGTGGACTCCGGCATTCGCTCCGGGCTCGATGTGGTGCGCATGCTCGCCCTGGGCGCCAAGGCGTGCCTGCTGGGGCGCGCCACCGCCTACGCGCTGGCCGCCGAGGGCCAGCAAGGGGTTGAGAATCTGCTGGACATCTTCGCCAAGGAAATGCGCGTGGCCATGACCCTGACCGGGGTCACCTCCATCGCGCAAATCGACCGTACCACCCTGGTCTAGTGGTGATGGGTGCGGTGTACTTTGTTCACGAATAACCGAAGCGTTGTTTATTTGCGACAAGCAACTCGCCCCACCGAAACAGTTACGTCAACCGGGCCGGCGGCAACGCTGGCCCAAATCAGCCAAATAACTGGCGCCATGCTTTAACGGACTTTTCTTACTTAAAAATTAGTTAATTGATTTATAAGGATTTTTACCAACTAGATACACTTGGCATGAATCTCGCTCTAGTACTGTTCAAGCAGGTTCGGCGATGACAAGACGTGCGGCAGGGCCATGGGGTTATAACCCAATGAAAAGCGGTTTAAACTGTTTCCAATGTTTTACGGAACTGAAGGATCAGTAAGACGCTTGGCACTCGCCACCCTCATCCCGCCTGTAAGACAGCCCAGTGCTTAGAGGCCACGCGCTTATGAAAACCCCCACCCAGACCAACGCAATTGACTTTGACAGTGCCAAATTGCAACGCCTGGGATTTGGCCAGCCATCCTTGCGCCCACGCCGCCCCGCCACCCTCGCCGAACTTCGCCAGCAACTGAACCAGCAGTTGCAGACCAGCCTGGAGCCGGAGCGCATCCTGGGCCTGTTCTTTCGTGAGGTTCAGCGCCTGGTTCCGCTGGACGCGTTGCAATACCGTCACGCCGCCAGCGACCTGCGCCTGGAGTTTGGCCACCGGGGTCATCACTCCGTCAGCTACACCCTGAGCCATGAAGGGGAACACCTGGGGGAACTGGTCTTTCGTCGCAACCAGCGGTTGCTTGAAGAAGAACTGAGCCAACTCGAACTCCTGCTGGTGACCCTGCTTTATCCGATGCGCAACGCTCTGCTCTACCGCGCCGCCACCCGCAGCGCCCTGCGTGACCCGTTGACCGAAACCGGCAACCGTGTGGCCATGGACCAGACGCTGCAGCGAGAAATCGACATGGCACGCCGGCATTTGCACCCGCTCTCTTTGTTAATGCTGGACATCGACCACTTCAAGAAAATCAACGACACCCATGGGCATGCTGCGGGCGACAGCGTACTGCGCGCTGTAGCCGGGGCGATCAAACGCCAGCTGCGCAACGTGGACATGGTGTTTCGGTTTGGCGGGGAAGAGTTTCTGATCCTGCTCTCCAACACCGGTCGCGATGCCGCGAGAATGGTGGGAGAACGCCTGCGCCAGGCGGCGCAAGCCCAGGACTACTGGGTGGAGGGCACGCGAATCGAACTGACCGTGAGCCTCGGCTGTTCTACGCTGCTGGCGGCCGAGTCGGCTGAAAGCCTGCTGCGCCGTGCCGACAATGCGTTGTATGTAGCCAAACGCGAAGGTCGCAACCGCTTGGCGATGGCGGGATAAGGCCAGTTGTGGCGAGGGAGCTTGCTCTCGCTGGGGCGCGAAGCGGCACCGTTCTTTATTTAAAAAGAATGAGCCTGCTACGCAGTCCAACGGGAGCAAGCTCCCTCGCCACAAATACCATCCGAACCGTTACATCACGCCTCGCTGGCGATGCGCACAGGGCGCTCGCGAACGGCTGGCGCCTTGTCTTTTTCCGCATTCTCTAGACGCATGCAGCTTTCCAGGAACAAGTGCATGTAGTCGTAGCTCTTGCACACCGCCTGGCGCAACTCTTCCTGCAAGGCCTTGCTCGGGTTGGTCCCGGCCAGTGTGCAGATGATTTCCAGGGCTTCCCAAGGGTGGGCATCGTCGTATTGGGCGTGCATCTTCAGCCACTTCATCGCCCGCTTGCGATCTTCCTCAGGGAAGGCGGCAGCATACACACCGGTAGAGCAGACCACGGCGGACCACTCCCCCGTCGCCCCCTCGATCGCGTAGTTGGTGGCGGCAATCGCGACGATCAACGCATCCGCCGAGCTGGTGTGCCAGCACCAATGACTCAGGGCGTGCAACTCGGGCGGCACCTCCTGCGCTTGGAGTTCTTCAAGGCTGACGCCGTGAGCCCGCGCCCAATTGACCCAATAGTCGGCATGGTTGAGCTCCACGCGAATGTTGCGCATCAGCCAACGGCGCGCCATATCCTCCCCAGGATGGCGGGCAAACTTGGTCTTGGTCAGGTTCTGCGCCATGTACAAGGCAAACTGTTCCACCACCGGCCAACCACCAATCAGGTAGTGGCGCATGGTCTTGGCGCTGAGGGCGTTGTCGCGCATGCGCTGGTACAGTTCGTGCTCGACAACCCGACGCTTGCTCTCGCTACAGTCCTGGATCAGTTGCTGCGCCCAGGCGGGGTAACTCGAGGCTTCCATAAGCGGGCCGGTTCTGTTGAATGTGTCGATCACTGTGGGGCTCCTTTTCAAGTGTGATTGTACAGACCAGCAAATGTTTCAGCGGAAAGTGCCGGGCGCCTTGAATAACAGAGGCTGCGGCCGCTCAGGTCGGCACTGCAGGCTATCAAAGGTAAACAATTGCGGGCGTTCAATCAGGTAGCCCTGAGCGTAATCCACACCTATCTCAAGTAAAGCCTGTTCGATCTGGGGTGTTTCAACAAACTCGGCAATCGTGCGCTTACCCATGACGTGGCCGATGTGGTTGATCACCTCGACCATGGCGCGGTTAATCGGGTCGTCCAGCATATCCTTTACGAAACTTCCATCGATCTTCAGGAAGTCTACAGGTAAATGTTTCAAATATGCGAATGAGGACATTCCGGCGCAAAAGTCATCCAGGGAAAAATGGCACCCTAACGCTTTGAGTTCATTAATAAATCGAATCGCACTGCCCAAATTGGCTATAGCGCTCGTTTCAGTTATTTCAAAACAAATCATTTCCGGTGGAATGCTGTAACTATCGAATTTCTGACGTAAAAAACCCAAAAAGTCATCATCGCCAATGGTGATGCCTGACAGATTAATCGCACACATGGCCATGGGTCGGCCCGGACGTTCATGCATGCAGCGGGCGATAATCTTGAATACGTTTTCCACTACCCAACGGTCCAGGGACGTCATCAAACCGTAGCGCTCGGCAGCCGGAATAAAACTGTTGGGTAAAATGATCCGCCCCGCTTCGTCATGCAGGCGCAGGAGAATTTCGATGTGCCCATTGCCAGCGTCGGTAGGGCCCAACGGCGCGATCTCCTGGGCGTAGAGGCAAAAGCGATCTTCCTCAAGGGCGATATGCAGCCGCTGTACCCAGGCCATCTCGCCAAACCGCAGGGACAATTCCGAGTCGTCGACGTGGTAGACCTGCACCCGGTTGCGCCCCTTTTCCTTGGCCATGTAGCACGCCATGTCGGCGGCGCGCAGGGAGGTTTCCAGGGTGGTCGGGGTTTGCGAGATATGCACCAGGCCGATGCTGACAGTGGTCATGAAGGGCCGCCCCTTCCACACGAAGTGCAAGCTTTGCACGGTATGGCGCAGGCTCTCGGCGATTTTTTCCGCCACCGGCGCCGGGCAGTTTTCCAGCAGGATGCCAAACTCGTCGCCGCCCAACCGAGCCAGGGTGTCGCCTTCGCGCAAGTCTGATTGCAATAGCGCGCAGATGTGACGCAACAATTCATCGCCTGCCGCGTGGCCACAGGTGTCATTGACCAGCTTGAACTGGTCGAGGTCGAGGAACATCAAGGCATGTCGCCCACTTTGCTGGCGCGCGACCTGTTGCAGCACCTGTTCAAGGCGGAACTCGAACTCGCGACGGTTGGCCAGGCCGGTCAAGGCGTCATGGGTGGCCTGCCAGGAAAGATTGGCGATGTACTGGCGTTCCTGGGTCATGTCGTGCAGCACCAGGACCGCACCGCTGATCTTGCCGGCGCTGCGGATCGGCGCGCCCACCAGGGTGACCGAGACCGTGCTGCCGTCCAGGCGCTGGATCAGCTTGGAATGCTCGCTGCCGCCGCTGAACTGGCCCTTGACGATGTGCTCAATCAGGGTGAATCCGTCGGGCTCGGCGTTTTCATTCAAAAGCTTGAACAACGCCGCCAGCGGCAGGCCCTGGGCCTGCTCCGAGCGCCAGTGGGTCAAGGCTTCAGCGGCAGGGTTCATATAGGCAATGGCCCCGTCGACATCGGTGGTAATCACCCCGTCGCCAATCGACTCCAATGTAATCTGCGCCCGCTCCTTCTCCGCTTGCAGCGCATCGGCAAAGGCATGACGCTGGGCCAGCAGCTTGTGGGTGCGCAGCAGCGCCAACACGATCAGGCCCAAGGCCGTCGCCAGGTTGGTGATCAACAACAGGCGCAGGATCATCCGCGAACCTTCGCCCAGGGCATCGCTGAACGCCTTGGCGGCGGGCGTCACCCCTTCATTGATGGCCGTGATGCGCGCCTTCCAGCTATGGACATCGTCACTGCTGACGTAGCCGGAGGTAATGGCGCCGTGCATCTCCTGGGCCAGCTCATCCAACTGCAGCAGATAGCCGTCGCCCACCGTCCACAGCTCAATGGCTTTTTCCAGGTAGCTGAAATGGCGGAAGTTGAGGTACAGCCAGATCAGGCTGGAAACGTCGTCCGGATGGTTGCCGCCCTTGAGAATACCCAGGCGCGCGGCCTCCATGTCTGGATTGGGACGGTCCAGGGCAATGCGCAATTCATGCCCACCCTGGGGCACGGCAATGGCCTGCTGGTATTTGAGGTAGGTGGCGTCGTTGCGGTTATCGGCGTAGAGGGTCAGGTAGTAGATGGCATCCTTCTGGCCCTTGGACCACAGGCTTTCGCCCGCCACATAACCCCGCACTGCCGAAAGCACGTAGAGACTGACGCAGCCTAACAATGCCTGGAACAACACGACGGCGATGAAGGGCCAGACAATACCCAACAGGCGTGGCGTTCCGAGAGTCCGCTTTTGCTTCATGAAGTCCCTTACACATGCACAGCTTAATACGCACGCGAAAATCCGCTCCCGATAGCACAGCCTAAGCTAAATCAACGTACTTGTTGCAAGTGTCCGTACAGTTTGGCGTACAACCCACCATCGGCAATCAACTGCTGATGGTCGCCATCCTCGGCGATGTGCCCGCCATCGAACACCAACACTCGGTCAGCCTGCTTCACCGCAGACAGCCGGTGAGCGATGATCAGTGTAGTACGCCCGCTGAGAAACCGCGCCAGTGCCTGGTGCAGGTTGTACTCGGTCGCCGCATCCAATGCAGACGTGGCCTCGTCCAGAATCACCACTTTAGGCTCGGCGAGCACCATGCGGGCAATCGCCAGGCGTTGCCGCTGGCCACCGGAAAAGCGCACGCCCGAACGCCCGACCACGCTGTCCAGGCCCAAGGGCAATGCCTTGACAGTAGCATCCAGTTGGGCGATTTCCAGCGCCTGCCAGCAGGCTTGATCGGTGCGGGTGCGGCCCATGGTCAAGTTGGCGCGCACGGTATCGTTGAACAGCGCAGGGTGTTGCAGCACCACCGCGACGTTCTCGCGGATGGTCTCCAGGCCGATCTCCTGCTGGGTGGCAGTGCCAAAGCGAATGCTGCCGGCCTGCGGCGTGTAGAGCCCCAGCAACAGTTGCACCAGGGTGCTTTTGCCGCCGCCGCTGGCGCCGACAATTGCCACCTTTTCACCCGGTGCGATGGCCAGGTTCAACTGGTTGAGTACCAAGTCTTCGCCGTAGCCAAAGTCGAGGCCACGCACTTCGATGCCGACCGTCTCGCGCCCGCTGAACGGGTCTGCGCCGCCTGGGTATTGCGGCTCATCGGCACGCGCCAGCAGCTCGTTGATGCGCGACAGCGCGCCGCCCGCCGCGTAATAGGCGTATTGCAGGTTCAGCAGTTGTTCCACCGGGCCAATCATGAACCACAGGTAACTGAACACCGCGAGCATCTGGCCGATGGACAGGTCGGAAAACAGCACGGTGAGCATGGCCGCGGCGCGGAAGATGTCGATACCGAACTGGAACAGCAAGCCACTGGCGCGGCTCGACGCGTCGGTTTTCCACTGGGAATGAATGGCGTAGTCACGCACTTCCTGAGCACGCTGGCCCAGCCGCCCGAGGAAAAAGCCTTCGCGGTTGCCGGCACGTACTTCCTGGATGGCATCGAGGGTTTCAGTCAGCGCCTGGGTAAAGCGTGAAGTACTGTCGTTTTCCAGCTTCTTGAGGTGCTTGACGCGCTTGCCCAATTGCACCGTGGCGTAGATCACCAACGGATTGAACAACAGGATCAACAACGCCAGTTGCCAATGCATCCACACCAGGATCGCCGAGGTGCCGACCAGGGTCAGCATCGCCACCAGGAAGCGACTGAGGGTTTCACCCACGAATTTGTCCAGCGTGTCCAGGTCGGTCACCAGATGAGTGGTGACCGTACCGCTGCCCAGGCTTTCGTACTCACCCAGAGAGATACGCTTGAGACGCTCGATCAGGCGCACGCGGATGCGGTACACCATGTCCTTGGCCAAGCGCGCAAACAGCCGCGCCTGCACCACGTTGAACACCAGCGCGCCGCAGCGCAGGGCCAGGGTGACCAAGAGCATCAGGCCGATATAGCCAGCGGCTTTTTGCCAACCCAGGGGCAGCGCGTGGTTCATCACCTTGAGGGCGGCATCGCCATGGCCCAGCAGCACTTCGTCCACCAGCAACGGCAACAACAGCGGGATAGGCACGCTGCACAGGGTGGCGAGCACGGCGACGCCGTTGGCAACCCACAGGGATTTCTTGTGGCGCAGGGCCAGGCGGCGGATTTCTGCCCAGGTCAGGCGGTCGGTGCGTGGAGGCTGTTCATACACAGGCAGCTCGCTCCAGCCATCGACCCAGTAACGGCGACAGCTCGGACAGCGGCTGGTAACCATTGGTCAGCAAGGCCAACTGGCCGTTGCGCTCGGCCAGCAGGGTCGGGAACCCGGCAATGCCCAGGTCTTGCACCCAAGTGAAATCGGCCGCCGTGGCGGCGTGCTGCTCGGCACGGTCGAACTCGCCGGCAAACTCGATACGTGGAATGCCGGCCTGCTCGGCCAGCTCAACCAACACATGGGCGAGGGTCACGTCCCGGCCTTCGACATAGAACGCACGCTGGATCAGCCCCAGCAGCTTCCAGGCGCAATCCGGAGCCAGGCTGCGTGCGGTGACGATAGCGCGGCACGCCGGCTCCGTGTCGTAGACAAAACCGTCGGGCAGCGCGCCGTCACGCTTGAAAGGCTGGCCGGTGGCGTCGGTGACGGCCTGCCAGTGTTCAAGGATGTAGCGCCGGGTAGTCGGCTCCAGCGCCGCGCCGCTGCCGGTGCGCAAGCCGCCCACCACCAGGTGCACGTCCACGCCGGCCGCCTGGGCCTGCTCCACCAGCGCTTGTGCCACCGGGGCAAAGCCCCAGCACCAGGAACACATCGGGTCCATTACATAGAGCAGGCGCGCAGACATGGCTCAGGCCTCGGAAGGGGTTTGCTTGTAGTTGTAACCAATCGGGTGCGGCATGTTGCGGGCCTTGGCCAGTTCGATCTGCTTCTGGCGGTCGATCGCACTGCGACGGGTCTTCTCCGGCAGCTTATCCCAGCAATGGGGGCAACTGATGCCCGCCACGTAATGCTCGGAGGCGCGGTCTTCTACGCTCACGGGTGTGCGGCAGGCATGACATTGATCGTAGTCGCCTTCGCTCAAGTCGTGGCGCACGGTCACGCGATTGTCGAACACAAAGC
This sequence comes from Pseudomonas sp. GW823-FHT02F05, assembly GCF_058797315.1. Lineage (NCBI taxonomy): Bacteria > Pseudomonadati > Pseudomonadota > Gammaproteobacteria > Pseudomonadales > Pseudomonadaceae > Pseudomonas > Pseudomonas sp. GW823-FHT02F05. The sequence goes on from NZ_JBXAJM010000014.1 coordinate 90,934, forward strand.
AGTCGCCCTGCCATTTGGTTTCTTCCTGGGGCACCTCTTCGAGGTACTTCAGGATACCGCCCTTGAGGTGGTAGACCTCATCGAAGCCTTCGCTGAGCATGTAGCTCGACGCCTTCTCACAGCGAATGCCGCCAGTGCAGAACATGGCGACCTTCTTGTGCTTGGCCGGGTCGAAGTTGGCTTTGATGTAGTCGGGAAATTCTCGAAAACTGGTGGTTTTCGGGTCGATTGCGCCTTCAAAGGTGCCGATGGACACTTCGTAGTCGTTACGGGTGTCGATCAACAACACTTCCGGGTCGCTGATCAGCGCGTTCCAATCCTGCGGGTCGACGTAGGTACCCACCTTTTTGTTCGGGTCCACGCCTTCGACACCCAGGGTCACGATCTCTTTCTTGAGTTTGACCTTGGTGCGGTAGAACGGCTGGTCGTCGCAGTAAGACTCTTTGTGGTCGATGTCGACCATGCGTGGGTCTTTCTTGAGCCAGGCCATCAGGCCATCAATGCCTTCGCGGCTGCCGGAAACGGTGCCGTTGATGCCTTCTTCGGCGATCAGCAAGGTGCCTTTGATGCCGTTATCGACCATCGCCTGCAACAGGGGCTCGCGCAGGGCGACGTAATCTTCGAGGGTGACGAACTTGTACAGTGCCGCCACGACAATCGGTTGAGTCATGGGTGTTCTCTCCAGGTGGCTACCCTCGTAAGGGGTGAACCGGATGCAAAAAAAACGCGCCGGCTAAGCGGCGCGTTGCGGATTCTATCAGGGTTCCCCCGTCAATGTCCGCCGGCGCAAGTCGGCGAGGCCGGGGCTGCGCCGATTGTCGCCCATTCTTCGGGCGTATAGGTATGCAGCGCCAGCGCATGAAATTCGCTCATCAGATCACCCAGGGTGGCGTAGACCTTCTGGTGGCGCTTGACGCGGTTGAGCCCCTCGAACTGCTGGCTGACCAGCACGGCCTTGAAGTGGGTCTGCAACCCACGGCTGTGCATGTGGCTTTCATCCAGCACGCTCAAGTGTTCCGGGGCCAGGGCGGCAAGGGCCGTTTCGATACGCTGTTGCATGGTCATTCCTGCTTACTTCTTCTTGGCCGGTGCGGCGGCTTTTGGCGCCAGCTCGTTGGTCATGTCTTCCAACAGCTTGTTCACCACCGGTACGGCGCTTTCCAGCTTGGCCTGGGTCATCTGGGCCGATTGCTGGGTCAACTGGGGCATTTTTTCCAGGACTTTCTTGCCAAGTGGCGACTGGTAGAACGCTACCAGGTCCTTGAGCTCGGATTCGCTGAAGTTGGTGGTGTAGAGCTTGACCATGTCAGGCTTGAGCTTCGGCCAGCCGATGGCCTGGTCCAGAGCGGCGTTGGCCTTGGCCTGGTAGCTGTCCAGTACCGACTGCTTGGCGGCAGGCGCCTTGGTCTGTTCGAAACGCTGGGCGAACATTTGCTGCACTTGCATGTACACCGGGGTCCCCAGCTTGTCAGCATGGGCCAGGGTAAGGAAGGCTTCGGCACTGGCGTTGTGGCTGGCGGTATCGGCAAGAACCTGGCCGCTGGCACAAACCAGAGCAACCGCGGTACAGATGGCACGAAGACGAGTCATCGAGTTTCCTTTTCTAGCAGGCGAGGTAAGACCCCAAGGGCGACCATTCTGCGCCTAAAAAACCTCGCGGCTCAACCCCACTCCTTGGCAAGCCCCGGTTTCACGGGGCGCGATGGCACAAATGCGCTTTTAGGGAACCCACGCTGGCCGCCAGGGCCTAAACTGACCAATCACGACTGCATAAGGAGGGTGACCGATGAGCCGTATCGAAACCGACAGCCTGGGGGAAGTACAGGTCCCTGATGACGCCTATTGGGGCGCGCAAACCCAACGTTCGCTGGTCAATTTCGCGATTGGCGAGCAGCGCATGCCGCTGGCGGTATTGCATGCCCTGGCCCTGATCAAGAAGGCTGCGGCGCGGGTCAACGACCGCAACGGCGACTTGCCCGCCGATATTGCCCGCCTGATCGAGCAGGCTGCCGACGAAGTCCTGGACGGCCAGCATGACGACCAGTTCCCGCTGGTGGTCTGGCAGACCGGCAGTGGCACCCAGAGCAACATGAACGCCAACGAAGTGATCGCTGGCCGCGCCAACGAACTGGCCGGCAACAACCGCGGCGGCAAGAGCCCGGTGCACCCCAACGATCACGTCAACCGTTCCCAGAGTTCCAACGATTGCTTCCCCACCGCCATGAGCATTGCTGCGGTGCAAGCGGTGAACAAGCAACTGCTGCCGGCAATCGCCACCTTGTCCGGTGGGCTGGCAGAATTGGCCGCGCGGCATATGAAGCTGGTCAAGACCGGCCGTACCCACATGATGGATGCCACACCGATCACCTTCGGCCAGGAACTTTCGGCGTTTATCGCCCAGCTCGATTACGCCGAGCGTGCGATCCGCAGCGCCCTGCCCGCGGTGTGCGAGCTGGCCCAGGGCGGCACCGCCGTCGGCACCGGCCTCAATGCCCCCCATGGCTTTGGCGAGGCGATTGCTTCCGAGCTGGCCGCGTTGTCGGGTTTACCTTTTGTGACCGCGCCGAACAAATTCGCCGCCCTCTCCGGCCATGAGCCGCTGGTGACCCTGCACGGCGCGCTGAAAACCCTGGCCGTGGCGCTGATGAAGATCGCCAACGACCTGCGCCTGCTGGGTTCGGGCCCTCGCGCCGGGCTGGCCGAAGTCAAGTTGCCGGCCAACGAACCGGGCAGTTCGATCATGCCCGGCAAGGTCAACCCCACACAATGCGAAGCGCTGTCGATGCTGGCCTGCCAGGTGCTGGGCAACGACGTGACCATCGGCATGGCCGCCAGCCAAGGGCACTTGCAGTTGAACGTGTACAAACCGGTGATCATCCACAACCTGCTGGAGTCGATCCGCCTGCTGGCCGATGGCTGCAACAACTTCCAGGAGCATTGCATTGCCGGTCTTGAACCCGACGCCGAGCAAATGGCCCAGCACCTGGAACGCGGACTGATGCTGGTCACCGCCCTCAACCCCCATATCGGCTACGACAAGTCAGCCGAAATCGCCAAGAAGGCTTACGCCGAAGGGCTGACACTGCGTGAGGCTGCACTGGAGCTGGGCTATCTCACCGATGCCGAGTTTGACCAGTGGGTGCGCCCGGAAAACATGCTCGGCGCTTAAACCGACATCCGCAGCCGCCGGGCCCTGAGCCCGGCGAGCAGCGAAGGCGCCAGCGCGACCATCGCCGAGCCAGTCACCACCACCAAAGCCCCCACATACCCCAAGGCATTGATCTCTTCGGCTTGCACATAGTCCGGCCACAGCCAGGCCGCCACTGCCACCGCCACAAAGGTCACCAACGGCGTCAACGCCAGGGTCGCACTGACCCGCGAGGCTTCCCAATGCGCCAGGGCTTCGGCAAATGCGCCGTAGGCCACCAGCGTATTCATGCAGCACGCCAGCAGCAGCCAGCCTTGCAACGGGCTCAACTGCAACGCCTCCAGCGGGTGCGCCCAAGGCGTGAGCAACACCGCGCACGACAGGTAGATCACCATCATCACCTGCAATGAATTCCATACCGTCAGCAACTGCTTCTGCCCCAGTGCATAGAACACCCAGATGGTGGTGGCGAGCAGGATCGTCAGCACACCGGCGGTGTAAGAACCCATGGACGTCAGCAACTCCACCAGGCGTTGGTTGAAAAACAAGCCAAAGCCTGCGATCAGCACCATCAGCCCCACCCCCTGCCCCAGACTGAAGCGCTCCTTGAACACAAACACACTGGCAACCATGAGAAAGATCGGGCCCATCTGCACCACCAACTGCGCCGTGCCGGGGCTAAGCATTTTCAGGCCAACCAGGTACAGCACGTAGTTGCCCACCAGGCCACACACCGCCATGCCCACCAGCCACCCACCCTTGGGGCCAAGCACTTTGCGGCTGGGCAGGCGTTTGGTGGCGGCCAGGTAAACGAACAGGCACGTGCCCGCTACCATGAGGCGAAACCAGGTCACGGTGATCGGGTCCATCACCTGCAACACTTGCTTGAGCTTGATCGGGAGAATGCCCCACAGAAACGCGGTCAGCAGGGTCAGGAAGAAACCGTAGACCCAGCGGCCGGAAGAGATGTGCATGAGTGCCCCAGATGCCAGAGGAAGTGGAGCAGGCATTCTAGGGGCAAGTCACTGAGTTCGGATACGTCACAGTCTTGAAGGTGGGGGCTGGCTTGCCTGCGATGGCGATTTATCTGTGTCCAATCTGTCGCTGACCCACCGCAATCGCAGGCAAGCCAGCTCCCACATTGGCCGTATTCCAACCTGACTCAGCGTACGGCTTCGAAGAGTCCGGTGGCGCCCATCCCACCCCCCACGCACATGGTGACAACCCCGTAACGCAGGTTGCGCCGTTGCAGTTCGCGCACCAGGTGCCCCACCTGCCGCGAGCCGGTCATGCCGAACGGGTGGCCGATGGAAATCGAGCCGCCGTTGACGTTGTATTTGGCATTATCGATCTCCAGGCGATTGCGCGCGTAAAGGCACTGGGAAGCAAAGGCCTCATTGAGTTCCCACAAGTCGATATCCGCCACCTGCAACCCCTTGGCCTTGAGCAACTTGGGCACCGAGAACACCGGGCCGATGCCCATCTCGTCCGGCTCGCAACCGGCCACGGTAAAGCCACGGAAGAACGCCTTGGGCTTGAGCCCCAGTTCCAGAGCTTTTTCCAGGCTCATCACCAGGGTCATCGACGCACCGTCGGAGAGCTGCGAGGAGTTACCTGCAGTCACCGAGCCATCCTCGGCAAACACCGGCTTCAAGCCGCTGAGGCTGGCCAGGGTGGTGTCCGGGCGGTTGCAGTCGTCCCGGTCTACCACGCCATCCAGGATCTGCACCGCGCCAGTGTTCTTGTCCTCGACCTTGTACTTGACCGCCATCGGCACGATTTCATCGTTGAACAAGCCATCAGCCTGGGCCTGGGCGGTGCGCTGCTGGCTTTGCAGCGCGTAAAGGTCCTGATCTTCGCGGCTGACGTGATAGCGGCGCGCAACGATTTCGGCGGTCTGGCCCATGGGGAAGTAAATGCCCGGCACCTGTTCCTTAAGCAGCGGGTTGATCAGGTTATCGGTGTTGACGCTCTTCATGGTCAGGCTGATGGACTCCACGCCACCGGCAACAATGATGTCGCTGCAGCCCGAAGCGATCTGGTTGGCGGCAATGGCAATCGCCTGCAAGCCCGACGAACAGAAGCGGTTGAGGGTCATGCCCGCCGTACCGGTGCCCAGTTGCGAGAGCACCGCCACGTTACGCCCGATGTTATAGCCCTGGGCGCCTTCGTTGGAGCCGGCACCGACGATGCAGTCTTCCACCGTCGCCGGATCTATACCGTTGCGGGCCAGCAGCGCATTGACACAATGGGCCGCCATGTCATCGGGGCGGGTCTGGTTGAACTTGCCGCGAAAGGATTTGGCCAGGCCGGTTCGCACGCTGTCGACGATCACTACTTCACGCATGGTCTACCTCGATCTTGTGGTTGTGGATCGAGGATAGATCCAGGCCTGGCCGACCGCGATGATCATTCACTGCGTGGATGCAAAAGCATGGGGCCTCTGTAGGAGCGAGCTTGCTCGCGAAAAACTAATAGGCGCCGCGTTCACTCAGGAAGCACGCGTTATCGTTGACGTTTTTCGCGAGCAAGCTCGCTCCTACAGGCTATTTCTTTTTCTTCTTGTCGTGCTTGTCGCTTTTATCAAACGCTTCTTCCAGCGCACGGTTGATGGTGCGCAGCACCTTGACCCGCGCCCAGCGCTTGTCGTTGGCCTCGACCAGAGTCCAGGGCGCCACCTCGGTGCTGGTGCGGTCAACCATATCGCCCACTGCCGCGCGGTAGTCGTCCCACTTGTCGCGATTGCGCCAGTCGTCTTCGGTGATCTTGAAGCGTTTGAAGGGGATTTCTTCACGAGCCTGGAAGCGCTCCAGTTGCGTCTCCTTGTCGATGGCCAGCCAGAACTTGACCACGATCACCCCCGCATCGCGCAGTTGCTCTTCGAAGTCATTGATCTCGCCATAGGCGCGCATCCAGTCCGCAGGGGTACAGAAGCCTTCGATGCGTTCCACCAGCACGCGACCGTACCAGGAGCGGTCAAACACGGTGAACATGCCGCGCGCCGGGATTTTCTGCCAGAACCGCCATAGATAAGGCTGGGCCCGTTCGTCTTCGCTGGGCGCGGCAATCGGCACGATGTGGTACTGGCGCGGGTCCAGTGCTGCCGCCACTCGACGGATCGCCCCACCCTTGCCCGCCGCGTCGTTGCCCTCGAACACGCTTACCAGCGCGTGCTTGCGCATGCGTTTGTCGCGCATCAGGCCAGAGAAGCGCGCCTGTTCGGTAATCAGTTGCTCTTCATAGTCGTCCTTGTCCAGGCGCAGGGTCATGTCGAGGCTGTCGAGCAGGCTCTTTTGGTCCACCGAGGCAAGCAACGGCGCCGGGTTCATGCCGCTGGCCTTGACCTTGGCCTGCTTCAGGGCACTTTGCAGCCCATCGAGCAGGATCTTGCCCACGGTCAGCCCACGGTAATGGGGGTCGACGCCTTCGATCACATGCCACGGCGCGTAATCGCGGCTGGTGCGGCGCAGCACACGCTCACCGAAATGCACGAACTTGTCGTAGGTCTTGGACTGCTGCCAGTCCAATGGGCTGATGCGCCAGCTGTGCAGCGGGTCGTCGGCCAGGGCCTTGAGGCGCGCCTTCATCTGTTTTTTGGACAGGTGGAACCAGAACTTGAAGATCAGCGCACCTTCATCGCAGAGCATCTTTTCCAGACGTTCGGCGCCGGCGATGGCCTGGTCCAGGCGCGCATCCTTGATCTGCCCATGCACGCGGCCTTGCAGCATCTGGCTGTACCAGTTGCCGAAGAAAATGCCCATGCGGCCCTTGGCCGGCAGTTGCCGCCAGTAGCGCCAGGCCGGTGGACGCGCCAGTTCTTCGTCGGTCTGCTGGTCGAAGGTGCGCACTTCGATCAGGCGCGGGTCCATCCATTCATTGAGCAGCTTGACGGTTTCACCCTTGCCCGCGCCCTCGATGCCGTTGATGAGGATGATCACCGGGAAGCGTTTCTGCTGTTGCAGCTCGTACTGAACTTCCAGCAAGGCTTCACGCAAGGCCGGCACTTCGGCGTCGTAGGTGTCTTTGTCGATGGCGTGACCGATTTCGGCGGATTCGAACATGGGCAGCTCCGTTTCAAGATGGCTCAAGACTAGCGGATTGGGCCCCGACACGCGCAAGGAAATACAACCCAGCCTTGCCATGGATCAATTCAACGCCGGTTGATCGGCTAGAATGGCCGCCTTGCCTTTGCCCGCTTTCATTTTATGAGCCGCCATGAACCCCATCACCCACGCCCAGCTCGACTGGGATGACCAAGGCCGCCCGCATTCGCGGGTATTCGACGACGTGTATTTCTCCGACCAGTCGGGCCTGGAAGAAACCCGCTACGTGTTCCTGGAGCAGAACCGCTTGCAGGAACGCTTCGCCGCCTTGCCCGCAGGTGGGCGCCTGGTGATTGGTGAAACTGGCTTCGGCACCGGCTTGAACTTCCTCTGCGCCTGGCAGTTGTTCGAACAGCACGCAGTCGCCGGTGCGCGGCTGCACTTCGTCAGCGTGGAAAAGTACCCCCTCAGCCATGCCGACCTGCAACGCGCCCTCGCCCTCTGGCCTGAACTGCAACCCTTGGCCGAGCAACTGCTGGCGCAATACATTGCCATCCACCAGGGTTTCCAACGCCTGGTACTGGACAACGGCCGCGTGACCCTGACCCTGTTGATCGGCGATGCGCTGGAACAATTGCCGCAACTGGACGCCCAGGTCGATGCATGGTTTCTCGACGGGTTCGCCCCGGCGAAAAACCCCGACATGTGGACCGCCGAGCTGTTCGCCCACCTGGCGCGCCTGGCGGCACCGGGCTCGACCATCAGCACCTTCACCAGCACCGGCTGGGTAAGGCGGTTGATCAATGCCGCCGGGTTCAAGATGAAACGCACGCCAGGCATCGGCCATAAGTGGGAGATCCTGCGTGGGGAGTTTGTCGGTTGGCCCGCCGACTTACCCGCGCCGGCCCCACGTAAACCCTGGTTCGCCCGGCCACCCGCCATCGAGGGAGAACGTCATGCCCTGGTCATCGGCGGTGGCCTGGCCGGGTGCGCGACCGCCGCCAGCCTGGCCGCCAGGGGTTGGCGTGTCAGCCTTCTGGAGCGCCACGCCGGCTTGGCACAGGAAGCGTCGGGCAACCCACAGGGTGTGTTGTACCTCAAGCTTTCGGCCCATGGCACGGCCTTGTCCCAGCTGATAGTCAGCGGTTTTGGCCACACCCGACGCCTGCTGGAACACTTGCACCGAGGTGTCGATTGGGACGGCTGTGGCGTGTTGCAACTGGCGTTTGATGCCAAGGAGAGCCAGCGTCAGGCTCAATTGGCAAATGCCTTCGCTCCAGACCTGCTTCACCTGCTGGACCGCGAGCAGGCGCAGCACAAGGCAGGAGTCCAACTGGCTCACGGCGGGTTGTTTTTTCCACAGGGCGGTTGGGTGCATCCACCTGCACTGTGCCAATGGCAGGCAACGCATCCCCTGATTGAAGTGCTCACCCACCACGAGGCACTGGAACTGCACCGGCTCGACGACCAATGGCAAGCCCGCGCCGGTGACCGCGTGTTGGCCAGCGCCAGTGTCGTGGTGCTCGCCGGGGCTGCGGAGATCAAGCGTTTCCCCTTCAGTGCTGACATACCGCTCAAGCGCATCCGCGGGCAGATAACTCGGCTGGCGCAAACCTGCGCGAGTAAAGCGCTGGCCACGGTGGTCTGTGCCGAGGGCTACGTCGCGCCGGCCCGGCTTGGCGAACACACCCTGGGCGCCAGTTTTGACTTCAACAATCAAGACCTCACGCCCACGCCCGCCGAACACAGCGGCAACCTGCAGATGCTGCGCGAGATGTCTACCGACCTGCTGCAGCGCCTGGGTGCCGACCGCCTGGCGGCCGAACAACTGGAAGGCCGTGCCGCGTTTCGTTGTACCAGCCCCGACTACCTGCCCATCGTTGGGCCATTGGCCGACCATGCGGCGTTTCAGCAGGCTTATGCGGTACTGGGCAAAGACGCCCGGCAAGTGCCGCAAACGCCCTGCCCGTGGCTGCCGGGGCTGTTTCTCAATAGCGGCCATGGCTCGCGTGGCCTGATCACTGCGCCGTTGTGCGGCGAACTGCTGGCTGCATGGCTGAGTGATGAGCCCCTGCCAGTGCCCACCAGCGTAGCCGAGGCTTGCCACCCCAATCGATTTGCCCTGCGCGCGTTGGTGCGAGGCCAAGGCGCTGCACAAAAAAAGCCGGATTAAAGGCAAGGCGGCTATCTGCCTTATAACTTATCGGTCTAAAACTCCACGCATAGCACTGGGTCAGTTTCTGGGTACGCGCCCTTTTGGGCGTATTGAGTATTGACCCCTCCCCAACGGAAAAACCGGTAAGGAATTTATGTGTGGACTAGCTGGCGAGTTACGCTTTGATCATCAACCTGCCGACCTGGCAGCCGTAGAACGCATCACGCACCACCTCGCCCCCCGAGGCCCCGACGCCTGGGGCTTTCATGCCCAAGGGCCGATTGCCCTGGGCCACCGCCGCCTGAAGATCATGGACCTGTCGGACGGCTCTGCCCAACCGATGGTCGACGCCCATCTGGGGCTGTCCCTGGCGTTCAATGGCGCTATCTATAATTTCCCGGAGCTGCGCCAAGAGCTGGAAGCCCTGGGTTACGCCTTCTATTCCGGTGGCGACACCGAAGTGTTGCTCAAGGGTTATCACGCCTGGGGCGAAGCGCTGCTGCCCAAGCTCAACGGCATGTTCGCTTTCGCCATCTGGGAGCGTGATGCCCAGCGTCTGTTCATCGCTCGTGACCGTCTCGGTGTGAAGCCCTTGTACCTGTCGCGCACCGGCCAGCGCCTGCGTTTCGCCTCGGCGTTGCCAGCGTTGCTCAAGGGTGGGGATATCAACCCGATCCTCGATCCGGTCGCCCTCAACCACTACCTGAATTTCCACGCCGTGGTCCCTGCGCCGCGCACGCTGTTGGCCGGCATCGAAAAGCTGCCGCCCGCCAGCTGGATGCGCATCGACGCCAGCGGCAAGACCGAACAGAAAACCTGGTGGACCCTGCCCTACGGGCCCCATGAGGACGAAAAACACCTGACCCTGGAAGACTGGACCGACCGCGTGCTCGACAGCACCCGCGAAGCCGTGGCCATTCGCCAACGTGCGGCGGTGGATGTGGGGGTGCTGCTGTCCGGCGGCGTCGACTCGAGCATGCTCGTCGGCCTGCTGCGTGAAGTGGGCGTGGAGGATTTGTCGACCTTTTCCATCGGCTTTGAAGACGCCGGCGGCGAACGTGGCGACGAGTTCCAGTACTCAGACCTGATCGCCAAACACTACGGCACCCATCACCACCAACTGCGCATCGCCGAAAGCGAGATCATCGAGCAACTGCCGGCCGCCTTCCGCGCCATGAGCGAGCCGATGGTCAGCCATGACTGCATCGCCTTCTACCTGCTGTCGCGGGAAGTGGCCAAGCATTGCAAAGTGGTGCAGAGCGGCCAGGGCGCCGATGAACTGTTCGCCGGTTACCACTGGTACCCGCAAGTGGACGGTGCCAGCGACCCGTACGCGGCCTACCGCGAGGCGTTTTTCGACCGCAGCTACGACGACTACGCGGCGACCGTCGCGCCCCAATGGCTGACCGCCAACGACGCTGCTGGCGATTTCGTGCGCGAGCACTTTGCAATGCCGGGCGCCGACGCAGCGGTGGACAAGGCCCTGCGCCTGGACAGCACGGTGATGCTGGTGGACGACCCGGTCAAACGCGTCGACAACATGACCATGGCCTGGGGCCTGGAAGCGCGCACGCCGTTTCTCGACTACCGCCTGGTAGAACTGTCGGCTCGTGTGCCGGCCCAGTTCAAGCTACCCGACGGCGGCAAACAGGTGCTCAAGGAAGCGGCGCGCCGGGTCATCCCCAGCGAAGTCATCGACCGCAAGAAAGGCTACTTCCCCGTGCCCGGCCTCAAGCACCTGCAGGGCGACACCTTGAACTGGGTGCGCGAGTTGCTGCTGGACCCGAGCCAGGACCGCGGGCTGTTCAACCCGGCCATGCTCGACCGCTTGCTCACCGACCCGCAAGGCCAACTGACCCCACTGCGCGGCTCCAAGCTGTGGCAGTTGGCGGCGCTGAACCTGTGGCTGAGCGAACAAGGAATCTGATCCATGAAACCGAATGCCGCGGCTTACAGCCAACGCTTACTCAAGGGCCAGGCGCCGACCTACGAGCGCCTGCAAGCGCGCCTGGCCGAAGACGGCAGCGCACTGGCCGCCGACCCGATTGCCGTGCATTGCGGCTGGGGCCGTTTGTTGATCGGCCACACCTTTCCCGACCCGGCAAGCCTGGCCCAGGAACTGCTCAACGAGCAGCCTGGCGAGCGCGATATCGCGCTGTACGTGGCCGCGCCCCAGCAAATCCTGGGCATTGACCCGCAGCAACTGTTCCTCGACCCGTCCGACACCCTGCGCCTGTGGTTCACCGACTACCGCCCGGCCACCCGGGTATTTCGCGGCTTTCGTATTCGCCGGGTGCAGAGCGAGGCCGACTGGCAAGCGGTCAACCACCTGTACCAGGGCCGCGGGATGCTGCCTGTCGACCCGGAACGCCTCACCCCACGCCATCAAGGCGGCCCGGTGTACTGGCTGGCCGAAGATGAAGACAGCGGCGCGGTGATTGGCAGCGTGATGGGCCTCAACCATCACAAGGCCTTCCACGACCCGGAGAATGGTTGCAGCCTCTGGTGCCTGGCCGTCGACCCGCAATGCACGCGCCCTGGCGTCGGTGAAGTGTTGGTGCGCCACTTGGTGGAGCACTTCATGAGCCGAGGCTTGAGCTACCTGGACTTGTCGGTGCTGCACGATAACCGCCAGGCCAAGAGCCTTTACGCCAAGCTCGGCTTTCGGGCGTTGACCACCTTTGCAATCAAGCGCAAGAACGGTATCAATCAACCACTGTTTCTGGGCCCGGGGCCCCAGGCGGAGTTCAACCCTTACGCGCGCATCATTGTCGAAGAAGCCCACCGACGCGGTATTGATGTGCAAGTGGACGATGCCGATGCGGGCCTGTTCACCCTTAGCCACGGCGGGCGTCGCGTGCGTTGCCGTGAGTCCCTGAGCGACCTGACCAGCGCCATCAGCATGACCCTGTGCCAGGACAAGAGCCTCACCCACAAGGTGCTCAAGGCGGCGGGCCTGCAAGTGCCGGTGCAACAGTTGGCGGGCAGCGCCGACGACAACCTGGAGTTTCTCGACGAACACCAGCGCATCGTGGTCAAGCCGCTGGATGGCGAGCAAGGCCATGGCGTCGCCGTGGATCTGCGCAGCATCGAAGAGGTGCAGCAGGCGATCGAAGCGGCGCGCCAGTTCGACAGCCGCGTGTTGCTGGAAAGCTTCCACGAAGGCCTGGACCTGCGGATTCTGGTGATCGGTTTTGAAGTGGTCGCGGCTGCGATTCGTCGCCCTGCCGAAGTGATCGGCGACGGCCAACATTCGATTCGCGCGTTGATCCAGGCGCAAAGCCGTCGTCGCCAGGCGGCCACCGACGGCGAGAGCAAAATCCCGCTGGATGCAGAAACCGAGCGCACCCTCAAAGCCGCAGGTTACGACTACAACAGCATCCTGCCCCGTGGCGTGCAACTGGCCGTGCGACGCACCGCCAACCTGCACACCGGGGGTTGCCTGGAAGATGTCACGGCGATCCTGCACCCCACGCTGGTGGACGCGGCCGTGCGTGCGGCCCGTGCCCTGGATATCCCTATGGTCGGCCTGGACCTGATGGTACCTGCGGCCGACCAGCCAGAGTATGTGTTTATCGAAGCCAACGAACGGGCCGGCCTGGCCAACCATGAACCGCAACCCACGGCTGAGAAGTTTGTGGATTTGTTGTTTCCACACAGTCAGCCGGCTACCTGACTACCGATCGTTACCACGCTCCGCGTGGGAATGCAGCCTGTGACGCTCTGCGTCATCACAGCGGACGCAGAGCGTCCCTGAGGCATTCCCACGCAGAACGTGGGAACGATCGCACGATCGCAGAGCGTCGATCGCCCTCAACTCATCAGGAGTTTCCATGACCCGAACCATTCCCGAACCCGATCTCGCGTACCTGCAAAAAGTGCTGCTGGAAATGCTCGCCATTCCCAGCCCCACCGGTTTTACCGACACCATCGTGCGTTACGTCGCCGAACGCCTGGAAGAGCTCGGCATTCCGTTTGAAATGACCCGGCGCGGCACCATTCGCGCCACCCTCAAGGGCCAGAAAAACAGCCCTGACCGCGCCGTCTCCGCCCACCTGGACACCATCGGCGCCGCCGTGCGTGCGATCAAGGACAACGGGCGCCTGACCCTGGCGCCGGTGGGCTGCTGGTCGAGCCGCTTTGCCGAAGGCAGCCGGGTCAGCCTGTTCACCGACAACGGCGTGATTCGCGGCAGCGTATTGCCGTTGATGGCCTCCGGGCACGCGTTCAACACTGCCGTGGATGAAATGCCGGTGAGCTGGGACCATGTGGAACTGCGCCTGGACGCCTACTGCGCCACGCGTGCCGACTGCGACTCCCTGGGCATCAGCGTCGGTGACTACGTGGCGTTCGACCCACTGCCCGAGTTCACCGAGAGCGGGCATATCAGCGCTCGCCACCTGGACGACAAGGCCGGCGTCGCCGCCCTGCTCGCCGCGCTCAAGGCCATTGTCGACAGTGGCGAACCCTTGCTGATCGACTGCCACCCGCTGTTTACCATCACCGAGGAAACCGGCAGTGGCGCAGCGGCCGCCCTGCCTTGGGATGTGAGTGAGTTTGTCGGCATCGATATCGCCCCGGTCGCCCCCGGCCAGCACTCCAGCGAACACGCGGTGAGCGTGGCCATGCAGGACTCCGGCGGGCCCTATGATTATCATCTGTCCCGCCACTTGCTGCGCCTGGCGTCGGAGAACGACCTGCCGGTACGCCGCGATCTGTTCCGCTATTACTTCAGCGATGCGCACTCGGCGGTCACCGCCGGCCATGATATACGCACCGCCCTGCTGGCCTTCGGTTGTGACGCCACCCACGGTTACGAGCGTACCCATATAGACAGCCTGGCTGCCCTGAGCCGCTTGCTGGGCGCTTACATCCTCAGCCCGCCGGTGTTTGCCAGCGATGCGCAACCGGCCCAGGGCTCACTGGATCGGTTCAGTCATCAGATCGAGCATGAAACGCAAATGGAGAGCGACACCCGCGTGCCATCGGTAGACAGCCTGGTCGGCCAGAAGTCCTGACGCGGTGAGTTGATACTGGCAACAAAGGTCCCGGCACAGTAGCATCGCCGGGACCTGACACCTGAGGCTTGTATGCTGATTCCCTACGATGCACTTGAAGTCGACACCCTGACCCGCCTCATCGAAGACTTCGTCACCCGCGACGGCACCGACAATGGCGACGACACGCCCCTGGAAACCCGCGTGCTGCGCGTGCGCCAGGCGCTGACCAAGGGCCAGGCGCTGATCGTCTTCGACCCCGAAAGCGAGCAATGCCAGTTGATGCTCAAGCACGATGTGCCCAAGCATCTGTTCGACTGAAAAGCTGCGCCTAAAGGTTGGGTACCGGCACGGGATGGGTAGCCTGGCCCTCGCCTTTGAGAATCTTGCGGTACACCTCGGAGCGGTACACGTTGACGCCCATCGGCGCCTCGATGCCAAACTTCACATGAGTGCCGTTCACGTCAAGGATATGCACGGTGATGTCATCGCCAATGGCGATGGCTTCGCCTATGGCACGGCTTAAGACCAGCATGGCGGTAGTCCTTTTCCAGTAACAGGACCTCGACCATGCCCCCTTGGCGCTGGACCGACAATGGCTTGCGGGCAAATCAGGCATCTCCTACACAGGTAGGTAACTTGCCTGACAGACCCCAGCCAAATCAGGCCTTAACAGCCTGCGCCTTGGCGCGCATCTTGTCGGCCATCAGGGTCATTTCGTCATACAGCAACTGCGGATTTTTCTGTTTCAACGCCCAAGCCATGCGGCCTTGCTCGTGGGGCAGGATCATGAATTCGCCTTCGGCCACGCGCTGGTAAATGTAGTCGGCAATATCCGCCGCCGAGATGGGCGAACTCTCAAGCAACTTGCCCACTTGAGCCTTCATGGCTGGGGTTGGCCCACGGAACGAGTCGAGCAGGTTGGTCTGGAAAAACGACGGGCACACCACATGCACGCCCACTTCCTGTTGCTTGAGCTCCACCAACAGGCTCTCGGACAACGCCACCACGCCCGCCTTGGCCACGTTGTAGTTACTCATGGCGGGGCCCTGCATCAGCGCTGCCATTGACGCGATGTTGATGATGCGGCCCTTGCTCTTTTCCAGCAGCGGCAGGAACGCCTTGCAGCCTTTGACGACGCCCATCAGGTTGATTGCGATCTGCCAGTCCCAATCCTCCAGGGACAGTTCAGCGAAGAACCCGCCCGAGGCCACGCCGGCGTTATTGACGATCACATCGATGCCCCCGAGCTTCACCTCACAGGCCTGGGCGAAGGCCGTGAGCTGGCTGTAGTCACGCACGTCACAGCGCTGGATAAAGCCATCCCCCCCTGCTTCGCGAACCTGCTTGAGGGTTTCCTGCAAACCGGGCTCGCTGACATCAGACAACGCCAACTGCCAGCCTTCACGGGCCCAGCGCAGAGCGATTTCGCGACCCAGGCCAGACCCGGCGCCAGTGATCATCATGCGGTTTTGCATAGGAGGTAGCCTTGTGGTTCACGAAAGAAGTGACCGGCAGTGTAGCGAAGGTTTTTGCTCTACCCACGCACCATCAGGGTGATGAATGCCCCGGGCAAACCGCGGGCCCGGTCGCAAGCGTGCCTATCGACTAAGTTCAATTTTTTTCAACTGATTAGTTCAAGTTGCGCACGCGTTAAAAGAAATAAGCGTCACATCAAAATGTTTTATAAAAACAATGAATTTTCTACGAAGTAGCAGAGTCGGAATGGGTAAGGCGTCCCACTGTACATGGACGAACCAACGGTTAAACAGCCGGTTTTTGCAAAGAACCTATAAGGAATAAAACCATGAGCCTCATTCTGATTATTATCCTGATCCTGCTGCTGGTCGGTGGCCTGCCCGTGTTCCCGCACTCGCGTAACTGGGGTTATGGACCGTCGGGTATCCTGGGTGTGGTGCTGGTTGTTCTGCTGGTGCTGTTGTTGCTCGGCAAGATATAAACGCCGCGCTACGCTTTTTGTAGGAGCGAGCAAGCTCTCTCCTACAAGTAAGAAAGCAAAAAAAAGAGGCCCTCTAGAGGGCCTCTTTTTTATTGCCGGTCAGTTAGTCCGGTTTGCCATCTACCACACCTGCGGTGTTATCCAGCAGGCTCTTGGTCGCGGTCTGCAGGAACGACTCGAGCTTCTGCTTGAGCACAGCTTCGTCCGGCGACTCAGGAATCACCTTGCCAGTCGGCTCGGCGCCCAGTGTGTATTCCCACAACTTGGGTGGCATTTCCTTGGGCAATACCAGTACGCGGTCGCCGGTGAGCAAGGCCACGGTCTGGTCGCTGCCCGATGGCTTGATCACGCCGAAACCCTTGTCACCTTCCGGCAGGTTCAGCAGGTCGCGGCCCCAGCACTGGTGCAAGGTATCGCCGCCCAGGCGGCCCATGATGGTCGGCACGATGTCGATCTGGGTGCCCACGGTGTGGTCACGCTCACCGAACTTCTCGCGCATGCCCGGTGCAATCATCAGCATCGGCACGTTGAAGCGACCCAGGTCCATCTCGGTGATCTGCTGCTCATTGCCAAAGCCGTGGTCACCGACGATCACGAACAGGGTTTCCTTGAAGTACGGCTCCTTGCGGGCCTTTTCAAAGAACTGTCCCAAGGCCCAGTCGGAGTAGCGCATGGCCGTCAAATGCTCGTTGAGGCTGCCACGGTCGGTGACTTTCTCTACCGGCAACGGGGTCGGCAATGCGTACGGCGTGTGGTTGGACAGGGTTTGCAGCAGTGCGTAGAACGGCTTGCCGCCTTCGCGGGCCTTCAGTTCTTCCAGGCCACGGTTGAACATGTCCTGGTCGGACACGCCCCATGTAGGGTCGGAGAACACCGGGTCGACGAAGTCATTGCGGCCGATGAAGTTGGTCATGCCCTGGTTGCTGAAGAAGCCCGACTGGTTGTCCCAGGCAAAATCGCCGTTGTAGACATACACATCGTCGAAATCACGCGCACTGAGCAACTGCGGCAGGCCCGACAGCTTGTGGCTGCCTTCCGGAGTCTGCATCAGGTATTCGAAACCCGGCAGGTTCGGGAAGCAGGCCATGGTGGCGAACATACCCTGGTGGGTGTGGGTGCCGTTGGAGAAGAAGCGGTCGAACAGCAAGCCCTCGTGGGTCAGCTTGTCGAAGTACGGGGTGATATTGCCCGGACGTCCCAAAGCGCCCACCGAGTGACCGGCGAAGCTTTCCATCAGGATCACCACGACGTTCTTGATCGGCAGGGTTTTCTCGGCTGGTGGCGTGAAGTCACGGCGCACGGCAGCGGTGTCGGTGTCTACCAGCTTCTCTTGCGGCAGCACCAGCATGTCACGCACGGTCTGGGTGGCCAGCGGTTGTTCCAGGGTCGCCTTCCAGATGTTGGCGCGGTCTTCACCAAAGCGCGCCTTGGCCGCCGCGATCAGCGACAGGGTGCCATTGAGGCCCAACTGGTTGGCGAAGTTCGAATCGGTGGTGTAGACGTCACCCCAACGCAGCGGTGGCCCCTGGCGCAGGGTGCCACGGATGGCGACCACGGCGACCAGCAGGCAAACCATGAACACTGCGATGCGGCTGTACCATGGCGCCACCTGGCGCGTGCTGATAGTGCCGCCGCTGAACGGGCCCCGTGGGCGCGTTGCGCGGTCAGCGCCCTTGAAGGCCATGCTCAGGATCAGCGTGCCCACGGCCCAGGCCAGCAGGTAACGCACCACCGGGAAACCGTACCAGAGCATGCTCATCACGGTTTTCGGGTCTTCCTTCACATACTGGAAGACCAGGCCGTTGAGGCGCTGGTGGAATTCGCGGTAGAAGTCCATCTCCATCAAGCCCAGGAACAAGGCGATGCTGGACGCGACGGTCAGCCACAAACGGAAGAACCCGCGCGCCGCCATGGCCCGCACGCTGAACAGCGCCAACAGCAGCGGAATCAGCAGGTACATCACCAGGCGAATGTCCAGGCGCAGGCCGTTGGCGAACGCTTCAAGGAACGTCGAGGCCGGCGTATCGAGGATCATCTCGCGGTTGTAGACCAGCAACGCCAGGCGCAGCAGGGAAAACATCACCATCATGACCAATGCGCAGAGCAGCGTGTACGCCAGATGGGATTTGACGGTCGGTTGCAGCAGGCGATTTGAAGCTCGCTGCTGATTCAGGGCGTCCGGGTTTGCCATGTCGTTTTAGGACCCATTGGAAGTTTAAGTTGCGAAATAATGCAGTGGCGTCCGTCCCTCGCCCAGGCTGGCTGGGGTAGGCGGTTAACGCGGTGGCACAAATGGTGCCCGATCGAGGCCGGCAAGGCTATTAATTACTGAACGTAAGGCACGGCCCTGCCTTTAAGGGCACTGGAGATAGAGCCCTGGCAGCCGGATAAAGCCGGCGAATTGTCTTGGATGGGATGTGAAAATTTCGTGCGGCGAATACTTTCGACACACAAATCTGCTGTTGTAGGAGCGAGCTTGCTCGCGAAAAACTCAAAGTCACCGCGTTCATCCAGGAAGCACGCGTTATCGTTGACGTTTTTCGCGAGCAAGCTCGCTCCTACACTGGCATTAGGGCTCAGATCCGCACGTTACCGCGCGGCCCGGCGATAGCCCAGATGATCAGGCCCAGCACTGGCAACAGCAGGATCAACAGGATCCACAGCACTTTGGCGCCGGTGCTGGCGCCGCTTTTGAACACGTTGATGATCGCCCAGATATCCAGCGCGAGGATGATCAGGCCAATCAGACTATTAAACGTGGAACCCATGGTGTCGCTCCTAAGTGAGGGCATGCACTTGTAGGATAGTCAGCCTTGGCGCGGGTTCCGTTTTATTTCAGACGTGTACGGCAATCTTTAAGGCTTCCAATGACGGTTCGGCCTTGATGCCGACTTCGGCACACAGTTCCAGTACCCGCGCCAGGTCGTTGCCGAACACCAGCACTGCCTGGATCTCGTCGTCCAGCAACTGGCTGAAGTTCATCAGCACATAACCGCCATCTTCGGGGCTCAGGGCGCTCATCTGGATCTGGATGCGGTTGAGCGCGGTCAGGTCTTCGGTCTTGGCCAGTTGCTTGGGCTTGAGGTTGAACGCCACGCCCGGACCGAACGACGCAACGATCTGGGCAAACAGGTCGCCATAGGTATCGGCCTGGAACAACACCGTGTCCGGCAGGCTACCGACCACAACCCACTCCCCCAGCGGGATCGGGAAACTGTCGTCGTAGTTGATATCCGGATTGGCCGCCAGGAACGCCGTCGGGTCCGCGTAGGCCTGGGCCGCTTCTTCGGCGATACGCGCTACTTCATCGTCCCCCATGACGCCGGCGCTGATTTTGCTGATGAGTTCGACGAGGGCGGTTTTCATGGGGCGATCCTGTAACGGGCAAGTTTTGAAGGGCGCGTAGCCTACACCAGTTTCTGCAACTGCGCCGCCGTATCCACCGCGCCCATGGTCTGCGCCGCGGCCAGTGCCGTCGCGCCTTGTGCATCGGTGGCCTTGGGGTTTGCGCCTTTACCGAGCAGGTAATCAACCATGTCAACGCGGTTGAACATCGCCGCCATCATCAAGGCCGTACGCCCGTCCGAGGAGGCCGCGTCAATCGGCGTGCCGCCCTCGATCAACGCCTGGACCACCGGCAGATTGCCTTTGAACGCCGCGCCGGCAATCGGCAACTGGTTCTTGTCGTTGGCGATCAGGGGGTCGGCCTTGAACTCCAGCAGCACTTTGACCGCCTCGGCATGGCCGTGGTACGCCGCGAGCATCAACAGGGTGTCGCCATTGTGATTACGAAAGTTGGCCGGCAGGCCTTTCGCCAACAGTGCGGCAAGCATGGCGGCGTCGCCGCGCCGAGCGACGTCGAAGACTTGCTCGGCAAACTCGGCGGCTTCGTCTTCGGTCATTTGTTTAGGCTGATCTGACATGGGGGCTCCTTGCTGAGGCGACTGACATAACTGTTTAAGGCGCCCAGTGTCGCGATGGAGTTCCCCGGTGTCATGGCTTTTTTGTCAAAAGCCGCCATAGCCAGAATCAATAACGGAATTGCCCGCCCTGGATCTGCGCCAGCAATTGCCCGGTCACCGGCACATAGGTGTCCGAACCCGGCAACCAGGCGTAGACCGGGTCATTGCCAGCCTTGTCCGGGTCGAACCCTTGCTCCTTGAGCTTCACTTTCTGGTACTTGAACGTGCCGGTGGTTTCCATCTTCACCTTGATCCGCAAAAACAACGGCACCGCATAAGGGGGCAACTGGCCGTGGGCGAATTGCAGCAGTTCGCGCATGTCCAGGCTGGCCAGGGATTCGCTGGGGGTGATGGCGACCATGCCGGCGCGGCCGTTGGTGTTGTCGATCTGGACGCCATAGGCCACCACTTCAGCGATCTGCGGGTGTTTCAGCAGGACGTTTTCCACCTCGGTGGTCGAGACGTTTTCGCCCTTCCAGCGATAGGTATCCCCCAGGCGATCGACAAATTGCGCATGCCCGAAACCGATGCTGCGCACCAGGTCGCCGGTGTTGAAATAGCGGTCGCCTTTTTCGAATACGTCGGTCAGTACCACTTTGCGGTTCTTTTCCGGGTCGGTGTAACCGTCGAAGGGCGACTTATCATCAATGCGCGCCAATAACAGGCCCTGCCCGCCGGTGGGCACCTTGACCATGAACCCGTTGCTGCCGCGCAGCGGTTCACCAGTGTCATGGGCGTAGTCCACCAGCGCCCAATGCTGCAGGCAAAAGCCGATGGTGTTGTCAAAGTTCAGCACGTTGGTAAAGCCGATATTGCCGTCGCTGGCGGCATACAGTTCGCAGATATGCTCCACACCATAGCGCTGCTTGAACTGCGCCCACACACCGGGGCGCAGGCCGTTGCCGACCATCTTGGTCACCTGGTTATCACGGTCCTGCGCACTCGCGGGCTGGTCGAGCAGATAGCGGCACAGCTCACCGACATAGCCCAGGGTGGTCGCCTTGAACTTGCGTGCATCGTCCCAGAACTGGCTGGCGCTGAATTTGCGCCGAATGGCAAAGCCGGACGCACCGATAATCGCCGCCCCCCAGCACACGCACAGGCCGGTGGCGTGGTACAGCGGCAAGGTGCAATAGAGGACGTCCTGTGGCCCCATGTCCAGGGCGATACTGCCGAAGCTCACGGCGGTTTTGGTCCAGCGCCCGTGCTTCATGATGCCGGCCTTGGGCAAGCCGGTGGTGCCGGAGGTGTAGATATAGAAGCAGGGATCGTGGAAGAACACCTGCGCGGAACTCGCCGGGTTGTCCACCGGGCTTTCGGCACTGGCGGCCATCAGGTCGATGTAGCCGTCGGGCACCCTACTGCCCGGCTGATCGGCCACGAACCAAGTGCGCTCGGCCGGGATCTGGACTTGATCGCGCACTGCTGCGTAAGGGCTCAGCAATTCGGCACCGACCACAATGGCAACCGGCTTGACCAGGGTCAGGCTGTGTACCAGCGCCCCTTGAGTTTGCGCCGTGTTGAGCATGGCGCAGATGCCGCCCAGCTTGGCCACGGCCAGCACGTTGAGCAGCAACTCGGGGCGATTCTCGATAAACAGCGCTACCACATCGCCCTTGCGGATGCCCTGGGCCTGCAAGTGATGGGCAATGCGATTGGCGCACTGATTGGCGTCGCGGTAGCTGATCACGCTGTCCCCATACAGCAGGGCAGCACCGTCAGGGTTACGCAAGGTGGCTTGTTCGAAATGCCAGCCCAGGCCGCAGGGTTGGTTGGGGTCGGTGACGTTGGCCGCACGCATGCCGCGCACCACCCGTGGGAGCGCCCGAACAATGGCAGGCACCTTACGCAGCATCATGCGCCAGGTGATCATGTCGACTTGCTGATGAGTCATGGAGGGACGTCCCTTTTCTTATTCTTGGTCTGGTCCAGGTACATCGACTGGTGTAGCGGAAAATACGTCAGCGGTTCTTTGGCTGTACACGCGGGATTTGAAAAGTTTTGTATCCCGTGGCGGCCGCCCGATGCCTATCCCCCTGACACTCCACCATTTAAATGTGGGAGCCGCCTTGCCTGCGATGACGGCCTGCCAGCCGACCGGGATTTTTCCTGGCAAAAGGCGGTCAGTATCATTACAGCCCTTCCCCTCCTGCCCGGAAAATCACCGGGCAGATAGCGCAAAATGCAGGATGCACGATGGCCCTTCATGCAAATTGCACGAAAATGAAAATCCTATAAATTTATAACTGACTGATTTATAAGGATTTTCTAGAAAATCCAATACTGGCACAATCACTGCACCTATCACTCCATGCTTGCCAACTTGAGCCAATGGAGCTGATAGACATGAGCCTGATCCAAGATAAATTCGCTTCGGTATTCTCCAACTACGACGTCACCACCCAGCCACGTCCGGACGGCGGTATCCTGTTGACCCTGCGCAACAGCGAAGGTAAACAGGTCAAGCGCTCGATCTCTTATCAGCAGTTGCACACCGCCGATCAACTGACCTGGGTCATCAGCGCCATTCGCCGTGACTTGGCTGAACAAGCCAGCGAACTGCCGCAGATTTCGATGTTGCAAAGCCAGAACCGCTTTGCGCTGCCGACTTATCATTCGGCCTAAGCGACAGTATCCAGTCCTGAATAGGTTTACACCTGGTTCTTCCCGACGCCCGATGCATTGTATCGGGCGTTTTTATTCGGTCCCGCAGCCCTCTTAGTGGTCCCAAGTCTAGCCAAATGCCTCTTTGACCAAGCTGTCGAACATGCTGTAGGTCGACAGCGCTTCACGACGGTGATCTTCATCGCTGGCGTCCAGGGGTGTGACCCGCAAGGTCTGGATCTCGATGACATTGCTGGCTGCGTCATGCTGGTAGTGCAGGAGCACCGAGATACCATAGTTGTCGCCACACAGGCTGTAGCAGACATTCATATACTGCGGCTTGAGCAGCTCCAGGCCGTGCATCTGGCTATGGATGGCCAAGGCACAGACCCTGGCCTGGCATGTCGCAGCGAAGGCCGACTTGGGCAGTTTCTCGGCGTAGGCCGCGTCGCCGATCACATGCACATCCGGTACTAGCAGGGATTCCAGGGTTTGGGTGTTGACCGGACACCAGCCATGCTCTGCGGCCAGGCCGTTGTGCCGTGAAAAATCATCTGCGTGTTGGGGCGCAATGATATTGATCACATGGCCGCTGACCGGACCACCCTCGGTCAGCAACTGCCCCTTGGCTTCGTCGAAACCTAGCACGGTCCCCCCCTGCAAGGCGCCGACCCACTGGATGGTGGCCTGCTTACTCCCATAGCCATAGAAACGTTTCCAGGCCTGCTCGAATTGCGCCTGCTTGGCAAACCGCGGCTTGGCATCCAGGACGATCACCCGAGAATCGGGCTTGTGGGTCTTGAGATAATCGGCAATCAGGCTGGCCCTTTCATACGGCCCGGGTGGGCAGCGGTAATCGTCCACGGGTACCGAGATCAGCACATTGCCGCCGTTGGGCATGGCCTCCAGTTGCTGCCGGAGCAAGCGCAGTTGCTCGCCGCCGCCCCAGGCATGAGGTACACGACTGGACACCGCCTCGCTGTAACCGGCGATGCTGTCGTACTTGTAGCCAATACCCGTTGCCACTACGCAGCGGTCAAAGCCGAGCACCGAACCGTCCGCGAGCCTGATCTGCTTTCGTTTGGCATCGATCAAGCGCGCCTTCTGATGGACCACCTCGATGCCCTCGGCTCGTAACTGCTCGTAACCAAAGACCAGGGTTTCTTCGTCCCGCTTGCCCACCAGGTATTCAACCCCCAGCAGGCAGCAGTGATACTGCCGGCTGGGCTCGACCAGAGTGATGCCGACGTTGGCGTCCAGGCGCCTGAGAGTACGAGCGAAAGTTGCGCCGGCAAAACCACCGCCGATCACCACTACCGCATAAGAGTGGGCCGTCACGGCCACCGCAGGTCTGGCCAGGGCCTGGATCGAGGAAACGCCGATGCCCGTGGCCAGCCACCTGAGCAGCAGCCTGCGTTGTGGGTTCATCGACATAGAGCCCCCTGCGCGCAACCTTGTAGATACCCCAGAAGCTGCTGCAACTCCTCGCCTTTGAGGGCAGACATCGCACTGGTCATTTCCTCTGGCATCGTTCGTTGGCCTGTGACCATATCCTTCAGCACTCCTTGCATATACTGCGCATTCTGTCCTCTCACATACGGCGTATCTGCCTGCTCCTCATGGCAACTGGAACAGTATTGCGCGTACAGCCGCTCACCCTGTTTGTGTGCCTGGGACGAGGCCCCCCCCAGCGATTCTTTCGGCAGGCTGCTGTAATACTCGGCTAACTGCCTGAGCGTCTGGTCGTCGTACCCTTCCATCGCCCGGTTCATGATGGTGCCTTTGAGAGTGCCGTCGCGATAAGCCGCCAGGGTCTTGTACAGGTAGGCCTCGGGCTGGCCGGCCAGCGAAGGAATCGCCCCCGGCGTGCGCTGTCCCTCGAAACCGTGGCAATTGATACAACCGTTGCTCAACATGAAGAGCTCGCCACGACTGCCTGCTTGCAGACTGGGAACCGCGAAAAACACTAGGCCAATCAACAACGCCCCGATAACCACGCGCATAGCCTGGACTCTCTCTGCGTATCGGCCGCTGCATCGGCGGCCGAGTAATTCCTTCGACTACTCAGTGAGTACGTTGCTCATGTACACCTTGGTGTGACGCAGGTACTCCTTGGGAATGTGGTAACCGCCGTAGGCTTTCACATGGCCGTCGATATAGCCGCTCATGGCCTCGCGCGAAGCGAATATCCGCTTGGCTCGCTCGAAGGTCGCAGGGTCGCGGTAGATCATCAGGTGGATCAGCGGCTCGCCCAGTTCGGTGGGGATCAGGTTGATCACCTTGACCCCTTCCTTCGACTTACCCGCATAAGTCTGCATGTGCGCAGCCTGAGAGGTGACGAAGGTATGCAGGAACGCCTCTTCCTGACCCTTGGGCGGCTCGAAAATGATGGTCATT
This sequence comes from Pseudomonas sp. GW823-FHT02F05, assembly GCF_058797315.1. NCBI lineage: Bacteria > Pseudomonadati > Pseudomonadota > Gammaproteobacteria > Pseudomonadales > Pseudomonadaceae > Pseudomonas > Pseudomonas sp. GW823-FHT02F05. Next base: position 116,200 of record NZ_JBXAJM010000014.1, read on the forward strand.
GCTTTGCTGGAGGAGGTGGCGGCCGAGGCTGGGGCTGTCGGGGCCTGAGTCTGAGCCCATGCATGGCTGCCAAAAAACCAGATAAGGCCGACTAGGCCAAGACGCGCTGTAAGATTGCTCACCGTTATCACCGTTATTGTTACCAATGGTTTTTTATGTCGAGCCAAGCATGTCCGGCGAGCGGACCTGGGATGGCTGACTCGAGGCTTTTGCTATTTGTGCAGCACGACTGAAATCATTTTTCCGTCCAAGTCCGCCGTGGGGTTGGCCGTATCCCTGGGCGCAACCTGCACGGAACTGATTTCCACGCGGCGATAGTGTTCGAACATCACACGCTGGTACTCCTGCGGCAGCAAGGTCCGGATGCAGAAAAGGGCGAGGCGCCCGCCATCATCGAGCAGCGACTGCGCGGCAAACTTAAGGAACCTGAGGTTTTCGTTGTCAACCGCCGCCATTTCATCGGCGAACGGATCGAAGAAAATCGCGGAATAACGCTGGCTGCTGGTGTCAAGCTGCTGCCAGTAGCCGGGGTGCAACTGAATGTTCTTACGTACGCCCTTCCAGCGCTCGGCCTGGAGCAGCACCTGTGGGTGGGGCTCGACAATGGTATGGGACGCCGGGCCGAACTCCTGCAGGATGCTGGCCGAGATACCCATACCGAAGCCGATTTCCAGTAGCCGGTCATCAGGCGTGAGCTTGAGGTCCTCGACCATCCTGCGGATCAGTGGCCTCTCCCACTCATGCATGACGTACTCGTTGCCGATGCGCAGTGAATCGCCGGTGTAGACCGCCTCTGTCGCCAGATAGTCCTTGCGTTGCGGGTCCATGAACACTCCTTTTCTCGTCAATCACGGGTAGGTACGGCGATCACTCCAACAGGCAGACGGCGTTACCGCACCAGTTTCAATTCGGGCCTGCCGACGAAGGCTTGCGCCGGCGTTACATTCGATTTCAGCAGCAGTGTCTGGAACCCGTCCTTGAACGGAACCCTGGCGAGGATCGCGATACTCAGCTCTTCGAGGTACAGCGAAAAGCCTTGGAGCATCTTCAATGGCAGACCGGCAAGTACGGCATATGCGATTTCGAGCAGTAACTGGTCGAGATAGATCACTAGGGTTCTTTCGCTGTACCGGTGCAGAATCGCTTCCAGTTCGATGGCAAATACATGGTAGAGAGTGTTGAGGCTCTGGCTACCGTAGCGACCAGCATAGGAATCGAACAACCAATCCATCTTGCGAGCCCCATAGACCTGCTGCGGATCGTAGAACTCCTGCTCGAAGACCAGGGTCTGGATCCCCAAGCTGCCAGCCAGCGACAGGACCGGGGCATAGCAGGTCGAGCACCCGGACAGAACTAGCAGGTCACCATGTGCGCACTGCAGCGTATGCAGGTGGTTTTGCAATAACTCCTCATCGAACTTCCTCGCACGGCGCATGAGAATCACGTTCATCTCATCGAACTCCTGAAGCCAGCCTCGCAGGCCGTCAATGCCTCGATATGCCGCGTACGGGTAGCGCCGACGATACAAGCGTCTACCTGCCGATGATGAAAGGCGTAGTGCAGCGCAGGCGCCAGCGGAATATCGCCGCCCGCCAGGCAATGCACGGCGTAGAGGCGGGATCGGGCCTTGATTTGGCGCAAGTAGCCGGCGTAGCTTGGGCATTGCATGTTCAGCAGGTTGACCGGCACCGCGGCGCCGGCGAACGATCGCTCTCTCAGCACCTGCAGGAAGCCGGCGCTGGGGTGGAACCCCAGGAGAATTCGCGAGGCAATCGCAATGGCCGCCTCCATCTGTTGCAGGATCGCTTCGAGCAGCGCGTATTGCTGTTGCGCAAGCAGAATGTCCAGCCAGTCGCCCCCTAGGGTCACTAGGCCCGGCTGGCAGTAGTGGATGATATCGAGGTCTTCGGCTATCTGTTGCGCATCGGCGGCGAAAGTATATCCAGGAGCCGTGTAGTAGTACTCCGGGTTGGCCTGGATCTGACGGACACTGACGCCCTGCCCCGTTGCCTGCTCGGTGACTCGCAGCAAAAACCGCGAATGATAGATATGCCGCGTTCGTGCGCCCCCAGCCAAGGCATTGCTGACAGCCTTGGCTGTGGACCAGTCGCCGCTGGCCAGGCCCAGTCCGGATTTGGCCAGAACCCTGCGCGCGATCTCCTCGACCTGTTGCGCCGAGTAAGGACTGCCGTAACGTTTAAGAAACCCCCGGTCGCCCAAGTACAGAATCGGCTCATCCATGAGTCTTTCCTCGCTCCGGGCAATCAACTACCAGCTCGCCGAGCTCTATGTCATTTTCCAGTCGGCAACGATGATCCACCAGCACCAGGGTGTTACCGCTACGCTCGGCGTAAAGGTGCAACGCTTGCACACGCTCGGCCAACTGCTCCGCGCGCAAAGCACTGAACGGCTCGTCCAGCAACAACAGATGATGGCGGTCCTCCGGCAACGCGCTCAGCCAAGTATCCAGCCAGCCGCTTGCCCCGGGTTCACCGCCGAGCAGCGCCAGGGAATTACTGCCCAGGTAATAGCAGGTTGATGTCATGGCCTTCACCATGCCCGCCTCTTCGATGATCACGTCGGTGATACCGGCCACGCCCTTGAGGTAATCGCTCTTGCCAGAACCGGAGTGCCCCGATAGCGAATACAACCGGCTCCGTTCCAGGCTCAGGGCACGATAGGCATGTTGAGCAATAAAGGGAGCAATGCTCAGGCTTTGCCCAGCAATCGCCACGACCACCGAGCTTTTGGGCCGGGCAAAATGCTGCAGACGCTCCACCGACACCGACTGCGACTTGAAACCTGTGACGGCCAAAAACACATTGGCCAGATCGGAACGCACCAGTAACAAAGCCGTGACCGCGAGCACAAAAGCCGAATCGCTGGGCCGGTAGAGCCAGCCCATCAGGACCACCAGAACAATCACTAGGTCGCTGAGCAAAGTGCAACTGGCTGCCGTGACGGTACGGGTGATAACACTGCGCATGCGAGTGGTGTAGAAATGCCTCACCCCCTCGACTATCGTCCCCCGCTGAGTGAGCGCTAGCCAATCTCCCATGCGTTCAAAACCCACGCCACCGGCCCGGGAAATAGAAAACGTCACATGGGCCGAGCGCAATAGGGAGTCAAATCCCTTAACGCTTTCCACCCGGGTCCGATATAGCTCGTTGATCGAAAGCCGGTACAACCCCGCCAGCAAGCCGCTGAACAGCAGCGCCACCGCGATGCCGAACAGGCCGAACCCCATCCACAAGGCCACGCCATTGCACAGCAATAGCGCGATAATCCAGGCAATGTCGTGGGCATACCAGGCAATACGTTCGAATGTCGTGGTGACGTCGCGAGAAACCACCTGCAGCGCATCGGCCAGGCCAGTGACCCGAATGTCTCGCAAGCCATCGGTGAACAAGCGGGAAAAGCGGCTGCGCAACAGATTCTCGATAAACAGCCCGGCAGCGATTCCTGCCCCTACCCCGACCACGGCATACAACACAACCTGCCAAGGCGAGAAGCCTGCCTCTGGTAGCGTCAGGTTGGCGGCATAACTCATCATCAGCGCCGGCACCATCAACATCAGCACACCCCAGCCACAATACTTGAACAGATCGCCGAGACTGAAGCGATCCAGTGCCCGGCAGTTAGCCGGCACCGTCGAAGCCGTCCGCTCACTAACCTGCACGGGTGAGCCTTTGCGCTGCGCTATCGCTCTTGCTGCCGATGGGCTGAAGCTTACCCAGGACAGGCACTCCAAGGCGTCTTTCACTGCCAGCGCGGCCGCAGCGTCCAACGCCGAGAGGTCGTGGTCGATATTCAGGGTTCCGTCCTGGGCACGGGCCAGAAACACCCCGCGCAGCAGTTGCAGGCGCAGGCGTTGTCCGGCAGAGAGATTGCTCCCGTCCAGCTCGATGGGCAGCTGCAGGACCTGCTGTGGGTTCGGCCCCAGCTCGGGTACCAGCCGGAAAGCGCCCAGCAACGCGTGCAGGTCCTCGCGCTGGCTCTCCAGCGGGCCAGGAATCAGTTCGACCAGCTTCGCAGGCCAGACCGGCCAGTCGGCATCGAACTCGATCACGCCCCGGGCCAGATCGGCGGCGGCGGGTCGCAGCACCGAATGCCTGGAGGAATTCTGATACAGACCATTGAGTGCTTCCAGAGAGCGGCCGATGGCCTTGTAACTCACATAGGATCGGGGCAGCGCTAGCACCGCCGCCAGCAACGGGATGCTCAGCCAGAAAATCGCCCCTTCCCAGACCGTGGCCGATTCCGAGGTGCCCAGCAGCCCCAGCAACACAAAGGGAATCAAGCGACCGAAACCGATGATGTAGCTGTCGGCACCACGCAACAGAGTATCCAGGTTGCGCAGGCAGCGTTCGCCCCCCAGTGTCCGCTCGATGCTCTGCAAGACCGTCCGGTCGGCGAACTGCTTGAGCCACGGGCCTTTACGCAACCATGCCGAACACCGTTCGATACGCTGCGCCGCCATATCCATGATCCGCTGGTAGTTGCGGTCTGAGAGCCAGGACAGCAGATAGGAAAGCGGCAGGAACACACCGATCACCGCAACCGCCCAGAAACCTGCCGTGCCAAAGACCAACAACGCCAGCAGGATTGAAAGCAGCAGGAAAACCGGAATAGCCAACAGGTTAACGCTAGCACCGATGCCATCGAGAATGACGCTGAAATCCCGCGAAACCACCCGCTCCAGCACCGACACATCTACACGGGGCTGCATCTTGCGCGCCAGAAGGCGCTCGAACTCGCGGCATAACGTCAGGGAGATGTAGCGTTCCAGATTGAGCTCGCTCACCATCAGCAAAAAACCGCTGATGGCCAAGAACGCCAGGAGCACGGTGTCCGTCAGTACAATATCGACGATGCCTTGGGCCGCCACCAGTGTGCTCAGCTTGTAGATGAACAACAGCGGCACGGCGTATTGCAACAACGACACCCATACATAAGCGCCGACCGCCCAGGGCGCAAGGCTGAAGGCCAAGCCGAAAAAGCCGTCGGCGAAAGCTCGCTCTTCGGAGCGAGCGAACGGCTGATAGCGTAATGTCGGCGTAAAACAGTACATCCACTTCACGACAGCGCCTCCTCGCAGTACACCCGACCAGGCTCCAGGGCCTGTACACGCAGCAGGCAGTCTTGGATTTTCTGCAGATCATAATAGTGGGCGGGAATCTTCCGGCACTCACAGTAACGGGCCACCCATTCCTCCAGACTCCACGAACTTACCGGCCCCACCCCCAGGAAGCGGCTCAAGGACAAGATGTCGAACCACACACTGCGCTGCAGGGAATGAGTCTCCAAGTCGAGGATGCGCACGCCATCCACGGTAACGAGCAGATGCTCCGACTTGCAGTCACCGACGCTGATGCATTGCAGGTCGAACGGCGGCAAACGGCAGCGCGACGACAGGCAGGGATCGAGAAACTCAGGGGTACTGCGGTGCCCCATGACCCGCTGGATATTCGCAAGGGCCGTGGCATGCATCGCCGCGTAGGCCGCGATCACTTCAGGCAGGTCGGCCGGACCGGGCAAACGCCCTTGAAGAGACTCCAGCACGAGTACCTGGTGCCGCGCATCCTGACAGCGCATGCCTGCGATCGGCCCCGAGCGGAACAGCAAGTATCCGCTGGCTTCGGCGGTATAGGCCGCCTCATCGAAATAACGTTTGATCACCACCTGCTCGCCCGAGGCCACGCACACGCCCGAGCAGACCAGGGACTTCACCGACTGGCCAAGTACCCGCAAAACCTGATAACGCTCGGCCAACAGCTCGGCAAGCGCCTGTCGCTGCTGCTGTACCTGAGCTGCGCCGAGGAGTTCGAGATGCACATGCTCAAAGGCTCTTTGCCGGCTCATGGCGCAGTCACCAGGGACAGCTCATAACTGCGCAAGGCACGTCCATAGTCCACTTGCTCGTTGTAATACTCGAGCCAGAACGCCAGTGGGCTGTCATAGCGATCGCAGACATACCACTGCGATGCCGACAGGTTGAGCAGCTCCCATATCTGCAACTCGCCGAGAACCAGCTTGCAGAAATCGCCATGGTCGACACGGATGCCGTAGGGATAACGCTTGATCGCCCCCTCGCCTTCGTCCGGCACCTCGATGAACTCGACCCTGGACACATCCAGCACCCACTGGTGACCGGCGCCGTCGTCCCGGATCAATTGCAGCACCGCACGGCACGAACTAACGGGGCGCCCCAGGTAGTTACTCTGAGCCATCAGGACCTGGCCGTAGCGAGTAATCAGCCAGGTCCTGGCCATTTCGTCGAGATGGGCCTTGATCCGCTGTGTATCAAGAGAGACCGTCTGGCGTCGCCCTTTCGGTGGGCAGGGCCCTATCTGTTCCTCGGATGCGCAGATCCAGCCAGCCGGTTCGCCAGGCCGAGCCGGCGCCACGTCAAAGCTTTCGCCGGGTGTCAGTGAGTGCACCGCTCGCAACAAAGACAGTTCGCTACAGATCTGCGCAAGTTCGAGGTTCGACCAGGGGTGATGCGTCTTGCCAAAGGGATCGCGATATCCATTGCCCGCGAGGAGCAGGGTCGGCACCTGGTTCAGTCGGCGCATCGGTCTGTGTACGATTTCGTCCAGCAGACGCAAGCCGGACAGCCGGGTGTAGCGTTGGTCCGGCACCGGCAACAGGTTGTCCAGGCCAATCGGCCCTTGCGTCCCGCTGCACTGGAAATTATTGGTCATAACCATGACCTGGGGCCAGGCAACGGCTCCATTATTGACATCGGCAAAGTAGACGTCGGCGATTCGGGTGTCGGACTGGATGAACACCGCCTCGCGGCCCTGATGCTCGACATGCAGCGACGCTACCCGGCTGTCCCAGAACAGTACCTCGGTGAAGGGCATGTAGAAGCGCAGCCTCAGCGAGCCGATAACGAACTCTGCCTGAGTATCGACCCGCCGCACCTCGTAACCGCATGCACGGACAATCGCCTCGGCCGCGCCGGGAAACAGTTCCGGGACATAGACCACTTTGCGCTTGAGCAAATGCCCACAGTCCGACGACAGACGGCGCAAGGAGGGCGGGTGAAAGTGCTGCAGGTGCTCGGTGGTCAATACAATGCCATCCACCGCCGGCATACGCTGCAGATCGACGTTGCGCGCCGGGATTATCGCAAACTGCCGGTCAGCATCGGAACCGAAGCCACCACCCAGCACCGGGTCAATCAACACATGGCAATCACCAGCCTGCAGTGACCAGCTTTCGTGGCCGATCATCGTCAGTTGCATGGGCACACCTCAAGATTGCGCATGCTGCGCCAGATGATTTTCGCCAAGAGCTCAGGGCTGCCGTTCTCGCCGTAATAGCTGTAGAAGAACGGGATCAGGCCATCGAAGATGCCGGTCTCAAACCAGGACTGGACCGAAACGCCGACGATGTCCCAGACCTGCAGGTCCCCTTCGACCATGCCGATGAAGTCCACCAAGGGCAGGCATACTCCAAAGGGATACAGCCCCACCAGCGATTCGAGCTGGTTATGCGCCTCAGCCTCGAACTGGCCGCTGATCAGATTCAGTGCATAGCTGTCCTGACGCCCCAAGGCATGGGCGACAAAACTAAAAACGATTCTTTTCGGCCCGAGCTTGCACCCGTTGTAGTGAGACATCGCCAACACCTTGCGTCCGGTGATAAACAACATCAGGCTTTTCGCCAGGCGTTGCAGCTCGGCTTGCGCACGTCGCAGCAACTCTTCATACGCCTCGGCGTCCTGCACGTCCGGGCGTACCGATGCGACCACCTCGACGGTCTTGCGGGCATCGATGAACTGGTCCAGCTCCTCCATTAGCAAGTTGTGCTGCACCTTATCCACCTGAACCCAGTCGATAACCGCCTGCGGCCTGGGATCAGTGTCCAGGGCAAAGGCTTCGCCTGGCAGCAGGCCGACAATATTGGTGTCCAGGCTGAGCTGATTGGCCAAGCGGCTCAATGTCGGCTGATCGGAAAACGGGAAAGCGGCGAAACCGCCCAGGCGCTTGATGAACCCACCACCGCAAAGGGCGATGTTCTCGGGTTGCACCGGAAAATCGTCCATGTAGCCGGTCAGCACGGCGCTGAGCACACCAATCCCCAACGGACCGACTTTACGGTTGCTGTCACTTGCGTTCTTGCCCCAGTTTTCCAGGGACTGAAAGGCTCCTGGAGGCGATACCCTAGAGTTGTTCGAGACGATCACCAGCTTGGGCGGTACCAGTCGTCCTGCGACGATATCGGTCTTGAACACTTCGGACACCAGGGCATCCACAGCAATGAAGATGCCACCGCTCGACTGCTCGGCCTCCTCGATATGCACCTGGGTGACCCGGCTTTCCCAGAAGGCGGTCTTCGGATCCGCCGGGTAGAAGCGTAGGCTCAAGTCGCCGACCCGCATTTGATCGGTGTCGTTGACTTGCGTAAGGGTAAATCCGAGGTCACGGATGCATTGTTTGACCGGTTCAACAATGGTCGCCCCCACCACAAACTGGGCGGAACGTGGTAACAGATTCAGCGACTTGATATCGAAATGATCGGAATGTTCGTGACTGAGGAAAATCAGGTCTATATCGGAAAGTGCGGCGGCATCGACGGTACGCGGCGGATAGATCTCGATCCGGTGCTCGTCGACCAGCCCGAAGTCTTCACATAACAGCGGGTCAATCAGGATCCTTGTACTTCCATGTTCCACTAGCCACGTTTGATGGCCGATAAAGATCGCCCTCATGTCCACCTCCCTGATCGACAACTGAATACTCAGTACCCAAAAAATGAAAAAGCAAGAAAGGACTTTCTTGCTTTTTCGGGGTCAGTTCAACGGTGGTACGCGCAGCTCGCAGCCTTGGTTTCGGAAACACGGGTCTTGGACTTCTTGATGGCATCGCTCAAGACCTGCAACTCTTCCTTGCTGAAGAATACTTTCTCGACGTCTTGATGATTGGGTGCGGTCGCACCTTCCTGGATCTTCTGGTTCATGGCTTGCTCCTTGTCTAAGTGTTTGCAGGTATGCCAAAAGGGTAATGGCACTTGCAAAAGCCGAGTCGCGGATAGGCAGCGACATGCCAACACTAGAACCCCGGTAGGGTGCACGCAATGGAAAATGGCCGGCAACAGCATCTTTGGGAAACGTCCGACAAGAAGGCGAGAACTCTAGTTTTTCGGCGCAAATACACATCGCAAAGCTTGTCTGAGTGCGTGAACAGAAGCAGAAGGGCTCTTGCATCAATGGGCGTCTTCGAGTTGAGCGAATTCAAACGCAAAAAAGGGCCGCGGCGCCATTGGCGTCGCGCCCCTTTTTTGTGCCTTCAGCACAAGCCCTGGCGTGCGGCCTCATTCTTTGCCTGTACACGGTTGGTGACATCCAACTTGCCGTAGATGTTGCGCAGATGAAATTTAACCGTGGCTTCAGAGGTGGCGCGAATCTGGCTGATTTCCCAGACGGTCTTGCCCTCGGAGGCCCATCGCAGGATTTCCAGCTCGGTGGAAGTCAGGGGCTTGCCGGACAAGCTCATGCGCTTTCTGATAGCCGTCGGCACGATAACCAACGGGCGATACGTCTCCTCGGGGCCACTCATTGTTCTCTCCTTATATCTGCTGATGCGCTGCCATCTTTCGGATTCCTCCCATTGACAGATGGCATAAACATTGACGCCGAACAGAGAGTTACATAAAGAGTGGAATCAAAGCGCACAGCACCGAACAAACAGCGTTGCCCTACAAATAATTAAGTTTCTTCCCACAGCAACTTCCAACTTGCCAGGGTTGAACATTCAGTTATCTATGCTTAGTCATCCAGCCCTGGAAAGCGGGTGGCAATCGCATCACCGGTCAAAGAGGGCACAACGCCTTGGGCCGTGTTGAACAAACGCAGTGTCACACAGTGCGGGTTTTCGCCGATGTCGAACCAGTGCGGTACACCGGCCGGGATGATCAGCAAGTCATTCTTCTCACAGCGCAAGCTGTACACATAGTCGCCTATGTGCAGCGTAAACAGCCCCTGGCCTGCGATGAAGAAACGCACTTCATCTTCACTGTAGGTACGTTCATCCAGGAACTGTGCGCGCAACTCGTCTTTCTGTGGATGGTCGTGGGTCACGCTGACCACTTCAACAGCGGCGTAGCCCAGAGCATCGATCTGCGCCTGGTACGCGGCGATCATCTGCGCCGCACTGGCGCCCTTTTCGATTGGGCTGGGCTGCCAGCGTTCGAACCGCACACCGTGCTCGGCCAGGGTCGACTGGATGTCGTCGGCATGGGTCAACACTTTGTTCGGGGTGTCCGGGGTGGCGATGGAGTAGACGGCTACATAGCTCATTGCACGGTTCCTTGGTTCGGCTCTTGCAATCGAAGGCCAATGATAATGGCGGCGGCCAGCGCCGCGAGGCTGGCGATACTGAACGTGAAGGTTGGCCCCAGCAGATTCCAGCTGTAACCGGAATACAGGGCGCCGAGCGCGCCGCCGGTGCCGGCCAGCGCGGCATATAGGGCCTGGCCCTGGCCTTGCTGGCGGTCACCGAAGCTGCGTTGCACAAAGGCAATCGCCGCCGCGTGGAAGCTGCCGAACGTGGCGGCGTGCATCAACTGCGCCACCAGCAGCAGCCAGAAAACCTCGGCAAATGAACCCAGCAGCCACCAGCGCAGCGCCGCCAGCAAGAAGCTGGCGAGCAGCACCCGGCGCACCGAAAAGCGCGCAAGAATACGGCTCATGGCCAGGAACATCAGCACTTCCGCCACCACCCCAAGCGCCCACAGCAGGCCGATCACGCCACGGCTGTAGCCCAAATGCTCCAGGTGCAGGGTGAGGAAGGTGTAATACGGGCCATGGCTCATTTGCATCAGCGCCACGCAGGCATAAAACGCCAGCACGCCTGGGCTGCCCAATTGCTTGAGAAAGCCATCGCCGGCCAGGCGGTTGCCGTGGCTGGCCGGCTGCGCGTTCGGTACCCACAGGCTGGCGCCGATGATGCCGGCCATGATTACCACGACCACCACCGGGTAAATATCCAGGCTCAGCCAATCGAACAGGCGCCCCATAACCACCACGGTGAGGATAAAACCAATGGAGCCCCACAGACGGATCTGGCTGTAGCGCGAGGTTTGCTTGTGCAGGTGGGCCAGGGTGATGACTTCAAACTGCGGCAGCACCGCGTGCCAGAAGAACGCGTGCAGGGCCATCACCAGCGCCAGCCAGGCGTAGGTTTTGCTGACAAAAATCAGGCAGAAGCTGGCCAGGGTGCACACCGCGCCGAAGCGCACAATGGCCAGGCGCCGGCCGGTGTAGTCGCCGATCCAGCCCCACAGGTTGGGGGCCACGCAGCGCATCAGCATGGGAATGGCCACCAGCTCGCCGATGCGCGCGCTGGAGAAACCGAGGTGATCGAAGTACAGCGCCAGGAACGGCGCGGTCGCCCCCAGCAGGGCGAAATAGAAGAGGTAGAAGCTGGAGAGGCGCCAGTATGGGAGCGGTGGGAGCATGTTATTGGGGCTGCTGCGCAGCCCAGCGCGAGCAAGCTCGCTGGCCACAACAAGCTCGCTCATTGCCCCAGGCGATCACAGTTGGCCCAGTATCGGGGTACTCACGCGCACATCGGCATTTTGCCCGCGGTTGCGCAGCAGATGGTCCATCAACACGATGGCCATCATGGCTTCGGCAATCGGTGTGGCACGGATGCCGACGCACGGGTCGTGGCGGCCCTTGGTGATCACGTCCACCGGGTTGCCGTGCACATCGATCGAACGGCCAGGCGTGGTAATGCTCGACGTGGCCTTGAGCGCCAGGTGCGCCACGATCGGCTGGCCGGAAGAAATACCGCCGAGGATGCCGCCCGCGTTGTTGCTGAGGAAACCTTCAGGGGTCATCTCATCGCGATGCTCGGTACCGCGCTGGGATACGCAGGCGAAGCCGGCGCCGATTTCCACGCCTTTCACCGCGTTGATGCTCATCAACGCATGGGCCAGTTCGGCGTCGAGGCGATCAAAGATCGGCTCACCCAGGCCCGGTTTCACGCCTTCGGCCACCACGGTGATCTTCGCGCCGACCGAGTCCTGGTCGCGGCGCAACTGGTCCATGTAGGCCTCCAGTTCCGGCACCTTGTCCGGGTCGGGGCAGAAGAAGGCGTTGTCTTCGACGCTGTCCCAAGTCTTGAACGGGATTTCAATCGGGCCCAACTGGCTCATGTAGCCACGGATGACGATGCCCTGGGTGGCCAGGTATTTCTTGGCGATGGCGCCAGCGGCCACGCGCATGGCGGTTTCACGCGCCGAGCTGCGGCCACCGCCACGGTAGTCGCGTTCGCCGTATTTGTGGTGGTAGGTGTAGTCGGCATGGGCCGGGCGGAACAGGTCCTTGATCGCCGAGTAGTCCTTGGACTTCTGGTCGGTGTTACGAATCAACAGGCCAATGGCGCAGCCCGTGGTGCGACCTTCGAACACTCCGGAGAGGATTTCGACTTCGTCCGGTTCCTGGCGCTGGGTGGTGTGGCGGCTGGTGCCGGGCTTGCGGCGGTCGAGGTCGCGCTGCAGGTCGTCCAGGCTCAGCTCCAGGCCTGGCGGGCAGCCGTCGACAATGGCGACCAACGCCGGGCCATGGCTTTCGCCCGCGGTGGTGACAGTGAACAGCTTGCCGAAGGTATTGCCGGACATGCAGGGCGCTCCGTGAAATCAGTTGAATCAAGTCAACCGTAATAACTTAAGACGGCCAGTATACGCAGGCTAACCGACTAGTTCATCCTCGAAACCTTACCGGTAGACGTTGGTCCAACCGGCACCTCTCCAATGATGGCGCTATGATGCTGCGAGTTCTGCTGTTCACCCTCACCCTGTTCACCGCCGTGGCCCAGGCCGCCTCCCCTGTTGTCTTGCAACGCCCGATCAGCCTGGACACCGGCAGCGGCCAACTCTTTGGCTCCCTGCTGTTGCCGCAATCGGATAAACCGGTGCCGGTGGTGCTGATCATCGCCGGCTCCGGCCCCACCGACCGTAACGGCAACAGCTCCGACGGCGCGCGCAATGACAGCCTCAAGCGCCTGGCCTGGGTACTGGCCCGGCATAACATCGCCAGCGTGCGCTACGACAAGCGCGGCGTGGCCGCAAGCCTGGCGGCCACGCCGGATGAACGCAACCTGACCCTGGAGGCTTATGTGGCCGACGCCGTGGCCTGGGGCAAGTTGCTCAAGGCCGACAAGCGCATGGGCCCGCTGATTGTGCTGGGCCACAGCGAGGGCGCGCTGGTCGCCGCCCTCGCCGCGCCGCAACTTGAACCGGCCGGGGTCATTTCCTTGTCTGGCAGCGCCCGCCCGGTGGACCAGGTTATCCGTCAGCAACTGGCCGATCACTTGCCCCCTGCCCTGCTGCTGCGCAGCAATGAAATACTCGATCACCTCAAGGCCGGCCAGGTGGACGCCGACGTGCCGCGCCCATTGGAGGGTATTTTCCGACCCAGCGTGCAGCCGTATCTGATCAGCCTGTTCCGCGCCGATCCGTCGGCCGCCTTTGCGCGCCTGGACATGCCGGCGCTAATCATTCAGGGCACCAACGATATCCAGGTTGGCGTAGGCGACGCCCGGCAACTGAAGCAGGCCAAGCCCGACGCGCAGTTGACGGTGATCGAAGGCATGAACCACGTGATGCGCATCGTGCCCAATAACGTGAAGCAGCAACTGGCCTCCTACAATGACCCGAAACTGCCGCTGGCTGCGGAGCTGGGCCAACGTATCGTCAGCTTTATCGAAGGACTTCAACCCCGTTAAGCGGCAATTGGCCTCCAGTTCTGGGAAAAACGGCCGATAAGTCCAGAGTCGACAGTAAAAAGATTGTCGGCTCGCAGGGCTTGGACAGGATCGCGCCGCATGACAACCACCGAAACAACACCCGAATCTACCGCCGAGACTACGGCCGCAACCGAAGCTGGCGCCGCAGCGGCCCTGCCGTGGGCCGACGTTCACGCCGAACATTTCAAGATGCTGCGCCTGGCCCCGCTGGCCACCGACCGCGCGACCGGCGCACGGCCGTTGCGCTTTGTGCAGTTCGGCTATGCCGAGCGCCATGATAAACACCACAGCCTGTTGCGCATGGTCATCCAGTTACCGGGCCAGCGAGTACGGCGCGAGCAGAACCACCTGGATATCTGGGTCGATCACGATAAACACCGCGTGCATTTCGGGCCCGGCAACAGCCTGGAAATCGAGCCGGCCAACCGCGGTATCGGGCGCTTCCTGGTGGCCCAAGGCGCCGCCTGGGCGAAGAAGAAGTGGTCACACTACCGCGTCGACGGCGTGGATCTGGCCAACAAGGACGCCCTCAACGAAGCCACGCGCCTGCGCCGCGATCACTTCCTGCGTATCCAGGGTTTCGATGTGGCCTACGCCGATGTGCAGCACCTCAAGGGCAATGTGCAACCCGGCAAGGTCAGCGACGTGCTGGACAGTTGGAACACCGAGAAAGTGCAGTTCGTGGAGATCCTGGAAGCCGCGCAGATGCTGCAACAGGCAGAGCAGAACCTGGCGGAGCAGGAAGTGAAGCTGCGCAAGGAAGAGGAAAAAGTCACCAAGTTCAAGCGTGAAGACAGCGGGCTGCGCTTCACCATCACCTGTCTGGTGGCGTTTACGGTGTTTCAGGCGGGGTTGTTGATCTGGATTGCCACACACCGCTGATAGATTGAAATGCAATCAAAATGTGGGAGCTGGCTTGCCTGCGATAGCGATGTATCAGTAGCACAAGTGCAAGCTGACCCACCGCTATCGCAGGCAAGCCAGCTCCCACATTGACCGAGTTTCTGCAGTTATATCCGGGCAGCGAAAACGGCCTGGTGTTGGCGGCACTGCTCAGCCGTCAACATAAACACCCCATGCCCACCGCGCTTGAAGTCCAGCCAGGCGAAATCCACTTCCGGGTACAGCGCCTCGACATGCACCTGGCTGTTGCCCACTTCGACAATCAGCAGGCCCTTCTCGGTCAGGTGGTCCGCAGCTTCAGCCAGCATCCGGCGTACCAGGTTCAGGCCGTCGTCGCCGCAGGCCAGGCCCAGTTCCGGTTCGTGCTGGTATTCATCGGGCATGTCGGCGAAATCTTCGGCATCCACGTAGGGCGGGTTCGACACGATGAGGTCGAAACGCTGGCCGGGTAGCCCGTCAAAACCATCGCCCTGCACGGTGTAGACCCGCTCGTCGACGCCATGGCGCTCAATGTTCTGGTTCGCCACTTCCAGGGCTTCGAAGGACAAGTCTCCCAGCACCACTTCGGCCTCGGGGAATTCATAGGCACAGGCGATGCCGATGCAACCGGAGCCGGTGCACAGGTCGAGGATGCGTGCCGGCGGCTGGGCCAGCCAGGGTTCGAAGCGGTCTTCAATCAGCTCGCCTATGGGTGAACGCGGGATCAATACGCGCTCATCGACGATAAACGACATGCCGCAAAACCAGGCCTCCTTCAACAGGTAGGCCGTTGGCACTCGCTCATGGATACGGCGATGCAGCAAGCGCTGCACGTGGGAGATTTCCTCTTCTTCCAGGTTGCAATCCAAATAGCTGTCGGCGATTTCCCACGGCAGGTGCAAGGCGCCCAGTACCAATTGCCGGGCTTCGTCCCAGGCATTGTCGGTGCCATGGCCAAAAAACAGGTCTTCCCCATGGAAACGGCTGACAGCCCAACGGATATGGTCGCGCAAGGTGCGCAGGCGGGAAGTGATCACGGGGCAAGCTCCTGGAAAAAACGACTGGCGATTCTAACAGCCTTCACCTGTACCGACGATGTACGAAAAACCTGGCGCCGTACGTCGGATTTCATCGAATCTGCCCGCATTGTGTTAAACAGGCCTGCCTCTTGACATGGCTGCACGCCAGCAACGGCGTACCTTACGATAGTAGCGATTCACAGAAGCGCTCAGCCAGTGGACAATGTCGCAAAAGCCCCACTCACAGGAGCCCCAGAATGTCCGTTCCAAAGACGATGTTTCAACTCAGCGGTCGCGGTTACGCAGCAGCCAACCTCAATCATGCGACCCTGGTGATCATCGACGCCCAGAAAGAATACCTCAGCGGCCCGCTCGCCCTCTCGGGCATGGACGCGGCGGTAGAGAACATCAAGCAGCTTGTGACCGCAGCGCGCAGTGCCGGGCGCCCGATTGTGCATGTGCGGCACCTGGGCACCGTGGGCGGCCTGTTTGACCCCCAGGGCGAGCGCGGCGAATTCATTCCGGGCCTTGAGCCTGAGGGTGACGAAACCATCATCGGCAAACTGCTGCCCAGCGCCTTCCATGGCACCGGCCTGGAAAAACACCTGCAAGACCTCGGCTCCCTGGACCTGATCGTCTGCGGTTTCATGAGCCACTCCAGCGTCAGCACCACCGTGCGCGCGGCCAAGAACCTGGGCTTTCGCTGCACCCTGGTGGAAGACGCCTGCGCCACCCGCGACCTGCCCTACAAGGGCGGTATCCTGAGCGCCGAGCATGTGCAGCAAACCGAAATGGCCATCATGGCAGACAACTTCGCCACCCTGGCGCTGGCCAAAGACTTGATCTGATGCTGCTGGCGGTGAGCGGCGTGTTTATTGCTCCGCTCATCCGCAAAGCCCTCTCATTTGGCGCATTTACCTCTCCCCCCGGAACAACCTGTGTATCTTCCGGTCGAAGGGCCGATACCCTGGAGGAAAGGTCGGAATGAAGATATCCGATGGTTTTGATGCTCGTCGCTTGCGCCCCAAGGGCCCGAGCAATTGGCGTCTGCGCCTGGTAGCGTGCATTGCCGCGTTGCTGGCGCTAGTAGGCTTGTTGTTGGCGGGCGCTGGTGGCGCCGGTCTGTTTGGGCATTCGCCCGCCCTGGGCGAACTGAATGCCAGCCCGGGCGGCTCGGCACTCCTACTGGGGATCGGCTTGCTGGTGCTGTGGTTGGGCGTGTGGTTGTGGCGTCGCAGCCGCCGGAAAATGCGCCAGCCGCTGTCGTTGAATATCGCCTCTCACCTGATGAAAAAGCACGACTGATGGCGCTTGGATAGCGTTTCCTGCGCCCTGGCCGCCGCGATTTAGGTAAACTGCCCGCCCTTCGCGGAGGCTGACATGCAAGACGACGATTTTTCCCTGTTCAAAAACGAGCTGCGCGGCGTCAAGCCGATCAAGCACGACCGCGCCGACACCGGCAAACCCAAGACTGACCGCGCGCAGATCGCCAAGCTGCGCCAGGCCGCGACCGTGCGCACCGATGCCACTACCGTGGACGGCCTGTCGGACCAGTTCGTGATCGACGTCGGCCCCGAAGATGAACTGATGTGGGCCCGCGACGGCGTGCAGGAAAGCCAGATGCGCAAGCTCAAGGCCGGCCAGATCCCGTTCGAAGGCAGCCTCGACCTGCACGGCATGACCGTGGAAAAAGCCCGGGAAACCCTCTGGGCCTTCCTGGCCGAAGCGACCAAATTCGAAATCCGCTGCGTGCGCGTCACCCATGGCAAGGCTGTGCGGTTGGACGGCAAGCGCCCGATGATCAAGAGTCACGTCAATACCTGGCTGCGCCAGCATGCCCAGGTGCTCGGCTTTACCTCCTGCCAGGCTCGTCACGGCGGTGCCGGCGCGGTGTATGTGATGCTCAAGCGCACCATGATGGAAGGGCGCGACGAGTAACAAGTGCCATCGTCAGGCTTGCAGCGATGTGTCCGCCACCGTAACCTTGCGCTTTGCGAAAATCCCACAGGTAGTTTCATGTCCCTGGAACAGAATTACACCGCGATCCTCGGCCAACTCGGCGAGGACGTGTCCCGCGAGGGCCTGCTCGACACGCCAAAGCGTGCCGCCAAGGCAATGCAGTACCTCTGCCGCGGTTATGAACAGACACTCGAGGAAGTCACCAACGGTGCCTTGTTCAGCTCTGACAACAGCGAAATGGTGCTGGTCAAGGACATCGAGCTGTACTCGTTGTGCGAGCACCACCTGCTGCCGTTTATCGGCAAGGCCCATGTGGCGTATATCCCGAGCGGCAAAGTGCTGGGCCTGTCGAAGGTCGCACGCATTGTCGACATGTATGCGCGCCGCCTGCAGATCCAGGAAAACCTCAGCCGCCAGATCGCCGACGCCGTATTGGAAGTGACAGGCGCCCTGGGCGTGGCCGTGGTGATCGAGGCCAAGCACATGTGCATGATGATGCGCGGTGTGGAGAAGCAGAATTCGTCGATGATCACCTCGGTGATGCTGGGTGAGTTCCGCGAGAACGCGGCCACCCGCAGCGAATTTCTCAGCCTGATCAAGTAACCGGCTGGGCAGGAAGGAACCGGCGTTCATCGCCGGTTTTTTTTCGCCTGCAGAAATCAGGTAAGCTGCGCCCCCTCAGTCATGGGCAAGAGGTTTCAGCCATGTTCGTCAAAGCACTTCGAGTGGGCCTCGGCCACGTCATCATCGCGGGCGACTTTCTTACCCGCCCACGCAAAAAGCAACGCCCTGCCGAACAACAGGCCAAGGTCAATGCTGCGGCCAAGGACCTGACCCTGTATCAGTTCCACGCCTGCCCGTTCTGCGTGAAGACCCGTCGCACCCTGCACCGCCTGAATGTGCCGGTGGCGCTCAAGGACGCGAAGAACAACGAGCAGGACCGCCAGACCCTGCTGGAGCAAGGCGGCAAGATCAAAGTGCCGTGCCTGCGCATCGAAGAGAACGGCCAGACCACCTGGATGTATGACTCCAAGGTGATCATTGACTACCTGGACAAGCGCTTCGCTGCGATCTGAAGTACGCGGCGATCAATGTAGGAGCGAGCTTGCTCGCGAAAAACGTCAACGATAACGGGGGCTGCCTGAATAAACGCGGTGCCTGTGAGTTCTTCGCGAGCAAGCTCGCTCCTACAGAAATCAGGTGGGTATTGTCAGGTCGAGATCCAGCAATGCCGAACCCAGGCACTTGCCGTGGGCGTCCAGGGCCAGCGAGCGGGTTACGCCGCCGCGCAGGATTCCCGGCAGGACGAAGTTCAGCGCCTGCACGTTCGGCAACTCATGGCGCTGAACCGGTGCCGCATCGGGATCGCGTAAATCGGCAAAGAACTCGGCCACGCGCTCAGCCGTCAGCTGTTCACACAGCAACGGATAATCCTCGGCGCGATAGGCAATGATCGAGATGTTCGACGTGTCGCCCTTATCCCCGGTGCGGGAATGGGCCAGCCTGTGCAGTTTCATTCTTCAATCCTCGGTTTGACCGCTTCACGGGGCAACAGCAACGACGCCACCGCCACCACCTGACGCACGCTCTTGCTCGCCCCACCGCCGCCGGCCGGGCCGTTGGTGTAGAGGGTCTCTACTTCATTGCCGACCCGCACGGCGTCGCTGCGCTCGTCACAACGGGCGGCAACCCGCAGGCGCACTTCCCAAGGCTCGACGCTGCTGCGAGGGCCGTGCAATGAATCCATGCCGATCAACTCGGCACGCAGGTCCTGCATGTTGACCCCGATCAACGCGAGACGCTTGAGCACCACTTCCCGCGCCAACTCGGCCCGTGCGACAGCGCCGGGACCACCGTAGGACATCTGCCCTTCACCAATCCAACCGTCCAGATAACCGACGCTGACCTTCAGTTGATCAGGCCGGGCACGCCCACTGGCTCCCTGGGCACGCACCCGGTCCACGCCCTCCTCGACAAACCCCACCAGGGAAAAGTCGGCCGTCACATCCGGGGTCAAATAAGCTGCCGGGTCGTGAACTTCATAAATCAGTTGTTCGACGCAGGTCGCGCGGCTGACCCGCCCACCCGAGCCTGCCACCTTGGTGATCACTGCGTTGCCGTCGGCGTCGATCTCGGCCAGGGGAAAGCCCAGGCGCGCCAGATCCTCCACATCCTTGAAGCCTGGATCGGCGAAATAACCGCCACTGACCTGCCCCGCGCACTCAAGCAAATGCCCCACCAGCGTGCCCCGGCCCAGTCGCGGCCAATCATCGAAGGCCCAACCGAACTCGAACATCTGCGGCGCCAGGAACAGCGAAGGGTCGGCCACGCGCCCGGTGATCACCACATCGGCGTCGGCGCGCAACGCTTGAACAATGCCCTCCACGCCCAGGTAGGCATTGGCAGAAATCAGCCGCTCACCCAATGCGCCTACGGTCTGGCAGTTATCCAGCAACTGCTCGGCAGACAAGGTATGCAGCACGTCATCCCCGACCACCGCCACAACCTTGAGGCCCAGGCCCAGCTCGCCAGCAATGCGCCGTACTTCACTGGCCGCCGCCAGCGGGTTGGCCGCGCCCATGTTGGTGATCACGCGCAGGCGTCGACGCCCCGTCCCCTGCCCCACAAAGGGCAAGACACGGCGCATGCGCTCAGCCAGCAGCGGGTCATAACCGCCTTGCGGTTCGCTGATACGCGCCTGTTGCGCCAGGGCGATGGTGCGTTCGGCCAGGCATTCGAAGACCAGGTAATCCAGGTCGCCGTGTTCGGCCAGTTCCACGGCGGGTTCTATACGGTCGCCGGAGTAGCCGGCGCCGGAGCCGATGCGCAAGGTGTTCATGTCAAATCACTCCCAGGAGCAACGCCGTCAGGGTCATCAACACCGAGGCGGCAAACAGGAAAGGAATGGTGAAGCGCTGGTGATCGGCCAGTTCGATCTTGCACAGGCCCACCAGCAGGAAGGTCGCAGGGGTCAGCGGGCTGACCGGGAAGCCGGTGGTGTGCACGCCCAGCAGCGAAGCCTGGGCCACCTGAAGCGGGTCGACGCCCAGGGCTTTGCCGACTTCGGCGATCACCGGCATCACGCCGAAATAGTAGGAATCTGGGTCAAACAACATGCTCAGGGGCATGGACAAAAAGCCCACGACGGCCGGAATCAACTTGCCGTGGCCCGCCGGAATCTGCGCCACCGCCACTTCGGCGATGGCCTTGAGCATGCCGGTGCCTTGCATGATGCCGGTAAATACCCCGGCCGCGAGCAGGATACTGGCCATGGTCAGGGCGGTTTTCGCATGAGCGTCAATGCGCGCACGCTGGGCGTCCACGTTGGGATAGTTGATGCACAACGCAACCACGGTGCCGAGCATGAACATCACCACCGGGTCGACCCAGCCGGCGATCATCACCACCATCACCAGCACGGTCAGCACCAGGTTGACCCAGAACAACCGTGGACGGCGCAGCTTGATGTCGTCATCGCTGAGCACTCGTTGCGGCACCGCCTCCACGCTGGAACCGGCGCCCAGGCCCAGGCGTTTTTCTTCGCGATGGCCCAGCCACCAGGCGCAGGCGAAGACAAAGATCAACCCGACGATCTGCACCGGGATCAGTGGCTGGAACAGGTCGGCCACTGGCACATGCAGCGCCGCCGACGAACGCAGCACCGGGCCGGTCCAGGGCAGGAAGTTGACGCCGGCGGCCATCGCACACACGCAGGCGAGGATGCGTTTATCAATGCCCAGCCGCGTATACAGCGGCAGCATCGCCGGCACCGTCACCAGAAAGGTCACCGCGCCAGAGCCGTCCAGGTGCACCAGCAACGCCAAGGTCGCGGTCCCCACCACAATCCGTGTAGGACGCGTGCCGACCGTGCGCAGGATGCGATCAATGATGGGATCGAGCATGCCCGCGTCGGTCATGATCCCGAAAAACAGGATCGCGAACACAAACATGCCAACCACAGGGGCGACATTCTTGATACCGGTAATGATGAAGGCACTGGTTTGCAGGCCGAAGCCGCCGATCAGCGCAGCGATGATCGGCAAGGCGATCAAGGCCACCAGTGGCGAGAGGCGCTTGCTCATGACGGCAGCGAGCAGGCACAGGATGGTGATGACACCCAGGGTTGCGAGCATGGGTTACTCCAGGGCGGCCTGGTTGGCCGGTTATTGTTTTCCCTGGAGTATTGGAAGCGGGTTAGTCTTTGTAAATTGGAATATTCGGCCTAGCACGTTCGGAAAAACAAAATGAAGAACTCGATCCAGCACATCCAGGCCTTCCTCGCGGTGGCCCGCACTGGCAGTTTCACCAAAGCGGCCAACGAGTTACACCTTTCGCCGTCGGCCCTCACCGTGCAGGTGCAACAACTGGAAGACTGGCTCGGCGTCGCCCTGCTCGACCGCAGCCCGCGCCACGTGAGCATTACCGCTGCGGGCCAGGAGGCGCGCGGGCCCATGGAAAAACTGCTGCTGGACCTGGACAACATCGTCACCGGCTCCCGCGACCTCGCCGCCTTGCGCCGTGGCGTAGTGACCATCGCCGCGCTGCCCTCGGTCTGCGCTGGCGCCCTGCCCCCGGCCTTGCGCCTGTTTCGCGAACGCTTTGCCGGCATCGAAGTGCGCCTGCATGACCTGGTGGCCCAGCGCATTCACGCAAAGGTCCGCAACGGCGAAGTGGATTTCGGCATCGGCGTGCGCGCCCGCCTGAGCCACGGGCTGGACTTCATACCGGTGCTCAATGATCGGCTGTGCGCATTTGTGCCATCGGGCCATGCGCTCGCCCGCCATCGCCAACTGACGCTGGAACAATTGGCGGACCAGCCGATCATCCTGACCGGGCGCGACAGCAGTGTGCGCGAGCAAGTGGACACGCTGTTCGATGAGACACGGTTGACGCTGAACGCCGGCATGGAGGCCAACTACATGTCGACCGTATTGGCCTTGGTGCGCCAGGGCCTGGGCATCAGTGTGTTGCCGGAGTCAGCGGCCGATAGCCTGGAAGGTTTGAAGCGGATCAGCATCGATCATCCCGGGGTGAATCGGGAGATCGGGTTGATCAGCCGTAGCGGGATGGGCTTGAGCCCGGCGGCGCAGCGCTGCTTTGAACTGCTCAACAAAGCACTGCCTGACACGCCGCCGCGCTGAATGTGGGAGCAGGCTTGCCTGCGATGCAGACACCTCGGTTTAGCCGGGGCACCAGGGTGACGCTATCGCAGGCAAGCCAGCTCCCACATTGGACCGAGGGAGTCAGTCGAGCATCGCCACGTACTTGGGATGACTGGCCACGCGCTGCAACCACGCCTGCACCGCCGGATACGGCGCCAGGTCAAAGCCGCCTTCATGGGCCACATGGGTGTAGGCATACAACGCAATATCGGCAATGGAAAACTGCTCGCCCACTAAATAAGGCGTGGCTTGAAGCTGACGCTCCATCACCCTCAAGGCCTTGTAACCGCCTTTGTGGGTGGTCTTGTATTCTTCCAGCCGATCCTCGGGCATGTTCAGGTAAAACTGAATGAACCGCGCCACCGCAATGTAGGGCTCGTGGCTGTATTGCTCGAAGAATTGCCACTGCAGGACTTGCGTGCGCAGGCGCGGTTCGGTCGGCAGGAATTCGCTGCCATCGGCGAGGAAGTTGAGGATCGCGTTGGACTCCCACAGGCAGGTGCCATCTTCGAGCTCCAATACCGGGACCTTGCCATTGGGGTTCTTGGCCAGGAACGCCGGGGTCTGGGTATCACCCTTGAGGATATCGATATCGATCCATTCATACGGGATGCCCAACAGATTGAGCATCAATTTGACCTTGTAGCAATTGCCCGACTTGTAATCGCCATAAACCTTGTACATGGGGCTCCCCTTTTTCGCCGCGCTGACCGAATGCTTGCGCCCACAAGGTGCGGGTATCGAAGGCTTGTTTCAAGGCGTCGTGCAGAATAAATCCCTTGGCCTGGGCCTTTCATCCCTTTTCGCCGAGATAATCGAAAACATTATTTGCTTTATTTGTATACAAAAGCATAATTCGCTTCGTGCGAGTTCCTGACCTTTTGGTCAACAAAGCCCGCCAGTACCTCAAAGCGCGGTTGCCCACTCATGTGACCGGCGCTGGAAATAACAATAAAACGATTGAGGAGTACTCGCTGTGGATAGCCGTAAAACCGAAGCCCCTACGTTGGATCTGGCCGCGCCCCGAGGCGGTTGGCTGGAGCGCCTGTTCAAACTGCGCTTGCATGGCACCACAGTGAAGACCGAGCTGATCGCCGGCCTCACCACCTTTATCACCATGGCCTACATCATTTTCGTCAACCCCAACATCATGGCCGATGCCGGTATCGATCACGGCGCGGCTTTCGTCGCCACCTGCATCGCCGCCGCGCTGGGCTGCCTGTTGATGGGCCTGTACGCCAACTGGCCAGTGGGCCTGGCGCCGGGCATGGGCTTGAACGCGTTTTTCACCTACACCGTGGTCGGCACCATGGGCTACAACTGGGAAACCGCCCTCGGTGCGGTATTTGTCTCGGGTGTGCTGTTCATGATCCTGACGCTGTCGCGTATCCGCGAATGGTTGCTCAACAGTATCCCGGTCAGCCTGCGTCATGCCATGGGCGCGGGCGTGGGCCTGTTCCTGGGGGTGATCGGCCTGAAAACCGCCGGCATCATCGTCGACAGCCCGGTCACCCTGATCAAGCTCGGCTCCCTGCATGAACCCGCCCCACTGCTGGCGGCGGTGTGCTTCCTGCTGATCGCCATCCTCAGTTACCACCGCGTATTCGGCGCGATCCTGATCAGTATCATCGCCGTGACCCTGGCGGGCTGGGGCCTGGGCCTGGTGCATTACAACGGCATTCTCTCTACCCCACCGAGCTTGGCACCGACCTGGATGGCCATGGACGTGATGGGTGTGTTCAATGTGAGCATGATAAGCGTGGTATTTGCCTTTCTTTTTGTACACATGTTCGACACTGCCGGTACACTGATGGGCGTTGCCCAACGCGCAGGGCTAGTCAAGGCAGACGGCAAGATCGACAACCTGTCTCGTGCATTAAAGGCCGACAGTGCTTCCAGCGTGTTCGGCGCCATGGTTGGCGTGCCGCCTGTGACCAGCTATGTGGAAAGTGCTGCCGGTGTAGCTGCCGGCGGCCGCACCGGCTTGACTGCCGTGACCGTAGGCGTGCTGTTTGTGGCGGCGATGTTTTTCGCGCCGCTGGCCGGCATGATTCCCGCCTATGCCACGGCGGGCGCATTGATTTACGTGGCAATGCTGATGATGGCGAGCATGGCCCATATCAATTGGGATGAAGCCACCGACAGCATTCCGGCCATCGTGACCGCGATCATGATGCCGTTGACATTTTCGGTCGCCGACGGAATCGCCCTGGGCTTTATCACCTATGTGGCGTTGAAGGCCGGCACCGGCAAGTACCGTGAGATTTCCATCAGCCTGTGGGTGCTGTGCGCGATCTTTATCGCCAAGTTCATCTTTCTGTAGTTCAGGAAGGGCTGAAAAACCGCCTCACCTTCGGGTGGGGCTTTTGCACGTAAGGGAGAACTGTAGATGAACCTGGATACCTGGCTGTTGT
The DNA here is from genome assembly GCF_058797315.1 of Pseudomonas sp. GW823-FHT02F05. Taxonomy (NCBI): domain Bacteria; kingdom Pseudomonadati; phylum Pseudomonadota; class Gammaproteobacteria; order Pseudomonadales; family Pseudomonadaceae; genus Pseudomonas; species Pseudomonas sp. GW823-FHT02F05. The sequence goes on from NZ_JBXAJM010000014.1 coordinate 141,396, forward strand.
TCAGCGGCGCTGCGCTGGTTGTGATCCTGATCCCCGGCCCGCTGTCATTGCTGATGATCAGCAACAGCCTCAACTTCGGCCTGCGCCGCTCTTACCCGGCGTTTCTGGGCGGCGTATTTGCTTCGATCTGTCTGCTGAGCGCCTCGGCACTTGGCCTCGGCGCGCTGTTGCTGGCATCCGAGCAATTGTTCAGCGCACTGAAGATCGTCGGCGCGCTGTACCTGTTCTACCTCGCCTGGCAAAGCTGGCAGCAATCGCGCCTGCCGAGCGCAGGCGCCGAAGTGCCACCGTCCCCGGCTGTGCCGCGCTTTGGTGCGTTGTTTGGCCGGGCCTTCGTACTGGGGGCCAGCAACCCCAAGGACATCCTGTTTTTTGCGGCCTTCCTGCCGCAGTTTCTCAGCGCCGAGCAGGCGTTTTTACCGCAATTGTTGATCATGATCGCCACCTGGACGGTGCTCGACCTGTTGTGCAAATTGGCTTACGGCTTGGGCGCCCATGGCGCCGCGCGGTATTTGCGCAGCGGTTCGGGCCAGAGCTGGTTCAACCGAACCAGCGCTGCGCTGTTTGGCGGCGCCGGTGCAATGGCTCTCATCAACGCTAAGGGTTCAATTTGACGAAATAGACAGTGGGGGCCAACTGCCCCTTTGTGGGCCACTGAATGCCGGCCACAATCCGCACCAAGCGTTGTTCTTGCATCGCGTTGTCAACCGCCCTTAATAAAGCAGAGTCAGGGTGGGAGTTGATGGCTACCCGAACCCACTTGTCCGAAAGCTTCGTTCTCACGCTAATTCGCCCTGTCTCAAACCATTGGTAGGCCACGTAGTAAATTGTGCTCGAACGGGGATGAGTCACGACTGATTCAATACTGTTTTCTCCAAGAGGTAACCCTGGGCGTCGCACAGACAAGTCCACAATGCGGTAACCCTGCTGCTCCAACACGGTTCTGACGGCGGCGCGCTCTGCTTCAAGCCTCTGCGTCCTGACCGGTCTGACAGCATATTGCAGGCTCGGGTCTAACGGATGAGGCGGTATGAAGTCTACACGCGTGAAGCCGGGCGCCTTGCCTTCAAAACCGATGTATAGATATTCGCTGCGCCGTTCATTAGGTCGCAACATCCGCAGTAAATCATCCGTTTGACCGCTCCTCGCAGGAGGCGCGGGTAGCCATTCGTCCAGCGTCGCGCGGATGTCGAGCAAATGGCTTGCCGTGGCAGCCCGGGAAGGACCTGACAACTCAACCAACCTTATGACGGCAAACGTTCGAGCGTCATTCGTCAGGGTGGGAAAGGCCATGGTCACATACTGCCTCAACGGCCTGTCGAACAGTGCCGGATGATTTTGCCACCCCCCTGAAGGCAGGCGTGATACGGGAATAGGCTGGTCGCGAATATCAGTGCTTGTCCAGCGCATGATATCGGTTAGCGCGGATCGCCCCGGTGGCTCATTTCGGGTGATAAACACCAGGCCGTTCAACGGTGCCCGATCACCCTGCGGGAGCATCCGGTAGAAACCGCTGTTCGGATCCTGGATGGCGGTATAAGGAGGAGCCACGCGTAAAAACCTGGCATTGAGCTCAGAACCTCTGGGACCCACGCCTACCTCAAACACGCCAGCCGCCGGAAAGTCCACAATTTGACTGGGTTGGACTTGAACACGCCAACTCAGCCACTGAGTATCCGTTGTACGTGACTGCACAATCCGATTCTCGGTAGCCGTACGCGTACGAGGGGGTTGCCAATCCGGCAATGGGGAAACGGGCCATGGGTTATGCACCCCGGAGCTGGGCCCAGGTTGTGGCGCATTCATGCCCAACAACCACTCTTTAGGCTCTTGAATGTTGATGACCAACTCATCCAATCCCGGTTCCCGGCTATTTCGCAGGCGAAATACCTCTTCGCTTTCGCGCTGGTAAACCGGGTAATGGTGCGTATCGTCCGCTATGAACTGCTCACCGTTCTTGACATGCACGCCTTGCCTGCCCGGCCCTTTCAACGCTACGGCGCCCTCGGGCTTACCCTTGATTCTGAAACGGTCCAAGAGCTTCGATTGCGTCACCAGCGACGAAGACGCGCTGGGCAAATGACTACGTATTGCCATCGGCAAGCGACGGATACGACTCAGAACCTTCATCGGCGAACGCATACCTATGACCTTACCGCCCTTCACTTTGGGAACAGGTGCAAAGTCTGTCGCCAGTTCGACCGCCAGAAACAGGGTCATGAACGCCACATCCACGGCATCGTTAGGGTCGCCAAAGCGATGATAGCGTCGGGCAGCCAACAGCAAATCATGGAAGTCGTTAGCCTTACCGAATAACGGAATCAAAATACCCAGCAACCCGCGCCTGGTGGCCTCGCTCTGCTCTTCAAGACGTTGAACCGATAAGTCGCCAACATCCAGCTGGAGTTACTGACGGCTTGAACCCGCCCTTGCAGCTCCAGCGAGCTGGCCGCGTACAGCAGTGCCATGGCGTCAGGGTAGGTGGTGGGCACCACCGCCAACCAGTTCGCTGGTGCACTGGCAATCTGCTCGTGGATCAGCTCTTCGATTTCATTGACCGCTGGCGTAGGCTCAAGGTGCGTGATTTTGAATGAGCGGAAAAACTCATAGCTCCTCCACACACCTTCGAAGAATGAAAAACCGGCGAGGATAGGGTCCACGTCATAAATCGAGCTGGTCTTGTTTGTTGCATCGACGTTATGGGCGATGGCCTCGAATGCCCAACCCGGTGCAACCTGTCGCGCCAGAACCTTAACGTAATCGGGCTCTGCAGCCATACGATTGAGCGCCGCCAGGGCTACTCCCACACTGGTGTATTCGCTGATGACCAAGGCTTGGGGCGCGGCCGGCCAGTAAACCACGCAGCGTCCGCTGGCCTGGTCCGCCATCACCACAATGCCTGCGATGTAACGATCATGCAGCATCGTGTGTCCTACCAAATGAACCACACTGAGCGTCAGCCGATGCCCGTTCTTTAACAGGTCTTCAGCCGTGCGGGCTGCCATTGCAACCTTGAACAGGCTCTGCGCCTGGGCGCTCAAACCCTGGGCGGCCGCTGAAAAAAGCTGCATCTGCGCGCAGTCCCGCAACGTGCGATTTATCAGCACAGGGATACGTTCTTCCCTCTGACCGCTCGCCCCCGCAGGGTAAAATGCACGGTGGGCCCGTATCGCGTAATTACCGCCGATATCCAGCGAAGACACGGTGTTGATCAGATAATCGGCGTTCAGTCGCTGGCGCCACTGCGGTTGCAGATAGCGGCCGCGTGTCAATCGCGGGCGTGTCCAGGGTGCTTGCGAGTCAAGGTTATGCAACGCCAGTTGCAGCATGCTGAACGTGTGGCGTTTGAGGCTGGGTGTCACGATGACTTTGCGATCGCCCGGCGTGCAGCGACTTTCGTGGCCACAAAAACTGCTGTAGGTGTCATCCGGCAAGTCGATCAACGGCTTGTCGATGTCCAGTTCCGGGTAAAAACCGTCTTCAGTCAAACGAGCGATCAATGCACTGCGGGCGAAGGTGTCCAGGTCAGGCAGGATCTGCACGAGCCCGCTTTCAGCGGCAGCGGCACTGCCCAGGTACCTGCGCTTGAGGCGTTGGAATTGTTTGAGCTGGGTACGCGTTGCGCTGGCCAGCCACGGTGGAGATTCTTTCATCTCAAGCGCAACTTTACGCAGCACGTCCACATTGGCCAACGCCTGGCTCAAAGCATGGTTGGGAGGAAACGCCAGATGTTGGTGCAGCTCGACCACCCACAACAAGCGGCTGACCATCGCATCCTTCACCTCGCCGAAAAGCCCCGTCATGCCACCGATGCGTTTGCTCAACCCTGCGTAGTACATCACCAGGTTTTTCAGCGAGAGACCCGTGGGGCTGATGTAGACAGGCTCGTAACGCACAGCCAGCGTGTTGCGCACCGCATGGGCGCGCAAGTCGTGGAGCTTATCCCGTTCGACACAACCCCATAACCTGGAATAGTCACTGCTGCCCAGTGTCGCTTTGAGCCCCTGCGTCAGCGCCTCCAGGCCGGAAAAAGCCATAAGCCCGCCATAGTCTCCAAACGCATACAGCACCACCGGAATTGCGCCTGCCGGTTTTTTCAGCGCGGTCACTCGCGTCACCACCCACAGGTTATGCAGCGGATAGAAGGCATCCGGCGCGCTGCCCACCGAGACCGACAGCACCTGGGTTTGACTGCCAGGGCGTTTGCGCGCTGCAGGCTGGTCCAGCACTTCGCTAATCACGTCACGATGCGCCGTGGATATGAGCTTGAGCTGGTGTTGCAACTCAACCTCACAGCGCAATGCTTCGACCTGGGCGCTCAAAAACAGCGCAGCACGCCTGCGCCCTCCCCCAGGGCGCGCAAGCCAGAACGGCAAATCGAACAGTTGATGCTGCGCATCCTTGATCTGTGCGCTCAACACCTGCGTGTGCTCCTTGCGCTGACGCTCGAGCGCCAACACCTGCTCAAACGCCGCGCTCTGCGCACTCGGATCATCCTGGTTAAGCAACGCAACCAGGCCTTTTTCATAGCGTTTGACCTGTTGCTCTGCCGTAAGCCGGGCCAGCTCGGGCATCGCACTGGCAAACAGGATTTCTGGCTCCCGTCGCTGCCGGTCCCAGATAAGTAATTGGTCGCACACGTTGTGCAGCCGGGCGCTGCCTGCCAGCCGTTTGCGAGCTTGCTCGATCGAACGGAGAAAGGCCGTGGCCGACAACGTTTCAGGCCGCGGCCTGCTTGCAGCGAACACATGCGCGTGATTGATCGCCAGCGCGCAGGCCAACTCATTCGCCCACTGCCCATCCAGCAACGCCCGGGCGCTCAGAGCCAACGCATCCTCCGTCACCGCCGCGCCACGCACGACAACGGAGGCTGGGCTCAGGTGATCGGGTCGGCATAATTGGTGACGACGCTTTAGTGGCAAGCATTGCCAGAGTTCATCGAACAGCGTCTGACTGGTCAACGCCAACAGGCCGCATTGAAGCGAGAAGAACGACGGGTACTCGTAAAAATGGCGGGCCACGCCCGGCAGGTAAATCACATGCGGCGCACCCTCGGGGTCGCCGTCTCGATAAATATGCAGTGCCCCGGGAATCGCGACTGCAGGCAAGCCTGGCCACATCAATTGGCTTACCCGCACGCTGGCCCAACTGCCCCCGGCGCGCTGGCGCGCCTCGGTGTCGGGGGCATCCACCAATTGCTGGACCAGGGTCATTCCCGCAATGGAAATCTCATCCAGTTGCCGTGCCATGAAAGCCTGCTCGGCAAAAGCTGCGGCGTATGATTCAGCCCAGCGTTCCTGACGTGTGTGCCACGATCCATGCGCCAAGGCCTGCCAATATTCCGTTACCGCTTGAGGCAGCCGCTCCAGCAGGTTCATCGCGATCATGCGTCGCAACACCTGCAAAGGCGTATACGGCAGCCGACGGTTTGGATCGCCCTTGACACTCAAGGAGGTGAATTGATTGAGGTTGTCCGGTACCGAAGGCAATGCCAGCGACAGCAGCGCCCGGTCGGTCAAACTGTCAACTTTGGCGGCCGCCCCCGGCAATGCCGCCTGGGTAAACAGCAGGCTGTCGGGGTCAATTTCAAATTCCTTGCGCAGCGCGGCACGAATCACTCCCAGAACCCGGGGCGCATGACCTATCAAGCGGGCGAGCACTCTGGTCGACTGGAAACACCGCCGGTCGGCCTCCGCGAGCTGGTTGATCAGGCGGCCGGGCTGGGGATGAGTGTTGATGCGCCGAGTCAGTTGATCGCGCATCTGCTGCACGCGTTCGGCAGTGATATCCGGATCATCTGAATAGATGTTGCCGATGGCTGAAGTCATGGTGCTTTCTTCTTGATGGAAGGACAAACACCAGCCTAGGCAGCGTCGCGGCTCAAAAGGCGTTAGATAATTGAACACACCACGGGCGAAAAAAAGCCCGCAGTGTGCGCGGGCGAAACCAACGAAGAGCATTTGGGGGTATGAAGCGAGGTGACGACTCAGCTACCGCGATAGGTGGAATAGCTGTAAGGCGAAATCAACAGGGGTACATGGTAATGCTCTTGCTCGGCGCTGATGCCAAAGCGTAGTACCACTACATCCAGGAAAGCCGGCTCCGGCAGCTGCACGCCACGGGCGCGGTAGTAATCGCCGGCGTTGAATTGCAGCTGGTAGACACCGCTGCGGTAATCGTCGCCTTGCAACAGCGGCGCATCGCAGCGGCCGTCGCTGTTGGTGGTGGCGGTAGCGACCAGCTCAAGCTGCGCACCTTCGACGCGGTACAGCTCGACCTTGATTGCGCTGCCGGGGCAACCGTGCGCGGCGTCCAAAACGTGTGTGGTCAAACGTCCCATGGCTTTTATGCGCCTCCCGAAGTCAGTCATAGAGAAACCCGCACTCTTTCAGGGCAGTGAAAAAGCCGGCGATGGCTGATTAAGACATTTTCAAAGAAAATTGTACACAATAAATTTCACAGCGCTTCAACCCCCTGTAGGAGCGAGCTTGCTCGCGAAAAACGCCAACGATAACGCGGGCTTCCAGGATGAAAAGTGGCGCCCTCAGGTTATTCGCGAGCAAGCTCGCTCCTACAGTGGGCTTTTTCATTTTAACCTGACCACTCAGGCAAGTTTCTTGCACAGACCCGTAGAGAGCCCGTTCAGAAAAAATGCAGAAATGCAGGCTTACAAAGTTTGCAATAAGTTGTATACAATCACTCATCGCTGTGACGCCACTCAGTCATTCCACTGCCCGGACGCCACACACACCTGCTACCACGAACAAGAAGGAAGACTGCAGTGAGCGCTGACTACCCACGCGACCTGATCGGTTACGGCAGTAACCCTCCTCACCCCCACTGGCCGGGCAAGGCACGCATTGCGCTGTCGTTCGTACTCAACTACGAAGAAGGCGGCGAGCGCAACATTTTGCACGGTGACAAAGAGTCCGAAGCCTTCCTCTCGGAAATGGTCTCGGCGCAACCGCTGCAAGGCGAGCGCAACATGAGCATGGAGTCGCTGTACGAGTACGGCAGCCGTGCCGGTGTGTGGCGCATCCTCAAGTTGTTCAAAGAATTCGACATCCCGCTGACCATCTTCGCTGTGGCCATGGCCGCCCAGCGGCATCCGGATGTGATCCGCGCCATGGTCGCCGCCGGCCACGAGATTTGCAGCCACGGCTACCGCTGGATCGACTACCAGTACATGGACGAGGCCCAGGAGCGCGAGCACATGCTCGAAGCCATCCGCATCCTCACCGAACTCACCGGTGAACGCCCATTGGGCTGGTACACCGGGCGCACCGGCCCCAACACCCGTCGCCTGGTCATGGAGGAAGGTGGCTTCCTGTACGACTGCGACACCTACGACGACGACCTGCCCTACTGGGAACCCAACACCCCGAACGGCAAGCCGCACCTGGTAATCCCCTACACCCTGGACACCAACGACATGCGCTTCACCCAGGTGCAGGGTTTCAACAAGGGCGATGACTTTTTCGAGTACCTCAAGGATGCCTTCGACGTGCTGTACGCAGAAGGCGCCGAAGCGCCGAAGATGCTATCGATCGGCCTGCATTGCCGCCTGATCGGTCGCCCGGCACGCCTGGCCTCGCTCAAGCGCTTTATTGAATACGTCAAAAGCCATGACCATGTGTGGTTCACCCGCCGCGTGGACATCGCCCGTCACTGGCACCAAACCCACCCTTTCCCGGGAGCGGCGAAATGACTGCGTTCCAGACCCTGAAACCTTCGACCTTGAGCCGCGACGCCTTCGTCCAGGCCTTTGCCGATATCTACGAACACTCGCCATGGGTGGCCGAAAAGGCCTTCGACCTGGGCCAGGACGCGTCGATCGACCAGATCGAAACCCTGCACCAGCGCATGAGCGATATCCTGTTGAGTGCTGATCACGCCTCGCAACTGGCGCTGATCAATGCTCACCCGGACCTGGCCGGAAAAGCTGCCGTCCAGGGCCAACTGACCCAAGCCAGCACCGATGAACAAGCAGGCGCGGGTATTCACCAATGCACGGCCGAAGAGTTTTCTCGCTTCACCGAGCTGAATGAGGCCTACAAAGCCAAGTTCAAGTTTCCCTTCATCATGGCGGTAAAAGGCAGCAACCGGCATCAGATCCTCGCCGCTTTCGAAACGCGCATCCACAACTCGGCAGACACCGAGTTCAAGTGCGCGCTGGACGAGATCAACAAGATCGCGTTGTTCCGCTTACTGACCCTCTAGCAGTCCATCCCCAGCCACTCTATCTAAGGCAGACAAGAAGAATGAAAGCTTACGCCGTACCTTTCGAAAAGTTCGTCAACCTGGCCGACGCCCGCCTGGGCACCAAGATCATCTCGGTGACCGATGACTGGTTCGCTGACGCCAACCGCCTGTTCCAGCCGACCCCGGCCGTGTGGAAGGAGGGCGTTTTCGATGACAACGGCAAGTGGATGGACGGCTGGGAGTCACGCCGCAAGCGCTTCGAAGGCTACGACAGTGCGGTGATCCGCCTGGGCGTGCCGGGTTCGATCAAAGGCGTGGACATCGACACTTCATTCTTCACCGGCAACTTCCCGCCGTCGGCTTCCCTGGAAGCCTGCTTCCTGGCCTCGGGCGAGCCGGATGCCAACACCCAGTGGGTGGAAGTGCTGTCAGCCGTCGAGCTGCAAGGCAACAGCCACCACTACCACGAGATCAACAACGACCAGGCGTTCAGCCACCTGCGCTTCAACATCTACCCGGATGGCGGCGTGGCCCGTCTGCGTGTGTACGGCGTGCCGTTCCGCGACTGGTCTTCGGTGGGCGACAACGAACAGGTCGACCTGGCTGCCGCGCTCAATGGCGGTCGTGCCCTGGCCTGTTCCGACGAACACTTCGGCCGCATGAGCAACATCCTCAACCCGGGCCGCGGCATCAACATGGGCGATGGCTGGGAAACCGCACGTCGTCGCACGCCAGGCAATGACTGGGTGATCGTCGCCCTGGGCCACCCGGGCGAGATCGAGAAAATCGTGGTGGACACCCTGCACTTCAAGGGCAACTACCCGGACACCTGCTCGATCCAGGGCGCCTTCGTGAAAGGCGGCACCGACAGCCAGATCGAAACCCAGTCGCTGTTCTGGCGCGAACTGCTGCCGGCGCAGAAGCTGGAAATGCACGCCGAACACACCTTCGCCGAGCAGATCAAGGCGCTGGGGCCGATTACCCACATCCGCTTGAACGTGTTCCCGGATGGTGGTGTGAGTCGCCTGCGCGTCCTGGGCAAGGTCGCCAAATAACACCCGATCGTCCCCACGCTCTGCGTGGGGATGCACCCCGTGACGCTCCGCGTCACACAGCGGACGCAGAGCGTCCAGGGCAGCGTTCCCACGCAGAGCGTGGGAACGATCTATAGACAAGACAAGAAGACAGCCATGCGCACACTGATGATCGAACCCCTGACCAAAGAAGCCTTCGCCCCCTTCGGAGACGTTATCGAAACCGACGGCAGCGATCACTTCATGATCAACAACGGGTCGACCATGCGCTTTCACAAACTGGCCACGGTCGAAACCGCGAAGCCGGAAGACCACGCCATCATCAGCATCTTCCGCGCCGACGCGCAGGACATGCCGCTGACCGTGTGCATGCTGGAGAGACACCCGCTGGGCAGCCAGGCTTTCATTCCGCTGCTCGGCAACCCCTTTCTGATCGTGGTCGCGCCACTTGGCGATGAACCTGTATCGGGCTTGGTCCGCGCCTTCGTCACCAACGGCAGGCAGGGCATTAATTACCATCGCGGCGTCTGGCACCACCCGGTGCTGACGATCGAAAAGCGGGATGACTTCCTGGTGGTTGATCGCAGTGGCACAGGCAATAACTGCGATGAGCATTTTTTCAAAGAGGATGAGCGTTTGATCCTCGCCCCCCACCAATAAGAGAAGGTCTGATCACCCGACAACAAGGGTGACAGGCGAGAGGTAAAGACTGTGGAAGCACATCTGTTGGAATGGCTGAACCTGAGCGTGCGCTGGGTTCACATGATCACTGGCGTCGCCTGGATCGGCGCTTCTTTCTACTTCGTCTGGCTGGAAAACAACCTTAATCGCGTCAACCCCAAGAACGGCCTGGCCGGTGACTTGTGGGCGATCCACGGTGGCGGTATCTACCACCTGGAAAAATACAAACTGGCCCCGCCGACCATGCCGGACAACCTGCACTGGTTCAAATGGGAAGCCTATTTCACCTGGATGTCGGGCGTCGCGCTGCTGTGCGTGGTGTTCTACCTCAACCCGACGCTGTACCTGCTCGCCCCCGGCAGCAGCCTCAGCGGCACCGAAGGCGTGTTGCTGGGCATCGGTTCACTGTTCGCCGGCTGGTTCATCTACTCCTTCCTCTGCGACTCGGCCCTGGGCAAACGCCCTACCCTGCTCGGCTTGATCCTGTTCGTGCTGTTGATTGCGGCGGCTTACGGCTTCAGCAAGGTGTTCAGCGGCCGCGGTGCCTACCTGCACGTGGGTGCGGTGATCGGCACGATCATGGTAGGTAACGTGTTCCGTATCATCATGCCGGCCCAACGCGCGCTGGTGGCGGCCATCGCCGAGAATCGCACGCCCGACCCGGCGCTGCCGGCCAAGGGTCTGCTGCGCTCACGCCACAACAACTACTTCACCTTGCCGGTGCTGTTCATCATGATCAGCAACCACTTCCCGAGCACCTATGGCAGCCAATACAACTGGCTGATCCTGGCCGGTATCGCGGTGGCAGCAGTGTTGGTGCGCCATTACTTCAACACCCGGCATGACAGCCAGAAGTATGCGTGGACCTTGCCCGTAGGCGCCTTGGCGATGATCAGCCTGGCCTACGTGACCGGGCCCAAGCCGGCTGAACCGATTGCCAAGGCACCGGCTGCCATCGAGTACCAACCCCTGCCAGAAACCGCACTGGGCGGTGGCTTGAAACCGGCCGCGCCTGCCGCACCCGCCGCTGAACCGGCACCGGCCCAGGCCACCACGGACTTCGGCCAGGTACACCACGTGATCGAGCAACGCTGCACCGTGTGCCATTCGGCCAAGCCCACCAGCCCGCTGTTCAGTACGGCACCGGCTGGGGTGATGTTCGACACACCGGCACAGATCCAGCAGCAGGCGGCGCGGATTCAAGCGCAGGCCGTGGCCAGCCAGATCATGCCGCTGGGCAACATTACCCAGATGACCCAGCAGGAACGGGATTTGATCGGCACCTGGATTAATCAGGGGGCCCGTACCAACTGACTGTTTCACACCGTTCCCATGTGGGAGCTGGCTTGCCTGCGATAGCGGCAGATCACCAACATTTTCGGTGACTGACACACCGCCATCGCAGGCAAGCCAGCTCCCACAAGGGAGATCAGTGATGGTTTGAAGATTAAGTTTCATCCGGCAATTGAATGCCAAACAACACAAAAATAAAAAGATTCGAGGTGTTGCATGTCCCAGTTAGAAACGCAGACTCCTGCCGCGCCCGCCATGGTACGGCTGCCCCTCTTGCAACTGATCCTGGTAGGCCTGCAACACGTCTTGCTGATGTACGGCGGTGCTGTCGCCGTGCCCCTGATCATTGGCCAGGCCGCCGGCTTGAGCCGTGAAGAAATCGCCTTTCTGATCAACGCCGACCTCCTGGTGGCCGGTATCGCCACCATGGTGCAGTCGTTCGGCATCGGCCCCATGGGCATCCGCATGCCGGTGATGATGGGCGCCAGTTTTGCCGCCGTGGGCAGCATGGTCGCCATGGCCGGCATGCCCGGCATCGGTTTGCAGGGCATCTTCGGCGCGACCATCGCCGCCGGGTTCTTCGGCATGCTCATCGCACCGTTCATGTCCAAGGTGGTGCGCTTTTTCCCGCCGCTGGTGACCGGTACGGTGATCACCGCCATCGGCCTTTCGCTGTTTCCCGTGGCGGTGAACTGGGCCGGCGGGGGCAGCGCCGCCGCCACGTTTGGCTCGCCGGTCTACCTGGCGATTGCCGCCCTGGTACTGGCCACGATCTTGCTGATCAACCGCTTCATGCGCGGCTTCTGGGTGAACATCTCGGTACTGATCGGCATGGGCCTGGGTTACGCGCTATGTGGTGTGATCGGCATGGTCGACCTCAGTGGCCTGGCGCAGGCGCCGTGGGTGCAGGTCGTGACGCCGTTGCACTTTGGCATGCCCAAGTTCGAGTTGGCGCCGATCCTGTCGATGTGCCTGGTGGTGGTGATCATTTTTGTCGAGTCCACCGGCATGTTCCTCGCCCTAGGCAAGATCACCGGCCAGGAGGTCACGCCGAAGATGCTGCGACGCGGCCTGTTGTGTGATGCCGGCGCGTCGTTCTTTGCCGGCTTCTTCAACACCTTTACCCACTCCTCCTTCGCGCAGAATATCGGCCTGGTGCAGATGACCGGCGTGCGCTGCCGCTCGGTCACGCTCATGGCCGGCGCGTTCTTGATCGTGCTCAGCCTGTTGCCCAAGGCGGCCTATCTGGTGGCTTCAATTCCACCTGCGGTACTCGGCGGCGCGGCGATTGCGATGTTCGGGATGGTGGCGGCAACCGGGATCAAGATTCTGCAGGAAGCCGACATCGCCGACCGCCGTAACCAGTTGCTGGTGGCGGTGAGCATCGGCATGGGCCTGATCCCCGTGGTACGCCCGGAGTTCTTCGCACAGCTGCCGTTGTGGATGAGCCCGATTACCCACAGCGGTATCGCCATGGCCACCCTCAGCGCGCTGTCGCTGAACATCCTGTTCAACATCCTCGGCGGCGCTGAGCGCCCCGAAGTCGCGCATACGCATTGATTCCTTTGTTAGTACAAAAATAACAACAAACAGGGAACCCCCACATGCACAACCTTGACATGGGGCCGGCCACACGCCGCGCCCCATTCTTGCCCCTCGCGCTCTGTTACAGCGCACTTGAGCCCAGGCCTGGGAGCCAGTATTCTCCGCGCCCGCTCGAATCGACTCAAAAAAAAACAGCGAATGTAAAAGCTGACCTCAAGGCCAACTTATCCCGGCCTGATGTTTGCTGCCAAAGTGCACAAAAGTCCCCTGAATTCGACTGCATCCGCTGCAGCCGACGGGGATTTTTTTGGCTTTTTCAGCACCTTGGCGCAGCTCTTGCTAAAAGCATCAAAGCTGACCGAACAGACGATTTTTGCAGCGAACCAAAAGGCGCCACACCAGAGCGCCTGCGTAGAAGAAAAACCATAAAATTTTAACTCGGGAGCAACCGAATGAAACCTATGTTCAAAGGCCTGATGCTGGCTGGATCACTGTTGGCCGGTGGCCAGGCCGTAGCCGGTGACTTGTTGCAGTGGCAAAACAACAGCCTGACTTATCTGTGGGGCAAGAGCTTTACCGTCAACCCGCAGATCCAGCAAACCGTCACCTTCGAACATGCCGACGCATGGAAGTACGGCGACAACTTCTTCTTCCTCGACCGTATCTTTTACAACGGCAAGGAAGACGCCAATGTCGGCCCGAATACTTACTACGGCGAGTTCAGCCCGCGTTTGTCGTTCGGCAAGATCCTGGACAAGGACCTGTCGTTCGGCCCGATCAAGGACGTGCTGCTGGCCTTCACCTATGAGTTCGGCGAGGGCGATAACGAGTCCTACCTCCTGGGTCCGGCGTTCGACTTGAACATCCCCGGTTTCGACTACTTCCAGTTGAACTTCTACCAGCGCCAGACCGAGGGCAATCGTCCGGGTGACGGCGTGTGGCAGATCACTCCGGTCTGGTCGTACACCATTCCCGTGGGTAATTCCGACGTGCTGATCGACGGTTTCATGGACTGGGTGGTGGATAACGACAAGAACGCCCGCGGCACTTATCACGCCAACCTGCACTTCAACCCGCAGGTCAAATACGACTTGGGCAAGGCGCTGCATTGGGGCGACAAGCAGTTGTATGTGGGTTTTGAATACGACTACTGGAAGAACAAGTACGGGATTGAAGACAGCGGCGCCTTCAAGACAACCCAGGACACAGCAAGCTTCCTGGTCAAATACCACTTCTAAAGGTTGACCGCGGTTCCCTGTGGGAGCTGGCTTGCCTGCGATCGCGATGTGTCTGTGCCAACAGTGTTGGCTGGCATACCGCTATCGCAGGCAAGCCAGCTCCCACATTCAGTTCGGCGTCAGGCCCAGGAAACGAGTGATTTCTTCGCGCTTGGCCAGCGCATCCTTGCGCCCCAGTTCGATCAACTCGCTGCAATACCCCGCCTCGAACAACAGATAACTCAACACCCCTGCCCCGCTGGTCTTGGTTGCCCCAGGCCCGCGCAAAAACACACGCAACGCCGCCGGCAATTCCTGGCGATGTCGCGCGGCGATTTCATCGATGGGCTGGCTGGGGGCAATCACCAACACCTCTAACGGCGCCAGGCCCTGCACCGCCGCATCCGCAGGCACGACGCGGCTGAACTGGTTCAAGCGCTCCAACAGTTCGATATCGCTTTCCAGGCTGTCAATGAAGGTGCTGTTGAGCATATGCCCGCCGATTTGCGCCAGGGTCGGTTGCTGGCCGGTGTAGGTGCGTTGCGTCGAGGCTTCATTGCCCCTTGGGTTGCCGCTCACACCGACGACCAATACGCGGCTGGCCCCCAGGTGCAAGGCCGGGCTGATGGGCGCGGACTGCCGCACTGCGCCATCGCCGAAGTACTCTTCGTCAAGTTTGATCGGAGCGAACAACAGCGGAATCGCGGAGCTTGCCAACAGGTGCTCTACCGTCAGTTGGGTCGGTACCCCAATGCGCCGATGACGCAACCAGGCATCGATGGTGCCGCCGCCCTGATAGAAGGTCACCGCTTGCCCGGACTCATAACCAAAGGCCGTCACCGCCACCGCCTGCAAATGCTTGCGGCGGATAGCCTCGTCGATACCGTCCAAGTTCAAGCGTTCCTGCAACAGGTCGCGCAGCGGCGAGCTGTCGAGCAACGCCACCGGCACCTGGCTACCCAGGCCCAACAGGCTATGGATCAGGAAACGACTGGCCTGGCGCATCACCCCCGGCCAGTCACTGCGCAGCACCTGATGGCTGCGAAAGCCCTGCCAGAATGCGGTCAGCCGTTGGATGGCTGCCGAAAAATCACTGGCGCCGCTGGCCAGGCTCACCGCATTGATTGCACCAGCCGAGGTGCCGACGATCACCGGAAAAGGATTCGCTGTCCCCGCAGGCAGCAACTCGGCAATCGCCGCCAGCACCCCCACCTGATACGCCGCTCGCGCCCCGCCGCCAGAAAGAATCAAGCCTGTGACCGGTTCAGCTTGGCGCATTGCATCAATCCATGTGAGAAAGGGTTGGGCTTATCGACGGCGCTTTTCGTACAACTTGGGCTCACCCGACGGCCGGCTCTTGAAGCGGCGATGGGTCCACAGGTATTGCTCAGGGCATGCGCGTACCGAGGCTTCGACCCACTGGTTGATGCGCAGGCAGTCGATCTCGTCGGTTTCACCCGGGAAGTCGGTCAGCCGCGGATGGATCACCAGGCGGTACCCGCTACCGTCAGCCAGGCGCTCCTGAGTAAACGGCACCACCAGCGCCTTGCCCAGGCGTGCGAATTTGCTGGTAGCGGTAACGGTAGCAGCCTGGATGCCGAACAACGGCACGAAGATGCTTTGCTTGGCGCCGTAGTCCTGGTCCGGTGCGTACCAGATGGCCCGGCCGGCGCGCAGCAGCTTGAGCATGCCGCGCACGTCGTCGCGCTCCACGGCCAGGGAATCGAGGTTGTGGCGTTCACGGCCACGGCGCTGGATAAAGTCGAACAGCGGGTTGCCGTGTTCGCGGTACATGCCGTCAATGGTGTGCTTCTGCCCCAGCAGCGCCGCGCCGATTTCCAGGGTGGTGAAGTGCAGCGCCATGAGGATCACGCCCTTGCCGTCCAACTGCGCCTGCGTGAGGTGCTCCAGCCCTTCGACATGGGCCAGGCGCGCCAGGCGCGGCTTGGGCCACCACCAGCTCATGGCCATTTCAAAGAAGGCGATGCCGGTGGAAGCGAAGTTTTCCTTGAGCAGGCGTTTGCGTTCCTTGACGGATTTTTCCGGGAAGCACAGTTCAAGGTTGCGCGCCGCGATGCGGCGACGATCACCTGCCACGCGGTACATGCCCGCGCCCAGCAGGCGACCAATGGTCAACAGCGCCCGATACGGCAATTGAGTGACCAGCCACAGCAGGCCGAGCCCCAGCCATAGCAGCCAAAAACGCGGGTGAAGAAATACAGCTCGAAAACGCGGGCGATCCATTACAGATTCCGGTAAAGACAAGGGCCGCGCATTCTACAACGGTTCGACTCGGCTTGCGGCGGGTGAGTGTTCTCGTTATAAGTCTCGACACTTTTCGTGACAAGCCGCTTTCGCCGACCATGAGCCAAACCGAACCGCTAGACCAAGATCCCGTGTTCCAGCTAAAAGGCAGCATGCTCGCCATTACCGTGCTGGAACTGGCCCGCAATGACCTCGACGCCCTGGACCGCCAACTGGCCGCCAAGGTCGCCCTGGCGCCGAACTTCTTCAACAACGCCCCGCTGGTGCTGGCGCTGGACAAGCTGCCGGCTGGCCAGGGCGTGATTGATTTGCCCGGCCTGATGCGCGTATGCCGTTCCCATGGCCTGCGCACACTGGCGATTCGCGCCAGCCGCATCGAAGACATTGCCGCCGCCATCGCCATTGAACTGCCAGTACTGCCACCGTCCGGCGCCCGCGAGCGTGCGCTGGAGCCATTGGTCGGCGAAGAAAAGAAAAAACCGGAAAAACCACCGGAGCCTGCGATCAGGCCTACAAAGATCATCACCTCGCCGGTACGCGGCGGGCAGCAGATTTACGCCCAGGGCGGCGACCTTGTGGTGGTTTCCTCGGTCAGCCCGGGGGCGGAACTTCTTGCCGATGGCAACATCCATGTATACGGCCCGATGCGCGGACGCGCCCTGGCCGGCATCAAGGGGGATACCAAGGCACGTATTTTCTGCCAGCAGTTGACCGCCGAGCTGGTTTCCATCGCGGGTCAGTACAAGGTTTCCGAAGATTTGCGCCGCGATCCACTGTGGGGCGCTTCGGTACAGGTCAACCTGTCGGGCGATGTGTTGAACATCATCCGTCTTTAACGGATACTGCCGCATTTTCCAAGCATCTCTAGACTCTGATAGCAAAGCGAAACCGGCAAGACTTGTGTAGGACTAATTGGAAGTTGGTGTTTCCCCATGGAAACTCCTTCTTTTCCTGCAAAGGCTGTCCGCCTGCAGCGAGTTTCAAGAGATGTTTTTCAGGGACCGAAAGTCCTTTTTCCTTAGGGGTGAAACACCTTGGCCAAGATTCTCGTGGTTACATCCGGCAAGGGTGGTGTGGGTAAGACCACCACCAGCGCCGCTATCGGTACCGGCCTCGCTCTGCGCGGCCACAAGACAGTCATCGTCGACTTCGACGTCGGTCTGCGTAACCTTGACCTGATCATGGGCTGCGAGCGTCGCGTGGTGTATGACTTCGTCAACGTGGTGAACGGCGAAGCCAACCTGCAACAGGCCCTGATCAAGGACAAGCGCCTTGAGAACCTGTACGTGCTGGCCGCCAGTCAGACCCGTGACAAAGACGCGCTGACCAAAGAGGGCGTCGGCAAAGTGCTCGCCGAGCTCAAGGAAACCTTCGAATACGTGGTCTGCGATTCCCCGGCTGGTATCGAAACCGGTGCTCACCTGGCGATGTACTTCGCCGACGAAGCCATCGTGGTAACCAACCCGGAAGTCTCCTCGGTACGTGACTCGGACCGCATGCTCGGCCTGTTGGCCAGCAAGTCCAAGCGCGCCGAAGAAGGCCAGGACCCGATCAAGGAACACCTGCTGCTCACCCGCTACAACCCGGAGCGCGTCAACAACGGCGAAATGCTGGGTGTTGAAGACGTGAAGGAAATCCTCGCCGTGACCCTGCTGGGCGTGATTCCGGAATCCCAGGCCGTCCTGAAGGCATCCAACCAGGGCGTACCGGTGATTCTCGACGACCAGAGCGACGCCGGCCAGGCGTACAGCGATGCCGTGGATCGCTTGCTGGGCAAGACCGTGGAACACCGCTTCCTCGATGTCAAGAAGAAGGGATTCTTCGAGCGTATCTTTGGAGGCAACTAAACAATGAAATTTCTCGACTTCTTTCGCGCCAACAAAAAGCCAAGTACCGCGTCGGTAGCGAAAGAGCGTCTACAGATCATCGTGGCGCACGAACGCGGCCAACGCAGCACGCCGGATTACCTGCCAGCCTTGCAGAAGGAACTGGTCGAGGTGATCCGCAAGTACGTCAATATCGGCAACGATGACGTGCATGTCGCCCTGGAAAATGACGGCAGCTGCTCGATTCTGGAACTCAATATCACCCTGCCCGATCGTTGATCGAACGGGCGGTCGCCACGGCGGCTCCACTGACGGCCCCCTCGCTCCTACAGGGTGAGGGGGCCGTCAGTGGAGCCGCCGTTGGCGTTTGTTACGAGGCTGTTTAATGCCGCTGTCCAATATCCACATCCTGCATCAGGACGACGCTGTCCTGGTGGTGAACAAGCCGACCCTGCTGCTCTCGGTGCCTGGTCGCGCCGACGACAACAAGGACTGCCTGATCACTCGCCTGCAGGAAAACGGCTACCCAGAAGCCCGCATCGTCCATCGCCTGGACTGGGAAACCTCGGGGATCATCCTGCTGGCCCGGGACGCCGACACCCACCGCGAACTGTCCCGTCAGTTTCACGACCGCGAAACAGAAAAGGCCTACACCGCCCTGGCCTGGGGCCAACCGGCACTGGACAGCGGCAGCATCGACCTGCCCCTGCGCTATGACCCGCCGACCAAGCCCCGCCACGTGGTCGACCATGAGTTCGGCAAACATGCCCTGACCTTCTGGAAAGTGCTGGAGCGTTGCGGCGACTGGTGCCGCGTAGAGCTGACACCCATCACTGGGCGCTCGCACCAGTTGCGCGTGCATATGCTGTCCATCGGGCATCCATTGCTGGGTGATGGTTTGTACGCCCATGAACAAGCCCTGGCCGCGTGGCCGCGCCTGTGCCTGCATGCAAGCATGCTCAGCTTCACCCATCCGCAAAGCGGCGAGCGCCTGCGCTTCGAGTGCCCTGCGCCTTTTTGAAGGGCTGATGCGGTCAAATGTGGGAGCTGGCTTGCCTGCGATATCGGCGTGCCAGCCAATACATCTGGCACAGAAAGACCGCTATCGCAGGCAAGCCAGCTCCCACAGGGTTTGATGTGGTTCTCAGCCATGCACGCTCACTCCAAATATCTGGCCAATACGGTAAACTCCGCACACTGCTGTCTGGAGCTATTTATGCGCGAAGCGTTGAATCAAGGCCTGATCGACTTCCTCAAGGCCTCCCCTACTCCTTTTCATGCCACTGCCGCCCTGGCCCAACGCCTGGAGGCGGCCGGCTACCAGCGTCTCGACGAGCGCGACACCTGGGCCACCGAGGCCAACGGTCGCTACTACGTGACCCGCAATGACTCCTCGATCATCGCCTTCAAGCTCGGCCGCCAATCGCCGCTGCAAGATGGTATCCGTATGGTCGGCGCCCACACCGACAGCCCATGCCTGCGGGTCAAGCCCCAGCCGGAGCTGCAACGCCACGGCTTCTGGCAACTGGGTGTGGAAGTCTACGGCGGCGCGCTGCTGGCGCCCTGGTTCGACCGCGACCTGTCCCTCGCCGGGCGTGTTACCTTCCGCCGCGATGGCAAGGTCGAGAGCCAACTGATCGACTTCAAACTGCCGATCGCCATCATTCCCAACCTGGCCATTCACCTCAACCGTGAAGCCAACCAGGGCTGGGCAATCAATGCCCAGACCGAGCTGCCGCCGATCCTTGCGCAGTTTGCCGGTGACGAGCGCGTGGATTTTCGCGCCGTGCTCACCGAACAGTTGGCTCGCGAGCATGGGTTGAATGCCGATGTGGTACTCGACTACGAGCTGAGCTTCTACGACACCCAAAGTGCCGCCGTGATCGGCCTCAATGGCGACTTCATTGCCGGTGCGCGCCTGGACAACCTGCTGTCGTGCTACGCCGGTTTGCAAGCCTTGCTCACCAGCGACACCGATGAAACCTGCGTGCTGGTGTGCAACGACCACGAAGAAGTCGGCTCCTGCTCGGCCTGCGGTGCCGATGGCCCGATGCTGGAACAGACCCTGCGTCGCCTGCTGCCCGAAGGTGAAGAATTCGTACGCACCATTCAGAAATCCCTGCTGGTATCGGCAGACAACGCCCACGGCGTGCACCCCAACTACGCCGACAAACACGACGCCAACCACGGCCCGAAACTCAACGCCGGCCCGGTGATCAAGGTCAACAGCAACCAGCGCTACGCCACCAACAGCGAAACCGCGGGGTTCTTCCGCCACCTGTGCATGGCCCAGGAAGTGCCAGTGCAAAGCTTCGTGGTGCGCAGCGACATGGGCTGCGGCTCGACCATCGGCCCCATCACTGCCAGCCACCTGGGCGTGCGCACCGTGGACATCGGCTTGCCGACCTTTGCCATGCACTCGATCCGCGAGCTGTGCGGCAGCCATGACCTGGCGCATCTGGTCAAGGTGCTGGGGGCGTTCTACGCCAGCCGCGATTTACCCTGAGACCGAAGCACGCCCATCGCGGGCAAGCCCGCCCCCACATTTGATCTGTGAATGCATTTCAGTGTGGGAGCGGGCTTGCCCGCGATGGGTTTCCAAACAGATATAAGGCTATCTGACTCACATCAACTGCACTTCTGCCAATCCGGCCTAGACTTGTCAGAACTTCCAGTCCGACAAGGCCGCCCCTCGCCATGATCTCAATGTCCTCATTCCACGCCATGCTGATCCCCATCCTGATCGGTATGATCATGCTCGCGGTCGGCTTCAACTTTCGCGACAAGCCTCTGGGCGTGTTTGGCATGTGGATCGGCATGCTGTTGATCCTCGGCACCGTGCTCTACAAGATCCTCGCCAAACTGGCGCAGTGACAAATGCGCTCGCATTGGGCATAGCGGCCTCGTACACTCGGTCAATTCGTCGTTTTCAAGGTTGACCGCCTCGTGTTCTCCCGTCTGTTTGCCCTGCCCTGCTACCTGCTGATCGCCCTGCTCACGCTGCTGCCAGTGATGCCCGCCCAAGCCGTGGGCTTGCCCGGGATGCTGGGCGGTTCCAGCAAGACCCAACCCCAGGCGGAAGTGCCCCTGGGGCAGTCGCTGGACGAAGTGATCAAAACCCTGGAAAACGACCAGCAACGCACCCAGTTGCTCAGCGACCTGAAAAAACTGCGCGCCGCCACGCAAAAGGCCCAGCCCGCCGCCGAACTCGGGGTACTCGGGTTGATCGGCAGTACGCTGTCGGGCTTTGAGCAGCAGTTTTCCGGCGCCGACAGCCCGCTGGGGCGCTGGTCCAATGAAGTCGACCTGGCCAAGGATGAACTGGCCGCCCTGATGTTGCCAGCCAGCGAATGGCTGCCGATCATCTTCGGTTTTGCCGTGATCCTGGCCGTATGGAGCCTGCTGGCCGCTGCGCTGATCTGGCTCAGCCACCGAGTGCGCGAGCGCTTCGGCCTGCCCGAAGAGCTGCCGCAGCACCCGCGCACCTGGGACATGCTGCGCTTTGCCCTGCGCAAGCTGGGCCCCTGGTTGATCGCCCTGGTGATCACGGTTTACCTGAGCTACGCCCTGCCTTCCTCCCTGGGCAAATCCCTGGCCATGGTGCTGGCCTATGCCTTGGTAGTCGGCACCTGTTTCTCGGCAATCTGCGTGATTGCCTTCTCCGTACTCGACGGCCCGCACCGCCACCGCGCCTTGTATATCCTGCGCCACCAGGCGTTCCGCCCGCTGTGGTGGATCGGCAGTTTTGCCGCCTTCGGTGAAGCCTTGAGCGACCCGCGCCTGGTTGCCGCGCTCGGCCAGCATCTGGCCCACACCGCCGCGACCGTGGCCAATGTCATGGCGGCGTTGTCCACCGGGGTGTTTATCCTGCGTTTCCGCCGGCCCATCGCGCACCTGATCCGCAACCAGCCGCTGTCGCGCCGACTGACGCGCCGCGCCCTCACCGATACTCTGTCGATCATCGGCACCTTCTGGTACATCCCGGCTCTTCTGCTGGTGGGCATCTCACTGTTCGCCACCTTCCTGTCGGCCGGCGACACCAGCACCGCCCTGCGCCAGTCGTTGCTGTGCACGGTGCTGCTGGTGTTGTGCATGGTGATCAACGGCCTGGTGCGCCGCCACGCTCTCAAGCCGCAACGCGGGCACAAACGCCACGCGCTGTACTCCGAACGCCTCAAAGGCTTTGTCTACACCCTGGTGCACCTGGTGGTGTGGCTGGTATTCATCGAACTGGGGCTGCGGGTCTGGGGCCTGTCGATGATTCGCTTTACCGAAGGTGAAGGCCATGAAATAGCCGTGAAGCTGTTCGGCCTCGGTGGGACCTTGTTGTTCGCCTGGCTGATCTGGATCCTCAGCGACACCGCGATTCACCACGCCCTGACCCGTTCGCGCAAAGGCCTGGCCAACGCGCGTGCACAAACCATGATGCCGCTGATCCGCAACGTGCTGTTCGTGACCATCTTCATCATCGCCGCCATCGTCGCCCTGGCGAACATGGGCATGAACGTCACGCCCTTGCTGGCCGGTGCGGGTGTGATCGGTATCGCCATCGGCTTTGGTGCGCAATCGCTGGTAGCCGACTTGATCACCGGCTTGTTCATCATCATCGAAGACTCCCTGGCCATCGACGACTACGTGGACGTCGGCGGCCACCTCGGTACCGTAGAGGGCCTGACCATCCGTACCGTGCGCCTGCGCGATATCGACGGCATCGTGCACACCATCCCGTTCAGCGAAATCAAGAGCATCAAGAACTACTCCCGCGAGTTCGGCTACGCGATCTTCCGCGTGGCGATCCCTTACAACATGGAAATCGACGACGCGATCAAACTGATGCGCGAGGTCGGCCATGCCATGCGCAACGACCCGCTGCAACGCCGCAATATCTGGTCGCCGCTGGAGATCCAGGGCGTGGAAAGCTTCGAGTCCGGCAGCGCGATCCTGCGCGCACGCTTCAAGACCGCGCCGATCAAGCAGTGGGAAGTGTCGCGGGCATTCAACCTGTCGCTCAAGCGGCACCTGGATGAAGCCGGGCTGGACCTGGCGACACCGCGCTTGAGCGTGCAGGTGCAGACTGCCGGCAGCGTGCAGGAGAAAGATCCACAACAATAAGCAAGGAGAGGTTGGTATGCGAATGAACGGTCTGACACACCAATGGGTTTTGGGTCTGCTCGGCGCGGTCGCGAGCAGTGCAGTGATCGCCGCCAGCAGCGGCCAGGACAGTGCCCGGGAAACCATTGCCGCCCAGGCAAAAATCCTCGAACCCAGCCTGTTGGAAACCCGCCGCGATATCCACGCCCATCCGGAACTGGGCAATACCGAAACCCGCACCGCCGAGTTGGTCGCCAAACAGTTGCGCGAACTCGGCCTTGAGGTGAAGACCGGGGTGGCCCGCACTGGCGTCGTCGCCATCTTGAAAGGCGCCCTGCCCGGCCCGACCGTGGCCCTGCGCGCCGACATGGATGCGCTGCCGGTCAAGGAAGTCGCCGACCTGCCCTTCGCCTCCAAAGCCAAGGGCACCTACCTGGGCAAAGAAGTCGACGTGATGCACGCCTGCGGCCACGACGCCCATACCGCTATCCTGCTGAGCACTGCGAAGATTCTCACCGGGATGCGCGAGCGCCTGCCCGGCACCGTGGTGTTTTATTTCCAACCGGCCGAAGAAGGCCCCAGCGACTTTATCCCCGACGGCAAGAACACCTGGGGTGCGAAGATGATGGTGCAGGAAGGCGTGATGAAAGCGCCCAAGCCCGATGCGGTATTTGGCCTGCATGTGTGGGCCGGTGTGCCTGCCGGGCAAATCGCCTACCGCCCGGGCCCAACCCTGGCCAGCTCCGATGACCTGCGCATCAGGATCCTCGGCAAACAGACCCACGCCGGCCGCCCCTGGGACGGTATCGACCCGATCACCGTTGGCGCTCAAACCATTGTCGGCCTGCAGACCGTGGTCAGCCGCCGTACCGATATTTCGTCATTCCCCTCTGTGGTGAGCATCGGCACCATCAACGGTGGCACCCGCTATAACATCATCCCCGAGTCGGTGGACATGAGCGGCACCATTCGCTCCTACGACTACGGTATCCGCCAGAAGCTGCATGCAGACGTGCGTCAAACCGTAGAGAAAATCGCCGAAAGCGGTGGCGCCAAGGCCGAAGTGACGATCATCGAGAAGTACGACCCCACCATCAACAATCCGGCGCTGACCGAGAAAATGCTGCCGAGCCTGCGCTGGGCGGCTCAGGATGATGTGGTGCAAGGCCCGTTGGTGGGTGGCGCCGAAGACTTCTCGTTCTATGCCAAGGAGGCGCCGGGGCTGTTTGTCTTCCTGGGAGTGACCCCAAGGGATCAGGACATGAGCAAGGCGGCGCCGAATCACAACCCAGGGTTCTTTGTGGATGAGTCGGCGTTGGTGGTGGGCGTGAGGACGCTGGCGTCGTTGGCGACGGATTACCTCTATACCCATACCCCCCTGTAGGAGCGAGCTTGCTCGCGAAAAACTTCAGAACGCCGCGTTTATTCAGGGTAAACGCGGCGTTCTTGCGCTCTTCGCGAGCAAGCTCGCTCCTACACAGGGTATTGGGTGAATCAGTTGGCGAGGGCCGCGCCATCCATTTTCTGGCGCAGGCTCAACGGCCGCATGTCGGTCCACACTTCCTCGATATACGCCAGGCATTCCTTCTTCATGCCACTCTTGCCCACGGTGCGCCAGCCTTCCGGCACGGCCTTGTAGTCGGGCCAGATCGAATACTGTTCTTCATGGTTGACCACTACCTGAAAGAGGATGTCGTCGCGGTCAAATACTGAGGTCATTGCTGTTCTCCGTCGCTCAAAGGCTGGCTGCGCACCACGCGCAGCACTGATATCTGTAGAAACGTACCAAGGGCCTGGAAAATTACAGGCTGGCCACGGCCGCCGCCAAGGCGCGCCCGAAAATCTCAGCCACCTGGTCGACTTCGCCAGCGGTGATCACCAGCGGTGGCAGGAAACGCACCACACCGCCATGGCGCCCGCCCAGTTCCAGGATCAGCCCGCGCTTGAGGCATTCGCGCTGCACCAGCGGCGCCAACTGGCGATGCACCGGTGGGTGGCCCTGACTATCAGGCGTGCCAGTCGGGTCTACCAGCTCCACCCCCAGCATCAGCCCACGCCCACGGATATCCCCCAGGTGCGGGAAGTCGCGCTGCAGGATGCGCAGGTGTTCGCCCAGGCGCTCGCCCATGGTCGCCGCATGGCCTGCCAGGTCGTGATCCTTGAGGTAGCGCATCACCGCCGAGCCCGCCGCCATCGCCATCTGGTTGCCGCGGAAGGTCCCGGCATGGGCGCCCGGCAGCCAGGTGTCGAGCCAGTCGCGATACACCACCACCGCCAGCGGCAGGCTGCCGCCAATCGCCTTGGACATGACCACCACGTCCGGAATGATGCCGGCGTGTTCGAAGGCAAACATTTTGCCGGTACGCCCAAAACCGCTCTGGATCTCATCGACGATCAGCGCCACCCCCGCTTGCGCGGTGATACGGCGCAGGCCACGCAGCCAGTCGAGGTCCGCCGGGATTACGCCGCCCTCACCCTGGACCACTTCGACAATCACCGCCGCTGGCAACAGCACGCCGGCTTCCGGGTCGTTGAGCAGGTTTTCCAGGTAATGCAGGTTGACCCGCACACCTTCGGCGCCACCCAGCCCAAACGGGCAACGGTAGTCATACGGGAATGGCAGGAATTGCACGCCATTGCCGAGCAAGGCGCCCAAGGGTTTCTTTGGCCCCAGGCTGCCCATCAAACTCAGCGCGCCCTGGCTCATGCCGTGATAGCCGCCCTGGAACGACAGCACGGTGCTGCGCCCGGTAGCAGTGCGCACCAGCTTCAACGCGGCTTCCACCGCATCAGTGCCGGTGGGGCCGCAGAACTGGATTTTCGCTTCTCGCGCCAGTTCCGACGGGAGCAAACCGAACAGGTCCTGCACGAATTGATCCTTGACCGGCGTGGTCAGGTCCAGGGTATGCAGGGGCAGTTCGTCGCTCAGCACTTGCTGGATGGCCTGGATCACAACCGGGTGGTTATGCCCCAGCGCCAGGGTTCCGGCGCCGGCCAGGCAGTCGATAAACCGCCGCCCCTCCACGTCCTCCACGTAAATGCCCTTGGCGCGTTTGAGTGCCAGGGGGATGCGCCGTGGGTAGCTGCGGGCGTTGGATTCCTGCTGGCGCTGGCGGGCCAGCAGCGGGCTTTCGTCAAACTGATAGAGCGTTTCCGCGGCCTGCACCGGGGCGTCTTCGATACGGCTGGTAGCGACTGACATCTGTGGATCCCTCAATACGCTGATGATCGTGACCAAACTGCCGATCCGTTGGCGTCTGGCCCAAGGGCATGCGCACGGATTTCCTGTTGTGGAGACGCTTCAGCGTGAAAAGGATTTAGGGGACGAGGGTTGTTAACTGATGAATGAAGATCCAATTGTAGGAGCGAGCTTGCTCGCGAAAAACTCCCCGGCGCCGCGTTTATCCAGAAAGCCCGCGGTATCGTTGACGTTTTTCGCGAGCAAGCTCACTCCTACATTTGAACAGTGCTCGGTATTAAATCCCGCGGTACTTTTCGTTCAGGGCATACAAGATCGCGCAAGTCTCTGCATCCAGGAATCCACAATAATCCCGTGGTCGAAAGTGCATCTGGAACGCCCGGGTGCGCTGTTCAAAGGCCCGGCGATTCTGCGCGGGCTTGTAGCCATAACGCTGAAACGCCCGCTCCACTTCGACCTCCGGCGGCAAGCCGAGACAAAAGCGGCGCTGGTACATCGCCCGGCTCGATTCATCAAACCAGGCCCCGATGCCGGCCTCATGCAGCACACGCCAGGGCAACCGAGGCCCAGGGTCGCTCTTGCGCCAGTAGGCCACGTCCGAATGCCCGAGCCAGTCAGTGGGGCCCACCTGCGGATAGCGCTCCAGCAGGTCGCGAAGCAATTCAATCAGTAGGTCAATCTGTGCCGGTGCGTACTCCGGAAAGGTAAAGACCCCCGCTTCATCCCGCGCCAGGTTGACGATTTCAATGCCCACCGAGCGGCTGTTGAGATCGGCCTTCCCCGCCCAATAGCTCACGCCTGCGTGCCAGGCGCGCTGGTCCTCGTCCACCAGGCGAAACACCCGCAGCTCTTCATAACCGGCAGCGCGGTAGCTGGGCTCAGCGGGATCGGGCAGCAGATAGTGAGCGCTGACGCCATCTTGGGTGAGGGTGCGTAGCGAGGAAGCAAAGGGCGCGGCGGTGTAGTGCACAAGCACCTGCTGCACGGATTCGCCGCGGCGGTCGTTGAAATCCCTGGCGGGGAAACTGGTGTCGATCACCAACATAAGAACAGTCCTTTTCATTTCGAGCCGACTCATTCGGCCCGTTCAAGCGCAAAAAAATTACCGCCATCCTGAAGGCTTGAGCCTCAGGCGGGCGGTAATTATTTGCCACGTGAAAAGGGCAGCTCAGCGCCGCAACGGCATACCCAGATCAACCCGCATACCGTCGGGCTGGCTGTCGAAGTGCAGCGAGCAGGAACAGCGCTGCACGATCGCCTGGACAATCGCCAGGCCCAGGCCACAGCCTTCGCTGCTGCCATTGCGCCAGAAGCGTTGGGTGAGGTATTGCAGGTCTTCGCTGGAGATTTGCTGGCCATGGTCACGCACGCGGAACACCACATTATCCGGGGTAGAAAACACCTGCAGTTCCACGCGGGTATCGGCCGGGGTATGGCGCAAGGCGTTGTCCAGCAGGTTACGCAAGGCCGCGACGGCAAGGCCCACAGGCATTGCCACTGGAACAGGGGAAAGATCCGGCGCCAGGATCAGATCAATGCGTGAATTGTCGCCGGCGTTGGCATCCTGGATCGCCAACCGAGCGACTTCCTCGGCACTGGACTGCAGGCCATCGTCAAACGACAGGCTGCCCTCCACCCGCGCCAGCAACAACAGTTGCTCCAGGGTGCGATGCAAGCGATCGGCGCCCTCCTCGGCGTGCGCCAGGGACTGGTCGCGGGCCGCGCCCTCGGTCATGCGCGCCACTTGCAGGTGGGTCTTGATCGCGGTCAACGGGCTGCGCAGTTCATGGGCGGCGTCACCGGTCAGGCGACGTTCGCGCTCGATGGTCTTGGCGATGCGCTGCAGCAATTGGTTCTGGGTGTCGAGCAACGGCTTGAGTTCACTGGGCAGAGGATGAATCTGCAGAGGCTCGAGGGAGTCGACACTGCGCCGCATCAGGGCATCCCGCATACGGTTGAGCGGCACCAGGCTCTGGCCAATGCCCAGCCACAGCAGGCACAGGCAGCCCAGCAATGCCACGCCGACCGGCACCGACGCCGCCAGCAGGATCGACAGGTTGAGGGCTTCACGCTCCACCTGGCGGTCGGCGGTGGTGATCAGCAAGTCGCCACGGGACAGGGTAAAACTGCGCCAGCCCACGCCGTCGATGATCTGGTCGCGAAAGCCGCTGCGGCGCGACTCCAACCCTTCCTCCGGCGTGGTATGGCTGCGCGCCAGGATCTCGCCACGCAAGGAGCTGACCTGGCAAGCCATGCCACCCGGCACATTCAGTTGTTCGGTGCGCAAATGCGCGCCCCCGCTGACGCTGGCCAGGCCCGGCATCTGCTCGGTGAGCCCGGCCACCATGCGCGCAGAAGCCACCAGGCGCTGGTCGAGGGAAAACATCATCTGGTTGCGCAAGTCGTTGAGCATCCAGGCGGCCGCCAGCACCCAGATCAGTACAAAAGCGGCGCCCAGCTTGAACGTCAGGCGCAGACGCAAGCTCTTCACGGCGTGTTTTCTCCCCCATCAGCCGTGCCGAGGCGATAGCCCAGCCCTCTGACGGTTTCGACGATGCCATTGCCCAACTTGCGCCGCAGGTGGTGGATATGCACGTTGAGGGCGTTGCTTTCCAGTTCGTCGCTGAAGCCGTAGACGCTGTCCTTGAGCTGTTCGCTGGACAGTACGCGGCCCTTGTTGTGCAACAGCGCCTGCAACAACGCCTGTTCACGCCGGGACAGATCCACCGGCTGGCCGCCGAGGAAGGTCTCGCGGCTGCTGGGGTCGTAGGCCAGGCGCCCATGTTCGATCAGGTTGACGCTGCGCCCCGCCACCCGGCGCAACAGGGTTTGCAGGCGAGCGGCGAGTTCACGCAAGTCGAAGGGCTTGAGCAGGTAATCGTCGGCGCCGGCTTGCAAGCCATCGACGCGGTTGGTCACCGAGTCCCGCGCGGTGAGGATCAGCACCGGAATGTCCAACCCCTGGCTGCGCTGTTGTTGCAGCAGCTTCAGGCCGTCTTCGTCGGGCAGGCCAAGGTCGAGCACCATGATGTCGAAGGCCGCGGCCTTGAGCATCGCCCGCGCCGCCGAGGCCGTGGCCACGCGCTCCACGGTAAAGCCCTGGGCGGTCAGGCCGGCCACGATGCCACTGGCGATCAGTTCGTCGTCTTCACAGACCAGTACGTGCATGGTTAACCCTTCATGAAAGATGGCGCGATTAGAAAAGCCACGGATTAAGCGCGCATTATGCCGCTAAAGTTCGCAACACCGGACAATCCCTACGCTCTAGAATAGCGGCGGTTAATCATCGGTTAATCAACGCCACACATTGTGTGCCTCACTTGCATCGAACTAAGGCTTGACCATGCGGCATCTGTTTACCTTTCTGCTGGTGTTGTTCGCGGGATTCGCCCAGGCAGCGCCGGGCAGCCCCTTCGAAACCAAACCCGACTTCCTCCCGGTAGGCAAAGCCTTCGCCTTTACCTCCGAACGTCTTGAAAGCGGCGAAACCCAGCTGTTTTGGCAGATTGCCGACGGTTACTACCTGTACCAGCAGCGCATGAAGTTCGACGGCCTGGCCGAAAAACCCGTGCTGCCCGAGGGTGAAGCCCATAGCGACGAGTTCTTTGGTGAACAACAGGTGTATCGCCAGGGCCTGGAAGTGAAGATCCCCGCTGGCACCACCGGCCAGGTCAAGCTCGGCTGGCAGGGCTGCGCCGATGCGGGCCTGTGCTATCCGCCGCAGTCGATCACCGTGGACCTGGGCGGCAACCCGGCCGTCGCCGCGACCGCGCAAGCCCAGGATCAAAGCCTGGCCAGCGGCCTGCAGCAGCGCAGCCTGGGGTGGAGCCTGCTGGTGTTCTTCGGCCTGGGCCTGCTGTTGGCGTTTGCGCCCTGCTCGTTGCCGATGCTGCCGATCCTCGCTGGCCTGGTGGTCGGTAGCGGCGCCAGCCCGCGTCGCGGCTTTGCCCTGGCCGGCAGCTACGTGGTGTGCATGGCGCTGGTGTATGCCGCCCTGGGGGTGATGGCCGCGTTGCTCGGCGCCAACCTGGCGGCGTTGCTGCAAACCCCGTGGATCCTCGGCAGCTTTGCGGCGTTGTTCGTGCTGCTCGCCCTGCCGATGTTCGGCTTCTTTGAACTGCAACTGCCCGCCTTCCTGCGCGACCGCCTCGATAACGTCAGCCGCCAACAAAGCGGTGGCAGCCTGGTAGGTGCCGGTGTGCTCGGCGCGTTGTCCGGCCTGCTGATGGGGCCGTGCATGACCGCGCCCCTGGCTGGCGCCCTGCTGTACATCGCCCAGAGCGGCAATGCGCTGCACGGTGGGCTGATCCTGTTCGCCATGGGCATCGGTATCGGCATCCCGCTGTTGCTGCTGGTGACTGTGGGCAATCGCTTCCTGCCCAAGCCGGGCACCTGGATGAACGTGCTCAAGGGCATCTTCGGCTTCCTGTTCCTGGGCACCGCGGTGCTGATGATTCGCCCAGTGGTCGGCGACAGCCTGTGGATCGGCCTGTGGGGCGCCTTGGCGCTGGTGATGGCGTACTGTGGCTGGGCGCTGGCCCGTGAGTCCGGCCTGGCGGCCAAGGTATTCGGCGCTGGTTCCCTGGTGCTGGGTCTGTGGGGCGCGGTGCTGGTGGTGGGGGCGGCCGGTGGCAGCGATGAGCTGTGGCAACCCTTGAAGGTTTACAGTGGCTCAAAGGTCGCCGGTGCACCGAGCGCCCACGATGCCTTCACCACGATCAACGCCCCGGCCGTGCTGCAAAGCCAGCTCGACAGTGCCAAGGCCCAGGGCCAATGGGTGCTGCTGGACTACTACGCCGACTGGTGCGTGTCGTGCAAGATCATGGAGAAACAGGTGTTCGGCAAACCCGAGGTGATGGACGCGCTCAAAGACGTGCGCCTGTTACGCCTGGACGTCACCGCCGACAACGCCGCCAGCCGCGAGCTGCTGGGCCGCTACAAAGTTCCTGGGCCACCGAGCTTCGTGTGGATCGGCCCGGACGGTGAAGAACGCCGCGCCCAACGCATCACCGGCGAAGTAGACGCCGCTGCCTTCCTGCAACGCTGGACCCAGACGCGGGACACTCTCTGATGCTGACCCTCACCATCGGCACCTTCGCCATCGCCCTGAATCACCTGCTGCTGATCAGCGCGCTGATTCTCGCCACCCTGGTGGGCTGGCGCGTGGCCAAGCGCGGCGGCGAAAACCCGGAGTCGGTGCTGTTCAGCCTGTTTCTGCTGGGCCTGCTCGCCGCCCGCGTCAGCTTTGTGCTGATGTACTGGAGTTATTACAGCCACGACTGGGTGGAGATGGTCGACCTGCGTGACGGCGGCTTTCTCGCCTGGCCCGGGATCATCGCGCTGATCCTCGGCGCGCTGGTCTACGGCTGGCGTCGCCCTGCCCTGCGCAAGCCGCTCAGCGCCGGGGTGATCACCGGCCTGGTGTTCTGGGGCATGACCAGCCTGTCCCTCAGTCTGTACGAAAAAGGCACGCGCCTGCCGGATATCACCCTGCGCAATGCCAATGGCGAGGTGGTGCAACTGGCGGATTATCAAGGCGGCCCGTTGGTGATCAACCTCTGGGCCACCTGGTGCCCGCCGTGCCGACGCGAAATGCCGGTGCTGGAAAACGCCCAGCGCATGCGCCCCGATGTGACCTTCCTGTTCGTCAACCAGGCCGAAAGCATGCAAAGCGTCAGCACTTACCTGGCCACCCAGGGCCTGAACCTCGACAACGTGCTGTTCGACGCCAGCGGCCGCCTCGGCCAGGCCGTGGGTTCCATGGCCTTGCCGACTACGTTGTTCTACCAAGCCGATGGGCGCCTGATCAACAGCCACCTGGGCGAACTCTCCGAAGCCAGCCTGGCCCGTGCCATGGAACCCTTCGACAACACCACGACAAGGAAACCGACATGCCTCGCCTCCGCCACCTGCTGACCCTGCTGCCTTTGACGCTAGCCGCTACGCTGGCCCAGGCCGAAGACCTGCCGGCCCCGATCAAACAGATCGAAGCCAAAGGTGCCAAGATCATCGGCAAATTCGATGCCCCCAGCGGCCTCACCGGCTACGCCGCCCAGTACCAGAACCGTGGCATGGCCCTGTACCTGACCGCCGACGGCAAGCACGTGATCGCGGGCAACCTGTACGACGCCCAAGGCAATGACCTGAGCACCGCGCCCCTGGAAAAACTGGTGTACGCGCCGATGGCCAAGGAAGTCTGGGCCAAGATGGAAAACAGCAGCTGGATCCAGGATGGCGATAAAGACGCCCCGCGCACCGTCTACCTGTTCAGCGACCCCAACTGCCCGTACTGCAACATGTTCTGGGAACAGGCCCGCCCGTGGGTGAAGGCCGGCAAGGTGCAGTTGCGCCACATCATGGTCGGCATCATCCGCGAAGACAGCCCAGGCAAATCCGCCGCCCTGCTCGCCGCCAAAGACCCGCAAAAAGCCCTGCAAGAACACGAAGCCGCCGGCAAGGGCAGCAAGCTCAAGGCGCTGGAAAAGATCCCGGCCGAGGTCGAGGCCAAGCTTGATGCCAATATGAAGCTGATGGATGAACTGGAGTTGTCGGCGACGCCGGCGATCTTCTATCTGGATGACAAGGGTGGGTTGCAGCAGCAGCAAGGGGCGCCTTCGCCGGATAAGTTAGTGAAAATTCTCGGGCCAAAATAAGCGCCGCCCTCGCGGGCGCCATCGCAGGCAAGCCAGCGATGAGCATAGGTATCTACACAACTTCGGCACGACGCTAAATCTGTGGCGAGGGAGCTTGCTCCCGTGACGGCCTGGCAGCCGACACAGATATAACTGATGCCCCGCGATCCAATGTGCGAGCTGGCTTGCCTGCGATGAGCATAGGTATCTACACAACTTTGTGGGTTGTAACAGCAGACGGTAACCACGATGCGAAGCGAGTCGCTCTTGATCTGCTTTTGATCTTGATCTCAGGCGCCCCGTTAAACCACGCTGGCCGAACGCAGGCTTGAATTCGTGGGTAACCCGGCAGGACGCCGGGTTAGCCGCCCCGCGCCATGGATGGCGCGTGGCGGCGGCCCACGGATTCAAGCCTGTGTTCGGGCACACCGAGCCTAAGCGAGGTGCCGAGTGGTGGGGCAAGAGCGTTTTGCTTACTTTTGCGCTTTTCAAAAGTGAGCCGCTGTAAAAGCGGAACCCTAAGTGGCCGTTACCGCAGGAATGGATATGTACTCGGTATAACTGCGTCGGCTGTCAGGCCGCCATCGCAGGCAAGCCAGCTCCCACATTTGGATCGCGGTGCACCAGCTCGATCAGCGTCGGCTGCCAGGCCGTCACGGGAGCAAGCTCCCTCGCCACAGGTCCAGCTGTGTAGATGCCTATGCTGCAATGAGGCCCTGACAGACAACGAAGATCAAAGCCCCTCCAACTCCGCCATCAAATCACTCAACCGATCCACCTTCTCGGCACTGATCTCATTGCCTGCCACCCCCTCGATATACTCGGCCAACTCCGCCACGGTGCTGCACTCGAACATCGCCCGCAACGGCACATCGCGCTGCAGTGTCTTCTGCACCCGCGAGGCAATCTGCGTGGCCAGCAGCGAGTGCCCGCCCAGTTCGAAGAAGTTGTCCTGCACCCCGACCCGCTCGACCTTCAGCACCTCGGCCCAGATACCCGCCAACGTGGTTTCCAGTTCAGTGCACGGCGCCACATAGTCCTGATTGTGCAACTGGCCGATCTCCAGGGCCGGCAGGGCCTTGCGGTCGAGCTTGCCGTTGGCATTCAGGGGCAGGCGGTCAAGCCATAGCCAATGCAGTGGCACCATGTATTCCGGCAGTTCGGCACGCAGGCGTTGCTTGATGCGCTCCAACTGCTCGCTCGGGTCGAGTGTGGCATCGGCGGCCACCAGGTAGCCGACCAGATGTTTGCCATTGGCCCCCTCTTGCACACCCACCGCCGCGTCGCGCACGAGGGGTTGTTCATGCAGGCGCGCTTCGATTTCACCCAGTTCGATGCGGTAGCCGCGAATTTTCACCTGGTGGTCGATACGCCCGACATACTCCAGCACCCCATCGCTGCGACGCCGTGCCAGGTCGCCGGTACGGTAGAGGCGCTCACCAGGCGCGCCAAAGGGGTTGGGTACAAACACCTGGGCGGTGCGCAGCGGATCGCTGACATAGCCACGACCGACACCGGTGCCGGCGACGCACAACTCGCCCACCGCCCCTTGAGGCACCAGCTCTAAAGCGCCGTCCAGCAGGTACAAGCGGTTGTTGTCGGTCGGCGTACCAATCGGCAGGTAAGTGCCACGGGTCGACGCCAGATCGACGCGGAAGAACGCCACATCATCGGAGCATTCCGCCGGGCCGTAAGCATTCACCAGGCCAATCTGCGGGTAACGCAGCAGCCACTGATGGGCCAGCTCAGGTGGCATGGCCTCCCCGGTCGGCAACATCCAGCGCAGGCCCTCGAGGCTGATACGCTCCTGGGCCAGCATGCCCTGAATCAGCGACGGCACACTCTCCAGCACGGTGATGCCCTGTGCTTGAACATGGGCCAGCAACCCTTGCGGATCATGGGCGATGGTATTGGGCACAATGTCCACCCGTGCGCCAAACAGCGGCGCGGCGAGGAACTGCCACACGGAAATATCGAAGCTTTGCGACGCGGTCTGGGCAATCACATCGGCATCGCTCAGGTTGAGGTACGGCACCTTGCTCAACTGGTTATTGAGCATGCCACGCTGTTCGACCATCACGCCCTTGGGCAAGCCGGTGGAACCCGAGGTGTAGATCACGTAGGCAAGATTGTCCGGGCCGCTGTAGACACCGGGGTTTTCGCCACGGGCGGGCACTTCCTCCCACACCAGCAGTTGGCAATCAACCCCTTGCAGCAACTCGACGGCCTGCTCGCGGCACGCCTCGGTGCACACCAGCAGCGGCGTGCGGCTCATGTCGATGATGCGGCTCAGGCGCGGGCCGGGCAGCCCTGGGTCCAGCGGCAGGTAACCGGCACCGGCCTTGAAGCTGCCGATGATCATGCCGAGCAAGTCCAACCCACGTTCAGCCAGCAACGCCACCGGTTGGTCCAGGCCCACACCGGCCGCAATCAACGCGTGGCCCAGGCCGTTACTGCGGCGGTTCAGTTCGTCGTAGCTCCATTGCTGGTCCAGGCAACTGGCGGCGATGCGCTGCGGATGCTCTGCCACCTGGGCCTCGAACAGCTCGATGTAGCTCGTCTCCAGCGGATAGGCTCGCTCACTCTGGTTACAGCCCGCCACCAGGAATTCACGTTCCTGCTCGCCAATCAGCGCCAACTCGGCCATGTCGCCATGGAAGCCCTGCACCAGCGCCAGCAACAGGCGCTTGAACTCAGCGAGCATGCCTTGCACGGTGCTTTCGTCGAAATAACGCTGGTCGTAGGACAGGTGCAAACCGAGGTCATCGCCGGGGTAGCACACCGCCGTCAGCGGGAAGTTGGTGTGGGTACGCCCGGAATCCGAGGTGGCGTTCAGGCTTTGTGCACGGTCCAGCACCGAGACTTCCACTGGCGCGTTCTCAAACACAAACAGGCTGTCGAACAGCGGCTGGCCCTTGGGCAATTCGCTGTGTTCCTGGATCGTCACCAACGGAAGGTATTCGTACTCGCGCAGTTGCATATTGCTGTCGAGCAAGGCGCTCAACCACTGGCGCACGCTGCACGTCTGGCCGTCCTCGGGCAGTTTCACCCGCAGCGCGATACTGTTGATAAACAGCCCCACGGTGCGTTGCATCTCGGGCATGTCCACCGGGCGCCCGGCCACGGTGACGCCGAACAGCACGTCGCGATCGCCACTCAAACGCCGCAGCACCAAGGCCCACGCCGCCTGGGCGAAGGTGTTGACGGTGAGCTGATGCGCCTGGGCCAGTTCGCGCAGTTGCGCACCGTCGCGGGCATCCAGGCGGGTGTAGCAGTCGCCCACCACCATGCCGCCACTGCCACCGGCGTGTTCGCGCAGGAACGGGCGGTCACTCGGGATCGGCGTGGCGCGCTCGAAGCCTTGCAAGTTTTGCTGCCACCACTGGCGCGCCTCGTTGAGGTTCTGGCGTTGCAGCCAGGCAATGTAGTCGCGATAGCGCGGCGGCGTCGCCAGTTGCGCATCGCGGCCTTCGCCCAGGGCTGTGTAGATATCGAAGAAGTCATTCATCAGCAGCGAACGGCACCAGGCATCGATCAGGATGTGGTGGTTGCTCATCATGAACCAGTAGCGCGCCTCGCCCACGCGAATCAGGCGCAAGTGGAAAGGCGCCTGGTTGAGCAGGTCAAAACCGGCTTCGCGCTCGGCCTTGAGCAAGGCTTGCAGACGCGGCTCGTGCTCATCCTGCGGGTCGGCGCTCCAGTCTAGGTACTCGATCGGCGTACTGCCGGGCTTGTGGATCACTTGCAGCATGTCTTCGCCGACGTTCCAGCAGAACGAGGCGCGCAAGGCTTCGTGGCGGGCGATCACCGCTTGCCAGGCCTGGGCAAAACGCTCCGGGTCCAGGGCGCTGTTGATGCGGTAGCGGTCCTGCATGTAATACAGGCCGGTGCCGGGCTCCAGCAGGGTGTGCAGCAGCAAGCCCTCCTGCATCGGAGTCAGCGGGTAGACGTCTTCGATGGCGCTGGCCGATACCGGCAAGGCGTCCAGTTGCACCTGGGTCAGGCGCGCCAGGGGGAAGTCGGACGGCGTGAGGCCACCGGCATCGTCCTGCAGGCAATGGGCGATAAGGCTGTGCAATTCGGCCAGGTAAGCTTCGGCCAGATCGCGAATTACCTGCTGATCATGCCGCTCACGGCTGAACGTCCAGCGTAGCACCAGCTCGCCGCCGTAGACCTGGCTGTCGATGCTCAGTTCATTGGGCAATGGCGCATCCGGGTCATGGGCCAGGCCGGCGGATTCCTCCAGCGGATGGAACAGCGCGTCAGTGCCAAAGCTCTGGTCGAACTGGCCAAGGTAGTTGAAGGTGACCTGCGCGCTCGGCAATGCGGCCATGCTCTGCTTGCACAGGTCATCGGCCAGGTAACGCAGCACGCCATACCCCAAACCTTTATGGGGCACGCCACGCAGTTGCTCCTTGATTGCCTTGATCGAGTCGCCCTGCTCGGCCTGCGGCGTCAGACGCAACGGATAGGCACTGGTGAACCAGCCCACGCTGCGGGTCAGGTCGATATCATCGAACAAGGTTTCGCGGCCATGGCCTTCCAGTTGGATCAGTGCCGAGGCCTGCCCGCTCCAGCGGCACAGCACGCGGGCCAGGGCGGTCAGCAACAGGTCGTTGACCTGGGTGCGATAGGCACTCGGCGCCTGTTGCAGCAACTGCCGGGTGCGCTCGGCATCCAGGCGCACGCTGACCGTTTCGGCATCGCTATTGCGCCGTGCGCCTTGGGGACGCTGTACTGGCAAGGCCACGGTGGGGCCAGCTAGTTGCGCTTGCCACAGGCTCAACTCTTCGCGCAAGGACTCACTGTGGGCATAGGCTTGCAAGCGCGCAGCCCAATCGCGCAGCGCGCTGGTTTTGGCCGGCAGGCTGACGGACTGGCCTTCACTGAGTTGGCGATAAACATTTTGCAGGTCTTCCAGCAGGACGCGCCACGACACGCCGTCCACCACCAGGTGATGGATGGCGATCAGCAAGCGCTGCTGGCCTTGCGGCCCGTCCACCAGCAAGGCGCGCAGCAGCGGCCCCTGTGCCAGGTCGAGGCTGCGCTGAGTGTCGGTGAACAACGCCGTGCACGCCTGCATGTCACGCACCTGCGCCTGCAGCAGCACGCCGCCTTCCGGCACGCCCAGGTGTTCGGCATGCCATTGCGCATCGCGCGGGGTAAAGCTCAAGCGCAGCGCGTCGTGGTGTTCCAGCACCGCCAGCAGCGCTTGCTCCAGGCGATGGGCATCGAGCAGTTGCAGTGGCTTGAGCACCAATGCCTGGTTCCAGTGCTGGCGCGCCGGGATATCGGTGTCGAAGAACCAGTGCTGAATCGGCGTGAGGCCCGAGGGGCCGGTCAGCAGCCCTTGCTCGGCGATGATGAGCTCCGAGCGAGTCGCCACGGCAGCCAGGCTCTGTACGGTCTGGTGCTGGAACAGGTCACGGGGGCTGAAATGAATGCCGGCCTGGCGCGCCCGGCTCACCACCTGGATCGACAGGATCGAGTCGCCGCCCAGTTCAAAGAAGTTATCGTCGAGGCCCACTTGCTCCACGTTCAGCACCGCGCACCAGATGGCGGCCAGGCTGTGTTCCAGCTCGCTGCGCGGCGCCACGTAGGCTTGGCGATTGGCCTCTGGGTCCGGCTCAGGCAAGGCGCGGCGGTCGAGCTTGCCGTTGGCGGTCAGCGGCATGCTCTGCAGCACGATCAGATGCGCGGGCACCATGTAGTCCGGTAGTTGCGCCTTGAGGTGCGCCTTCAACGCGTCGCGCAAGGCGGCGTGCTCGGCATCGCTGACCAGGTACGCCACCAATTGCTTGCCGCTCGGCGCATCCAGTGCCAGCACCACCGCTTCGCGCACAGCTTCATGTTCGAGCAACCGCGTTTCGATTTCGCCCAGCTCGATGCGAAAACCGCGGATCTTCACCTGATGGTCGATGCGCCCCAGGTACTCCACCAGGCCATCGGCGCGTTGGCGTACCAGGTCGCCGGTGCGGTACAGGCGCCCGCCCTTGCCAGCAAACGGGTCTGCGACAAAGCGCTCCGCCGTCATCCCCGGCCGCTGATGATAACCCTGGGCCAGGCCGGCGCCGCCGATGTACAGCTCGCCGCTGGCGCCCTGGGGCACCAGCGCCAGGTCGGCGTCGAGAATGTAAGCCACGCGCTCGCCGACGATGCTGCCGATCGGCACGCTGCCAGCGCCCTCCTCCAACTGCTCGGGCGCCAGGCTGGCCAGGGGCATCACCACGGTTTCGGTGGGGCCGTAGGCGTTGAAGAACAGCTGGGGCGTAAACGCCGCACGGATGCGTTGCAGGTGTTCGCCGGTCAAGGCTTCGCCACCGGTGATACACATGCGCACCGGCAGCGTCTGTTGCTGAGTCGCCAGCCACTGCGCCAACTGGCTGCCGTAGCTCGGGGTGAAACCGAGCACATTGATGCGATGGGTACGGATCAGCGCGCAGATTTCCTCCGCATCCCACTGGCCCTGGGCGCGCAATACCACCCGCGCCCCGCACAGCAGCGGCACCAGCAAACGCTCGGTGGCAGCATCGAAGTTGATCGAGTAAAAGTGCAGCTCGCAGTCATCCGGGCGCATATCAAAGCGCTCGATCACCGCCTGGCAATGCATGGCGATCTCACCGTGGGACACCACCACGCCTTTGGGCTTGCCCGTGGAACCCGAGGTATAGATGAGGTACGCCTGGTGTTGCGCCAGACTCACGAACGGCAGCGCTTCGGCGGGGTAATTCGCCAGCACCGGCGAGTCATCCTCCAGGCACCAGCACGCCACCGTCGCCGGCAACTCACCAAGAGCTTCGAACAGCGCCGCATCACTGAGCAGCAGACCGATGTCACTGTCTTCGATCATGTAATGCAGGCGGTCCAGCGGGTATTCCGGGTCCAACGGCACATAGGCACCGCCGGCCTTGAGGATCGCCAGCAAACCGACGACCATTTCCAGCGAACGCGGCAGCGCCAGGCCCACGCGCATCTGCGGGCCCACGCCACGCTCGCGCAGCATCCAGGCCAGGCGGTTGGCGCGCTCATCCAGTTGCGCATACGAGAGGGTCACACCGGCAAAGGTCAGCGCCGGGGCCTCCGGCCGCTGGCTGGCCTGCTGGCTGAACAGTTGATGGATGCACTGGTCGAGGCGATGCTCGCCCTTCTCCACCCCCAGGCTGTCTTGCAAGGCGCGTTGTTCATCTGCGCTCAGCAACGGCAATTCGCTCAGGCGCTGGCCAGGATCGGCGACCAACGCTTCAAGCAAGTTGCGCCAATGCTCGGCCATACGCGCAATACGCGGCTCGTCGAACAGGTCGGTGCTGTAGGTCAGGCAGCAACCCAGGCGATGGTCGAGGTCGGTGACTTCCAGGTTGAGGTCGAACTTGGTCGCCCGCGCATCGTTGGCCAGGTACTCCACGGTCATGCCAGCCAGTTGGCGGCTTTGCTGGAACTCCCAGCGCTGCACGTTGCACATCACCTGGAACAACGGGTTGTACGCCGCGCTGCGCGGCGGTTGCAGGGCTTCCACCAGATGGTCGAACGGCAGGTCCTGATGGGACTGGCCCTCGATCACGGTATGGCGCACCTGCTCGAACAGCTCGCTGACCCGCATCTGCCCAGTGAGCTGGCAACGCAGCACCTGGGTATTGAGGAACGCGCCAATCAAGCCTTCGCTTTCCGGGCGGATACGGTTGGCCACTGGCGCGCCGATGCGCAGGTCGGTCTGGCCGCTGTAGCGGTAGAGCAACACCGCCAGGGTCGCGGTCATGGTCATGAACAGCGTGAGGCCGTGCTGGGCGTTGAAGGCTCGCACGCGGGCGGCCAGCTCATCGCTCAAATCAAACCGGTACAGCTCGCCCCGATGGCTTTGCACCGGTGGCCGCGGACGGTCGCCGGGCAATTCCAGCAACGGGTGTTCGTTGCCCAGTTGGGCGGTCCAGTAGTCCAGCTGACGCTGGCGCTCACCGGCTTCCATCCACTGGCGTTGCCATACGCTGTAGTCGAGGTACTGCACCGGCAACGCTGGCAGCGGTGAGTCGCGCTCGTCGATAAAGGCTTCATACAAGGCGCTGAGTTCACGGGCAAAGATGTCCATGGCCCAGCCTTCGGTGACGATATGGTGCAGGGTCAGCACCAGGTAATGTTCCTGCTCGCCGGCCTTGACCAGGCAGGCGCGCAAAAGCGGCCCGGTTTCCAGGTTGAACGGCGTGTGCGCCTCGACATCGGCCAGTTGCTGCAAACGCTGCTGGCGCTGCGGCTCATTCAGCGCGGAGAAATCCTGCCAGTCCATGCGCACATTGGTTTGCGCCGAGACCTTTTGACAGGCCACACCATCGACACTTGGGAAAGTGGTGCGCAGGGTTTCGTGACGCATGATCAAGGCCTGCAAGGCGGCCTCGAAACGCCCCACATCCAGCACGCCGCGCAGGCGCGCCATGCCGCCGACGTTGTAGGCCGGGCTGTCCGGTTCCATCTGCCAGAGGAACCACATGCGCTGCTGGGAATAGGACAAAGGGACCGGCTGGCTGCGGTCGACTTTGGCGATGGCAGTCTGTTGGTTGCGCTGGCCCGCCGCCTGCATCAGCCCGACCTGCTGGGCAAAATCGCCCAGCTCGCTGGCTTCGAACAGCGTGCGCAGGGGCAGTTCGACGTCACAGGCCTGGCGGGTGCGGGAGATGATTTGCGTGGCCAGCAACGAGTGCCCGCCGAGTGCGAAAAAGTCATCGCGCAGGCCGATGCGTGGCAGGCCAAGCACCTCGCGCCAGATCGCGGCGATTTGCAGTTGCAAAGGTGTGTGCGGTTCGACGTGTTCGCGGGTTTGCCATAACGGCTCTGGCAAGGCACGCCGGTCGAGCTTGCCGCTGGGGCTAAGGGGCATGGCGTCCAGGCGCATCAGCAGCGCGGGCACCATGTACTCCGGCAACTCGGCGGCCAGGGCAGTTTTGACCCTTTGCTCATCCAGTTCGGTATCGGCGGTGTAGTAGCCGATCAACTGTGCATCACGCACCAGCACCACGGCCTGGGCAATGCCTACCTGGGCCAGCAGGCGCGCTTCGATTTCTTCCGGCTCCACCCGGAAACCCCGCAGTTTGACCTGCTGATCGAGGCGCCCGAGGTATTCGAGCACGCCATCGGCGTTCCAGCGCGCACGGTCACCGGTGCGATACAAGCGGGTGCCCGCCGCGCCCAGCGGGTCGGCGACAAAACGTTCGGCCGTCAGCCCGGCACGGCCCAGGTAACCCCGCGCCAGGCCGATACCGCCGATGCACAGTTCGCCCGGCACACCGGCCGGCAACGGGTTGAGCTGCTCGTCCAGTACGCGGCAGATCACATTGCCCAACGGCCGACCAATCGGCGAGCGCTCGCCATCCGAGACGGCGCACTGCCAGTGGGTGACGTTGATCGCGGTTTCGGTCGGGCCATAGCGGTTGTGCAACTGCACCGCTGGCAAGCGCGCCAGTACGCGGTTACGCAGTTCGGCGGGCAAGGCTTCGCCGCCGGAGAACAGGCGACGCAGGCTGGTGCATTCGGCCACCAGCGGCTCGTCGATAAACAGCTGCAACAGCGGCGGCACGAAGTGCAGCGTGGTCACCCCATGTTCCTGCACAAGCTGCGCGATGCGGTGCGGGTCGCGATGTTCGCCCGGCCCGGCCAATACCAGGCGGCAGCCAGTAATCAATGGCCAGAAGCATTCCCACACCGACACGTCGAAACTGATCGGCGCCTTTTGCATCAGCACATCGGTTTCGTTCAGTTGATAGGTGGCCTGCATCCACTGCAAACGCTCGGCCAGGGCGCCGTGGGTGTTGCCCACGCCTTTGGGTTGGCCGGTGGAACCGGAGGTGTAGATCACGTAGGCGAGGTTATCGCCGTGCAGGTGCAAGCCTGGCGCCTGGGTCGGCCAGCTGTCGAGGTGCAGGCTGTCCATGGCAATCACGCACACGCCTTCGGCGCTGGGCAGTTGGGGCAGCAACGCGGTCTGGGTGAGCAGCAGTTGCACGCCGCTGTCCTTGAGCATGTAGGCCAGGCGTTCGGCGGGGTAATCCGGGTCCAGCGGCACGTAGGCGCCACCGGCCTTAATGATGGCGAGCAGGCCGATCAGCAGTTGCGGCGAACGCTCGGCGGCGATGGCCACGCACACGTCCGGGCCGACGCCTTTGTCGCGCAGGTAATGGGCCAGGCGGTTGGCCTGGGTGTGCAATTGGGCGAATGTCAGGCTGCCGTCCTGCCAGACCAATGCGGTGGCGTCCGACGTCTGCTGATTGAGCAGCTCGGGCAGCCAGTGCCGGGCCGGCGCGCAGGGGGCTTCGCTCCAGGGTTGCTGTTCGTCAGCCTGCATCAACGGCAGATCGCCGATGGCGTGTTGTGGTTGCGTACACACAGCGTGAAGTAGATGGATGAAGTGCTCGGCCAGACGCTGGATGGTCGCGCAATCGAACAGCTCGTCGGCGTAGTCGAACGACAGGCTCAAGCGCCCATTGCGGTCTTCTTCGCTGTGCAGTTGCAGGTCGAACTTGGCTTCGCGGCTGTGCCAGGGCAACTCATCGGCCAGCAGGCCCGGCAGGCGGCGCAAGGCACTGAGGTCGCGCTGCTGGTGGTTGAACATGACCTGGAACAGGCCCTGTTCGCGGGCCTGGGGAAAGGCTTCCAGCAGTTGTTCGAAGGGCAGGTCCTGATGGGCCTGGGCGGCCAGTGTGGTCTCGCGGGTGGCGGCCAACAGTTGGTTGAACGGCAGGCGCCCGTCCAGCTCGGCGCGCAGCACCAGGGT
Source organism: Pseudomonas sp. GW823-FHT02F05 (assembly GCF_058797315.1). NCBI lineage: Bacteria > Pseudomonadati > Pseudomonadota > Gammaproteobacteria > Pseudomonadales > Pseudomonadaceae > Pseudomonas > Pseudomonas sp. GW823-FHT02F05. The sequence goes on from NZ_JBXAJM010000014.1 coordinate 185,134, forward strand.
GTTGATAAAGAAGCCGATCAGGCCCTGGGTTTCATGGCGTGGGCGGTTGGCATTGGGCACGCCGATACGGATGTCGCGCTGGCCGCTGTAGCGATAGAGCAAGGTCTGGAACGTCGCCAGCAGCAGCATGAAGGGTGTTGAGTCATGGGCCTGGGCGGTCTGGCGGATCGCCGCACTGAGGCGCGCATCCAGGCGCTGGCTATGGCGCGAGGCGCTGTGCCGATGCTGGGCGGCACGCGGGTGATCGGTGGCCAGGTTCAGGGCCGGATGCTCGTCACCCAACTGCGCTTTCCAGTACGTCAGCTGTCGCTGGCCCTCGCCTTCGGCCAGCCATTGGCGCTGCCAACTGCCGTAGTCGGCGTATTGCAATGCCAGCGGCGGCAGCTCCAGGGACTGGCCTTGGGCGGCAGCGGCGTACAGGCGCGAGAACTCGTCGATCAGGATATTCAGCGACCAACCGTCAGCAATGATGTGGTGCAGCGTCACCAGCAGTTGGTGCTCTTCATCGCCCAGGCGCACCAGGGTAACCCGAAGCAACGGGCCTTTTTCCAGGTCGAACGGGCTGCGCGCCTGGTCTTCGCGAACCTCTTGCGCACGGGCTTCGCGCTCGGTGTTGGGCAGGTCACTGAGGTCGATGATCGGCAGTTCGAAATCCGCCGTAGCCTCGACACGCTGGAACGCCTGGCCGTCGCGCTCGCAGAAGCGCGTGCGCAGGGCTTCGTGACGCTGGATCAGTTGCTGGAAGCTGTGGCGCAGTGCGTCTTCATCCAGCTCGCCGCGCAGGTGCAAGGCGCCGGGAATGGTGTAGGCACTGCTGTGAGGGTCCAATTGCCAGGTGATCCACAGGCGGTTCTGTGCCAGGGATTGGGGCAGGTCTTCTTGACGTGACAGCACGTGGATTGCGCCTTGGGCCACGCCGCCATCCTGTTGCAGTTGCGCGACGGCCGTGGCGAAGGCGGCGAGGGTCGGCGCTTCGAACAGCAGGCGCAGGCTCAGTTCCAGCCCCAGGCTTTCGCGCAGGCGGGCGACCACTTGGGTCGCGGTGATGGAGTTGCCCCCCAGCAGGAAAAAGTGATCGTCGCCCGCCACATGAGCCAGTTGCAGTTGTTCGCACCAGATCGCCGCGATCTGCTGTTGCAGGTCCGATTCCAGCGCCACTTCGCTCGCCTGCCCCGGCTGCCCGGGGAACTGCGCGTAGCTGTCGAGGCTGCCATCGGCATGCCGAATCGCACAGGCCGCACGCTGCACTTTGCCGCTGGAGGTCTTCGGCAAAGCGCCTGGGTTGAGCAGCACCACCACGCTCGGAGCTTGCTGGCAGGCCTCGGCCACGGCTTGGCGGATCGCTTTGATCAGCGCTTCGGGCGGCAGGATTTTCTGCACGCTGCGGCTGATTTCCGCGGCGATGCCGATGCCTTCCAGGCCCTGGTCATTGACCGCAAACGCGGCGACCCGACCCTTGCGCACCACTTCCACTTCGCGCTCGATGGTCTGTTCGATGTCCTGGGGGTAAAGGTTGTGGCCGCGCACGATCAGCAGGTCTTTCAGGCGCCCGGTGATGTACACCTCACCGTCGCGGATAAAACCCAGGTCACCGGTGCGCAACCAGGTGCGGCCAGCATGCTGAACGAAGGTCTTGGCGCTGGCTTGCGGGTTGCGCCAGTAGCCGTGGGCGATGCTCGGGCCCGTGGCCCAGAGTTCGCCGACGCACTGGTCGGGCAGCTCGGTGAGGGTGTGCGGGTCGGCGATCAGCACGGCGTGGTCCGGCTGGCTGGTGCCGCAACTCATGATCGCAGGGCCCTGCCCCGGTTCGGCACGGTTGGCGGCCAGCGCCTGTTCGTCCAGGCGCAGGGCGGGAATGCCATGGCCACGGGTGCCGCCGGCGACAAACAGGGTGGCTTCGGCCAGGCCGTAGGAGGCGAAGAAATTATTCGGGGTGAAACCACAGGCCGCGAATTTTTCCGCGAAGCGTTCCAGGGTGTCGAGGCGGATCGGCTCGGAACCCGAATAGGCGACGCGCCAGCGACTCAAATCCAGGCGCTCCAGGGCCGACTCACTGACCCGTTCGCTGCACAGGCGGTAGGCGAAGTCCGGGCCACCGCTGATGGTGCCGCCGTATTCGCTGATCGCCTCCAGCCAGCGCAAAGGTCGGCCAAGGAAGTAGGCCGGCGACATCAACACGCAGGGCACGCCGCTGAAGATCGGTTGCAGCAGGCCGCCGATCAGGCCCATGTCGTGGTACAGCGGCAACCAACTGACGATCACGTCATCGGGGTTGAGGTCGATGCCAAAACCACGGCGGATCAGCACTTCGTTGGCCACCAGGTTGCCGTGGCTGACTTGCACGCCTTTGGGCAATGCGGTGGAGCCGGAGGTGTATTGCAGGAACGCGATGTCGTCCGCCTTGAGGTCGGGCTCGACCCACTGGTCGGCCTGCTGCGCCTCCAGGGTGTCGACGCTCAACACCTTGGGCGCGTTTTCAATCTGCGCCAGGCCCTCGCTGAGGCTGGCAATGGTCAACAGCAGCCGCGGCTCGGCATCGCTGATGATCGACAGCAGGCGCTCCTGGTGATGACGACGCGTGGATTCCGGTGGATACGCCGGCACCGCGATCACCCCGGCGTACAGGCAACCAAAGAACGCCGCCACATAGTCCGGGCCACTCGGGAACAGCAACACCGCACGCTCGCCCAGGCCAGCGTTGGCTTGCAAGGCAGCGGCGATGGTGCGGGCGCGTTGGTCGAGGTCGCGATAACTGAGCACCACACTGTGCTCGGCGCTCTCGGCGAGGAAGCGCAACGCCACCTGGTCCGGCGTCTGCGCAGCACGCTGTTGAAGGGACTGGACCAGGGTGCGGGGGAGTTCGAAGGCGTCCATCATGGGGTTCCTGCCTGAAATCGGCTTACGGGAAATTCGGGAAGTCGGTGGGGTTCAGCCGGCGACGAGCTGGCGCGCCGCGCCAATGCGCCAGCGCGCCAAGTGCTCGTCGGCATAGCGACGCACGCAGCGCAGCACGGCGCTTTCGTGCTGCACGAGGAAGAAGTGATGGCCGTCAAACATGTCCAGGGAAAACCCACTGGCGGCGTCGAGTTGCCAGTCGAGCAACTGGTCGGCACGCACGCTGTCTTGCTTGCCACCAAACACATGAATCGGCAGCGCCAGGGGCTGGCGCTCGCCATAGGTGAAACTGCCGCACAGCAGAAAATCGGCGCGCAGGATCGGCAACATCAGTTGCATCAGCTCGGGGTTGGCCAGGGCTTCTTCGGCGGTGCCCTGCAATTCGCGCAGCCGGGCAATCAGTTGGGCATCGGTCTTTTCTACGGCGTACTCGCTCACATCACGACGCGCCGGACCCGCCGTGCCGGACACGAACAACGCCAGGGGCGCGGGCAGATTGCGCGCGTTCAGAGCGTGAGCCAATTCAAACGCCAACAACCCGCCAAGGCTGTGGCCGAACAAGGCATAGGGGCCATCGAGATCACGGCTGATTTCTTCAGCAAGCTGCGCGGCCAAGGCCTTGATATCGCGCTGCAATGGCTCGTCCATGCGCATGCCGCGTCCCGGCAATTCCAGCGGGCACACTTGCAGCCAGTCCGGCAGGACCCGGCGCCAGCGAGCGTAGACCGAGGCGCTGGCGCCTGAGTGGGGCAGGCAAAACAGGCGCAGCCGCAGGGACGTACTCATCCCGCGAGGACTCCGAACTGAAACACGCTGAATGCACGATAAAAACCCATCTGGTCCTCCTGCGGGTGCTGATCCTTGGCCGTTGTACTAACGAACCTGTCACCCATGAGAACGGACGGAGCCTTCAAATAATTAGTCGCCGGGGGCGAGCGAGACGTGGTTCACACCTTTGCCCAAGGCATAAGATTAGTTCGTCTTCTCATTTGACAATCATTATCATTAAGCATAATTTGTTGCCCGATATGTAGGAGGCCTCAGCAGGGATGCCCTCCCCTAACCTATTCGCAGCAAGGTGATTTCCATGACGGAACAAGTATCCACAGGCAGGTGCGATTCACCCCTTCTCCAGGCGTTCGTCGACAATCGACTGATTTTGGTGAAGATCGCGGCCCGTATCACCGGGTGCCGCTCCCGCGCCGAAGACGTGGTGCAGGACGCCTACTTCCGGCTGCAGTCGGCGCCGACCATCACCTCATCGTTCAAGGCCCAACTGAGTTATCTGTTTCAGATCGTGCGCAACCTGGCGATCGATCATTACCGCAAGCAGGCCCTGGAGCTCAAATACTCCGGGACCGAAGAGGAAGGCTTGAATGTGGTTATTCATGGCGCTTCACCGGAAACCTCGCACATCAATTTCAACACCCTGGAAAACATCGCCGACGCCCTGACGCAACTGCCCCAGCGCACCCGCTACGCGTTCGAGATGTACCGCTTGCATGGCGTGCCGCAAAAAGACATCGCCAAGGAGCTTGGGGTGTCGCCGACCTTGGTGAACTTCATGATTCGCGATGCGCTGGTGCATTGCCGCAAGGTGTCGGGCAGTCATAGTGATACGTTTGCGCGGCGGGTTTGAGCGCAGCACAGATATCTGTAGGTGAGGGCTTGCGACGGTAACCACGATGCGAAGCGAGTCGCTCTTGATCTTGCTCTCTTGATCTTGCTCTGCTTGTGATCTTGATCTGGCTTTTGATCTTAGGCGCCCCGTTAAACCACGCTGGCCGGAATTCGACAGGGATTTGGGGGGTAAACCGGCAGGGAT
>NZ_JBXAJM010000015.1:0-177686 GCF_058797315.1 Pseudomonas sp. GW823-FHT02F05
CCCCCCCCCCCCCCCCCCCCCCCCCCCCCCCCCCCCCCCCCCCCCCCCCCCCCCCCCCCCCCCCCCCCCCCCGCTCCTACAGGGTTAGGAAGCTCCAGATTGCAGTGGCTTTTAGAGGGCGATGGGTTTGCGGCCTGCGAACGAGTGCGCCAGGGTGCCGCCGTCCACCAATTCCAGCTCGCCCCCCAACGGTACGCCATGGGCGATCCGTGAAGTAATCAAACCTTTATTGGTCAGCAACTGGGCGATGTAGTGCGCGGTGGCTTCACCTTCCACCGTCGGGTTGGTTGCCAGGATCACTTCGGTAAAGGTGCCCTGCTCTTCGATTCGCGCCACCAGTTGTGGAATACCGATGGCTTCCGGCCCCAAACCGTCGAGCGGCGACAGGTGGCCCTTGAGCACAAAGTAACGCCCGCGGTAACCGGTTTGCTCCACGGCGTACACATCCATCGGCCCTTCCACCACGCACAGCAACGTGTCGTCGCGACGCGGGTCGGCGCATTGCGGGCAGAGTTCTTCTTCGGTGAGGGTGCGGCACTGGCGGCAGTGGCCCACGCCCTCCATGGCCTGGCTCAGGGCCTGGGCCAGGCGAGTGCCGCCGCTGCGGTCACGCTCCAGCAGTTGCAGCGCCATGCGCTGGGCAGTTTTCTGGCCAACGCCGGGCAAGGTGCGCAAGGCGTCGATCAGTTGGCGAATCAGGGGGCTGAAGCTCATGGGCGAAGGGTCCGACAAAACAACGAGACGCGGTTTATACCCGCGCCCCGGATTAGCGTCAAATACTCAATCCTGCGCGACGCGCACCACCAACTTGCCGAAGTTGCGCCCTTCGAGCAGGCCGATAAAGGCTTCGGGCGCCTGCTCCAGGCCGTCGACCACGTCCTCGCGGAACTTGATCTTGCCCTCGCGCACCCAAGGCGCCATGGCACTGAGGAACTCCGGCTGGCGGTCGCCGTAGTCATCGAACACGATAAAGCCCTGGATGCGCACCCGCTTGGTCAGCAAGGTGCGTTGCAGGGCCGGCAAACGGTCAGGGCCGCTGGGCGCTTCATGGGTGTTATAGCCGGCAATCAACCCGCACAGCGGCACGCGCGCTTTGGGGTTGAGCAAAGGCAGCACGGCATCGAAGACTTTACCGCCGACGTTTTCGAAGTAAATGTCCACGCCTTTGAAACAGGCCAGGGCCAGCTCATGGGCAAAATCTTCGCTCTTGTGGTCGATACAGGCGTCAAAGCCCAACTCATCCACCACGTAGCGGCACTTGTCTGCGCCACCGGCAATGCCCACCACGCGCAAGCCCTTGAGCTTGGCCACTTGGCCCACCACCGACCCCACTGCGCCAGACGCAGCCGCCACCACCAGGGTTTCCCCGGCCTTGGGCTGGCCGATATCCATCAAGCCCATATAGGCCGTCATGCCCGGCATACCCAGTACGCCCAAGGCCATCGACGGACTCGGCAACCCCTTGGGCAGCGGGATCAGGTTATGGCCTTCGCAAATGCAGTGGCTTTGCCAGCCGGTGGCGCCGACCACCAGGTCGCCCACTTCGAATTTCGGGTTGCGCGATTGCTCGACACGGCTGACAGCCCCACCGGTCATCACCTCGCCGATTTCCACGGGCGCGGCGTAGGACGGCGCGTCACTCATGCGTCCACGCATGTAAGGGTCCAGGGACAGGTACAGGGTCTTGAGCAACACCTGACCGTCTGCCAGGTCCGGCAGGCTCACACGTTCCAGGCGAAAGTTTTCCGGCGTGGGTGCGCCTTGAGGGCGTGAGACCAGAACGATGCGTTGGTTGAGCGTCATTTCTTGAGGCATCAGCGGGGCTCCTTTATCGGTGAGTGGTTTCAACGGTATAGGGTGCAGACCATCGGTGAAGGCCTGGGGTTCGATGTTTCGACCGGCCAAAAAAAATGCCAGGCGCGATGCCTGGCATTTGAGTCTAGCTAAAACCTGTATCAGAACGGCAGTTTCATGCCCGGTGGCAGTTGCATACCAGCGGTCACGCCGGACATTTTGTCCTGGCTGTTGGCTTCGATCTTGCGCACAGCGTCGTTGACGGCTGCGGCGAACAGCGCTTCGAGCATTTCCAGGTCATCTTCACCCACGCCTGGCAATACGCTTGGGTCGATGCTGACACGCTTGATGTCGTGACGACCGGTCATCACCACGCTGACCATATCGCCACCGGCTTTACCGGTGACTTCGGCGTTGGCCAGCTCTTCCTGCATCTTGGCCATTTTTTCCTGCATCTGCTGCGCCTGCTTCATCAGGCCGGCCATGCCACCTTTCATCATGGGAATCACCTCAAAAGTACGTGGATCAATGAGTAGCCCGGTGTCATGACGCTTGGGGCACCGGGGCTTCGACAGGTTCAATAGTATCGTGGCGGACGACCGCACCGAACTGTTGCATCATTTGTTGGATAAGCGGATCTGCGTGGATCGAGTCCTCGGCCTCGCGCTGGCGGTTAAGGCGCCGACGGGTCGCTGCCTGGGCCGGGGTTTCCTGCTCGGGCTTGATCAGCTCGATGGCGATGGTCAGCGTGCGCCCATGGTACTGGTTGAGCGCATCGTTGAGCCGACGCTGCTGGGTGGCGTTGAACAAGGCGCTATGGGCCGGGTCCAGGTGCAGCAGCCAGTGGTCGCCTTCGATGGAAATCAGGGTGCAGTTGGCGGCGATACTGCCGGTCATGCCGGAGATCGGCAATTTCGGAAACAATTCCAGCCATTGCAGGGCCAGGCCGGTAGCCGGGGCCGCGGCAGGTTCTGCCTCGGGCTCGGGCGCAGGTTCCGCGGTGTGCTCACTGGCCAAATCGTCCAGGTAGCTGTAGGCCGAATCCATGTCCGGCTCGATGTAGTCTTCGTCCAGCGGCGGTTCGTCGTCCAGGTCAATGCCGGGAGTGGCCGCGTCGACCTGGGCGACCGTCGGTTCAGGAACGGGGGCCGATACCCACTCAGGGGCATCCGGCACCACGCTGTCCGGAGTCGGCGCAGGCATCGGCGTCAGCTCGGGTTGCTCGCCGGTGGTTTCCAGCACGGGCTCCACGGCGGGCTGTTGCTCGGGCTCTACTTGCGCTTCGACCGGGTCATTCCAAGGCAAGTCGACCACGGGCTCGGGCTCGATGACCGGCTCGGGCTCGACCACCGGTGCGACGGCAACCGGCGCAGGTTCGGGCTCAGGTGCCGGCGCAACCGGCTCAGGCACAGCAACCGCAGGCGCAGTAACTACTGGCGCGACAACGGCCGCGCCAGCCACTGGTTTGGCGGAATCAACTGTGGCCTGGCTGATCCCCACTGGCTTTAGCGGCTGTCTCGGTGCGTCTGCCGAATCTGCCGGCCGGAATGCCAGCATGCGCAGCAGCACCATTTCAAAGCCACCCCGAGGGTCGGGTGCCAGGGGCAGGTCGCGGCGACCGATGAGGCCCATCTGGTAGTAGAACTGTACGTCTTCGGCCGGCAAGGCCTGGGCCAGGGCCAATACGCGATCTCGGTCGCCATGGCCGTTGTCCACGCCTTCCGGCAGGGCCTGGGCGATGGCGACGCGATGCAATACGTTGAGGATTTCCGAAAGCACGCCATTCCAGTCCGGGCCTTGCTCCGACAGGTGGCGCACCGCTTCGAGCAACGCCTTGGCGTCTCCTTCGATCAGCGCGTGGAGCACGTCGAACACCTGGCCGTGGTCCAGGGTACCGAGCATGGCGCGCACGTCGGCGGCCATGACCTTGCCTTCACCAAACGCGATGGCCTGGTCGGTGAGGCTCATGGCATCGCGCATCGAACCATCAGCGGCGCGGCCCAGCAACCACAGCGCGTCATCTTCGAACGGTACGTTCTCGACACCCAGCACATGGGTCAAATGCTCGACCACACGCTCGGGGGTCATGTTTTTCAGGGAGAACTGCAGGCACCGCGACAAAATCGTTGCCGGAAGTTTCTGCGGGTCGGTGGTGGCCAGGATGAACTTGACGTAGGGCGGCGGCTCTTCCAGGGTTTTCAACAAGGCGTTGAAGGAGTGGCTGGACAGCATGTGCACTTCGTCGATCAGGTAGACCTTGAAGCGGCCACGGCTCGGCGCGTACTGCACGTTGTCCAGCAGCTCGCGGGTGTCTTCGACCTTGGTTCGGCTCGCGGCATCGATCTCGATCAGGTCGACGAAACGCCCCTCGTCGATCTCACGGCACACCGAACAGGAGCCACAAGGCGTCGAGGTAATACCGGTTTCACAATTCAGGCACTTGGCGATGATGCGCGCAATCGTGGTCTTGCCCACCCCACGCGTACCGGTGAACAGGTAGGCGTGGTGCAGCCGTTGGCTGTCCAAGGCATTGATCAGAGCCTTGAGCACATGGGTCTGGCCGACCATTTCGCGGAACGAGCGCGGGCGCCATTTACGTGCAAGAACCTGATAACTCATCGAAAACCGTCGCAACTGGGAAGCAGAAGCCGGTAATGCTAGCGGAGCAAGGGGGAAATTGCATCCGGCACGCTCGTCTAATCTGACGAAGCTTGTTCGATTGGCCTCCCGGAGGGTACCTGCGGGCGTTTTGCTGGCACCTTGGAGCGCCAATGCCCTTCCAGACTGATAGCGGCGACACTTGCCAGCACGATCACCGCGCCCAGCATCACCTGCAGGGTGACGTGTTCGCCAAGCAGCGTGGCGGCCATCAGCATGGCAACCGGTGGAATCAGGTACATCGCCACCGACGCACGACTGACCTCGACGTGCTTCAACACGTAACCCCAGGCCAGATAGGCCAAGGCACTGGGAAAAATGCCCAGCACCAGCACGGCAAGATTCTCCACCATCGGTGCCTGCACGATGGCGACGGGCAGGCCCGGCAGGTTCACGCACAGCATCAGGGTGCCGGACCACACCATGTAGCACGCCATCGTCAACGGGCTGTAGCGATGGGCGTAATGTCGCTGAATGGCGAAGTACACACTCCATGAGCAGGCCGCCAACAAGATCAGCAAACCCCGTGGGTTGATATCGCCTATGCCCCGGTCGCCCCAGATCACCACCACTACGCCGGCCAACCCCAACAGCACGCAGCCCCAGCGCCAGGCGCTGACCTGCTCCTTCAAGCACAAAAACGCAATCAACACACTGAACAACGGCGCCGACTGTGCCAACACACTCGACGCAGCCGCCGTCACCCATTGCTGCCCGTAATTGAGACTGGTGTGGTGCAGGAACACCCCGAAAAAGCCCAGCACCAACAACCACGGCAGGTCGCGCAATGGTGGCCGTCCAATTCCCACCACCGAGGCCACGCCGCCCATGAATACCGACGCGATCAAAAACCGCAGCAGCGCCAATTGGCCGGGGCTGTAACTGTGCAGCCCCATGTGTACGCCGATGGGGGAATACGCCCAACAGAGGATGACGCTGGCAATGACTAGCGTAAGCTTCAAAGGTGACGGAGTATTCATCGACAGCATCCACGCAAAAGGAATGCTGCCAGTCTTGGCCCAGGCCAGGCATAGGACAATTAAGCGTTTCTGACTTCTGAAATCATTGGAACTGAGCAATGGAACTGGCCCAACTGAAAATGGTGCGAGCCGTGGCGCAAACCGGCAGCGTGGCCCAGGCTGCGCTGCAATTGCACTGCGTGCCGTCCAATATCACCACGCGCATCAAGCAGCTGGAAAGCGAGTTGGGCACACCGCTGTTTATCCGTGCTGGCCGAGGGCTGGCGATCAGCGCCGCGGGAGAGATCTTCCTGGATTACTGCGAACGTATCCTGGCCTTGGTGGATGAATCCAAACGTGCCGTGGATGCCAGCGCCATTCCCCGTGGCACCTTGCGCATCGGTGCGGTGGAATCCAGCGCCAGCGGGCGCTTGCCGCCGCTACTGGCGGAATACCACCGGCGTTATCCCGATGTCAGCCTGGAACTGGTCACCGGTGCCTGGGCGCAACTGCTGGACGACCTGCAGCACCACCGCCTGGATGTGGCGCTGGTGGCTGCCGGCGGCAAACGCACGAAGCTGGAACAGAGCGTGGTCTACAGCGAGCGCCTGGTGCTGATCGCCAGCGCGTGCAGCGCACCTATCAACAGTGCCGAGGACCTGGCCGGCCGAACCCTGCTGGTGTGGCCGCCGGGCTGCCCTTATCGCGCCGCCCTGGAAAACTGGCTCAAGCCCCATGACATCAAGCCAGCAATCGCCAGCTACGCCAGTTGGGGCACGATCATCGGATGCGTGAGCGCGGGGATTGGCGTGGCGTTGGCGCCCGAGGGGATCCTGGCGCGCTATGAACAGGCCAATCAGCTGGCATCGTATCGCTTTGAAGCACTGGCGCCCGTGGACAACCTGTTGTTCTGGCACACGGACACCCAGCGGCACCTGGCGCGAGATGCGTTTGCCGGGCTACTGCGCGAGACCTTTGGCTGACACAGTCCTAAATGTGCGACGAAAATCGCCCTGATACCAAGTAGGAGCGAGCTTGCTCGCGAAAAACTAACAAGCGCCGCGTTTATTCAGGAGGCACGCGTTATCGTTGACGTTTTTCGCGAGCAAGCTCGCTCCTACAATTCAGGGCTTCGGCGCAGCCAACCGTGCGTACTGGCCCTGGCTGATCCAGCCCGTGAACGAACGGTCATCAGCGTTGATGAATTCCACCTGCGCCCAACCGTCCTTGAACGCCAGTACGCCCACCACGTCATGCTTGACGATGTAGGGCCGCTTTGCCGCTTTGGCGCCCGGCGTTTTCAGCAAGTAAGCCTTGTCGGCAGACACCGTCACCAAGCCGATCCATTGTTTGCTGGCGGTCTGGCTCAGCTCCAGGCCGGTGGCGATTTCCGGCATCAGCACATTGATGCAGCCGGGGTGTTGACGGCCCTGCGCCACGGTCAGGGTCACCCCGTCGGACGCCGCTGCCACCCTGCCTGGGTAGGCAGCGTCCAGCCAGGTGGTGAGCGCTTCGGGCTTGCCTTGCAAGTAGAACGTGCAACCACGGGCCACACCCTCGCCCATCGACTCCTGGTAGAAACCCTCCACCTGATGCCCCGGCGTCACCGCCAGCATCAGCCCTTCATATTTGCCTGAATGCAACGCCGCCGAGCCGGCCAACGCAGGCGCCACGGCGCACCACGACAACACTCCCATCGCCAGATAACGAATCATCTTATTTCTTCCCTTCAAAGGCTTCGTAGGCTTGTTTCATCAGGACGTCATAGTTGCCGTAATCATCGCCGTTATAGTTTCGGGCCATGGCGGTAAAATCCTTGTTTTTCATGGCACTCAATAATGCCGAGTTGTGGCTGCAAAGGCTGAGATAGGCTTTGAGTTGGTTACCGGCATTGATCTTTAATGACGCCACGAACTCAAACACCGTCTTGAATCCGCACGCAGCAAAATTGAACCCCATGATTTGAAACATGCCCCAGGAGGCCGACATCAAGGCCGCTTCCTGGTCCAGCGCAAAGGCAGTGGCCATGGTCTCCCAGGCCTTGACCTGATCCTTGTTGTTCGTCTGCCATTGCGGGCCGGCTTTTTTCTTGTAGATATACGACAGCAACGGCTGCGACTGGTCGTAGATGTGCTTGGTGTACTTGCGAAAGTGGTGCCCTTCAAAAGCGATGATCGGCAACTTGGCCGGCCCAAACCCCACTTTCCCGCCCGACTCCACCGTGGCGAACGCCTTGACCACATTCACCGAAATGCCGTTGCCCAATTGCTTGGCGGCGTTCTGGAAATCCGTGTCGCTCAATGTCGTCCCGCCATCGCAGGTGGACTGCATCATCAACTGCCGGTTACGCCGCTCGGCCTCGATCACCGCACGCACGCGGTCCAGGTACACATTGACCGTGGCCTGTACCGCATCGACGTTGTTATTGCCGAAAATGTTGAGAAACGTCGGAATGCGCGTATTGGGAAAAGCCCGCACCGGTACCTTCAGCGCCTCTTCGATCAGACTGTTGAACGTCCGCCCGGTGGGGTCGATCACGCCATCGGGATGGGCGTACTTGAGATGGCGAAACTGATACTGGCTGATGCATTGCACCAACTGGCCGTCGCACTTGCCGTTTTCCAGCAAGGCAAACCCCATCTTGGGAATGATCAAATTGAATAAATACTGGATGCACTGAACATCGGCGGGCAAGTTGCGGGCTTTGCCGGGCGTCCCTACCGACGCGCTGATAAGACGAGGCAACCCTTGCAGGCTTTTCATGACAGACATCCTTGTGAGTGAAAGAAGCGATAGCACTTCAATATCAAATCCACGCCCCTGTCATATTCTGAAACAAGTGGCCGGCGCAAGCTAACAAGGCGGTCTGCGGATTGTCCAGAGGACGTTATGAAAGTTGTGAAACAGCCGGATTAAATCCGTCAGTAACCGTGGGGTTCACGGGTCTTTTGATACTTGTGGTAGTCGAGCCACTCGACCACATCGTAGGGCAGATACAACTGCACCCTGGCCCGTGAAATCGCGATATACACCGCACAGAGTCGTTGATCGAACGCGTAGGCGTCCTGGAACTTCACATTGGTCAACAGTTCCGGGGTAAGCAATACCCGGTCGAACTCCATGCCGCCCGCATCCTGCGCCAGCATCAACAGGACGCGCTCGTCCGGATGGCCAATCAACCTGTTCAAACGCGTGACATCCGCCACGTTAAAACCTTTTTCCAGCTCGGCCTCGACCCACAGAAACGCCTCATCGAACTGACAGGCTTCGCGCACCTGCTGCCAATCGGCCATGTCGCTGAAAAACGCATGGGGGCCGAGGTCATTGAACTCATTGCTATAGAAATCGGGTTTGAACAACGCGATGACCGTGTCCATGAAATGCTTGAGCGACTGCTGGGCCTCTTTGCTCGCGAGGCCGAACGCACAGCGGGCGTGGCTCAACTGGATCGCCCACTGCATGGTGTCCCAATGGGAAGCGGTCAACACCACGCAACCTTGCGGGGGTACGAAACCCTGCGGATAAAACTCAATGCCGACATCGGCATCGCGCGCGCCCTCGAAAAGCGATTTGCTTTTTTCCGAGTGCAAGCTGATCAACGGGTTGACCAGGCGCTCGACATTGCGCCCGGAACGCACGGAGTAGCACACGTCGGTATGGCGAACCTCACGGGCACGCTTGACCACGCCGCCACTGGCCTGCTGATATTCATCCCCCAAAGTGATCAGCACGTGGCGCCCGCGCTCGATGATTTGCAACAGCGGCGCCGGGATGTCCTGGCTCTCATCGATGAGCACGTGGGTATAGCGCTCGGGCACCACGCAGCCTGCAAGGCTGGCGCGCTTGATCATCAACAAGGCTTCAAACCCGGTATGCCGGCCCCAGGCCGGGTTCGCCTCAAGGTAGCCCCACAACCGGCTGGCATATTCGAGCAGCACCCTGGCATCGACGCCGGCGAGCGGTTGCTTGAAATGCGGCAAATGCTGGGCCGACAAGCTGTACTCCCAGGAGCGGCAGTAGGCCTCAAGCACCTTGAGGCACACCTCCACCACCGCTTGCCCTTCCAGGCGGCGGAAACCAAAGATATTCAGTTCTTGAGCGAGCGCCTGCTTGGTCGGCACCCTCACCGGCGTATTCAGCGGCTTTGGCCTGGGGCCATGCAATAGAGCATGGGCGAAGTCCTGAAAGGTATGCCCGGCCTTACGCTCCCGCGCTCCCACCATGCGCGCACGCAGGGTTTCGAGTTTTGCCGGGGTGCGTGCCAGCAGCAAGGTCTTTTCCGGGCGCAGGTGCTCCAGCAAAGCCACCAGCAGGTGACTCTTGCCAATGCCTGCGTAGCCTTGCACATGCAGGTCTTCGTTCAGGTTGGCACGGAAGGTTCTGAGCAGTTTGTCTTGCTCGGCGCTCAACCAGCGCTCGCGATGCCTGGGCGTGATCACCTGCTGGCTGAACGGATCATTGGCCTTGAGGTGGCGGACTTTATATTCGACATCCCATTTGCCACTGGGCAACAGGTAGTCCCGCGCCTGTACTTCCTCCTCCAACAGAAAGCGCAGCTTCAGGCTTTTGACCACATTGAGGCCGAAGTACAGCTTCCTCTGATCGAACAGCCGCTGCGCTTCAGAGAGCAGGGACACACTGGCCGAATGGCTGGCATCGACTGCCCAGTCAATCAGTTTGGCCAACACTTTTTCAGCACCATTGGCGCTCAGGTCGCTTTCCGGCACCTGCGCCAGGTTCTGGATCACCAGCACCGCCGCCAATTGCGGCTCACTCAGGGCTACAAGCGCATCGAAACCCTCGCCGCCCAACAAACCCGCACAGGTGTGCTCGGTGATCGGCAAGAATACGGGGCTGGATAAGTCGAAATGTTCCGAGTGCATAGAGCCTCGTAGCCTGGGGAAGAGACGCTTGGGAGTATGCCACTAGACGCGAAATGACCGTCATGCACTGTGCAGGAAGCATCACATATGACTGGCTGAAAATAACTTGAGTTTCAGAAGGGACTGCAGGAGGGAGCGTTATGGAGGCAACCCCACCAGCCACACCCCGGCACACAATGTTCCCGCTGTGGCTGCTGCCTTCCGGCTCTGACCAGGTTCACGGGTAATCGTTGCGGGGGGACCGATGGGGTCACCATAACGACGCTGCCTCTCGGCAAGCCGCGCCATTGTACCCATCTCATCGGAAGTTACAACCGTTGGTTCCGGATTAAAAAATGAGAAGGCTCAAGCACTTGCCATAACCCCATCGGCCCTGCCGCCCTCTTCCTGGATGACCAAGTGAATAAAGTGCAGCTTGGCAATCACCGCGGGCGGCAGCACGAAGGGGTAGAAATCCGGCTGGCCCATGGCGCGGGACAGTTCGTTGAGCATGCCGGCCAGTTCGATCCAGGCATTGACGAAGGAAAGGAATGCCGGGCCTCCAGGGTGTTGCGGGTCGTAGAGCGTGGTCAGGGGGAATGGCTGGTAATCCAGGTCCATCTCGCGGGCGCTCATACCAAAGCCCAGGGCCGTGTCCACGGCGTCCATCATGTGCAAGTAGTGGGCCCAGGTTTCGGCCCAGTCTTCCCAGGGGTGCATGGTGGCGTAGGCGCTCACGCAGGTGAGTTGCCAGTCCGGGCGCGGGCCGTTCTGGTAGTGCCGGTCGAGGGCCTCGGCATAACTGGCACGTTCATCGCCGAACAGGTTGCGAAAAGGTGTGAGCCAGTGACTGTTGGCGATCAGGCGATCCCAGTAGTAATGGCCGACTTCATGGCGAAAATGGCCAAGCAAGGTCCGGTATGGCTCGCGCATCTGTACACGGACTTTTTCGCGGTGGGCGTCATCGGCTTCCTTGATGTCCAGGGTGATCAGCCCATTGGCGTGGCCAGTGGTGGGCGCGTTGCCTTCCAGGTCGATACCGATAAAGTCGAAGGCCAGGCCAGTCTCTTCGTCAACGCTCTTGGGCACCACTTGCAGGCCCAGGCTGATCAGTTGCGCCACCAAGCGGCGCTTGGCGGTTTCGACCTTGCGCCAGCGTTCGGGGTTTTCCGCAATTGATAGGTCAGGAATGGTGCGGTTCAGGCTACAGGCCACGCACAACGGCGCGGTGCTGTGGGCAGGAATCAGCCAGTTGCACGCAGCCGGTGAGTCGAGGTTGGCGCAGCGCCGAAAAGCGCCAGCATCAAGATTGTCGTCGGCCAGCCAAGTACCGACCACCGGCCCAGGTTGCAAGGACGACAGGCGGCTTTGCTGCGGCTGGTAGCCCAATGCCGCCTGGCAGGCCAGGCACTGGCTGTTGCGAAAGAACAGCGACTGGCCACACCGGCATTGCCACACCTTGCTGTTGCGCGAGGTTTCGGCCATGAACGGAGCGGCGATGCGCGTGCTGAGTTGCTCGAAGTAGCGGAACATGGCGATCTCTCCCTGGGTGACAGAGACTAGATCATTTCTCGCTCGGGATCGTTCAACTGCTCCCTGTAGGAGCGAGCTTGCTCGCGAAGATCGTTAACGATAACGCAGGCTGCCTGGTTCACAGCGGCGCCCTCCGGTTCTTCGCGAGCAAGCTCGCTCCTACAGTGTTGAGAGATCGTTCCCACGCTCCGCGTGGGAATGCCGCCTTGGACGCTCTGCATCTGCGCGAAGGCCGTGACGCGGAGTGTCACAGGATGCGTTCCCACGCGGAGCGTGGGGACGATCAATCAGACGGTGATGTTGTGCTTGGCCAGGAAGGCGACGAAGGCCTCTTCGTCCAGTACTTTCAGGCCCAGCTCATTGGCCTTGGCCAGTTTCGAGCCAGCGCCCGGTCCCGCCACCACACAGTGGGTTTTCGCCGAAACGGAACCGGCCACCTTGGCCCCCAGGCTTTCGAGCTTGTCCTTGGCCACATCGCGGCTCATCAGCTCCAGGGAGCCCGTGAGTACCCAGGTGTGCCCGGCTTCGGGCAAGCCTTCAACGACCTTTTTCTCGCTCTGCCAATGCATACCAAAGTCCTTGAGCTGCTGCTCGATGGCCAAGGCATGGCTGGCGTTGTCGGCATTATCGAAAAAGTCCCGCACAGCCTTGGCTTGCTTCTCGGGCAGCGCCTGGCGCATATCGAGCCAGTCAGCCTTGATTACGCCTTCCAGCGAACCGAACTTGTCCGCGAGTTTCTGCGCAGCACCTGGACCCACCGACGGCACGTGCAGCTTGTCGAGCAAACCGCCCAAGGTGGTGCTGGCGGCGAATTCAGCGCTGAGTTCGCCCTGCTCCTGCAATTGCAAACCGCATTCGTCCGGTGACAATAGCGCGCCAATCACCTGCTGGTTGTGCCCGTCTTCAAAGAAGCTATGGATCTCATGGGCCACTTCCAGACCTACATCCGGCAAGTACGTCAGCACCTCTGGCAACGCCTTTTGAACGCGCTCCAGGGACGCCAGCGAGCGCGCCAGGACCTTGGCCGTCTCCTCGCCCACATCGGGAATGCCCAAGGCGTAGATAAAGCGTGCCAGGGTCGGGGTCTTGCTGTTTTCGATGGCACTGATCAGCTTCTTGCTGGAGATATCGGCAAAGCCTTCCAGGTCGATGATCTGTTCATATTTGAGTTTGTAGAGATCGGCCGGCGAACCAATGAGCTGTTCATCCACCAGTTGCTCGATGGTCTTGTCGCCCAGGCCGTCGATGTCCATGGCCCGGCGCGAGACGAAATGAATGATTGCCTGCTTGAGTTGCGCACCGCAGGCCAGGCGCCCGACGCAACGGTACACCGCGCCTTCGCTGACGGTTTCCTTGCCCTTGCTACGCTTGACCAGTTGCGTGCGCTCCACATGGGAACCGCACACCGGGCAATTCTGCGGGATCTGCACGGCGCGGGCGTTTTCCGGGCGGCGCTCGGTGACCACCGAGACCACCTGCGGAATCACATCACCGGCGCGGCGGATGATCACGGTGTCGCCAATCATCAGCCCCAGGCGTGCCACTTCGTCCATGTTATGCAGGGTGGCATTGGACACGGTCACGCCGGCCACCTTGACCGGCTTGAGGCGCGCCACCGGCGTGACCGCACCGGTACGACCGACCTGGAACTCCACGTCGAGCAGCTCAGTGAGTTCTTCCATGGCCGGGAATTTGTGCGCGATCGCCCAGCGCGGCTCGCGGGCACGGAAGCCTAGTTCACGCTGGTAGGCAATGCTGTTGACCTTGAACACCACGCCGTCGATTTCATAGCCCAGCGCATTGCGGCGCTCGCCGATGTCGCGGTAGTAGTCCAGACATTCCTGGATACCCTTGGCCAGCTTCAATTCGTGGCTGATCGGCATACCCCACTTCTGCAACTGCTTGAGGTTGCCGATATGGGTGTCGCTGATATCCGCGGTCACCTGGCCGATGCCATAGCAGCAGAATTCCAGCGGGCGACTGGCGGTGATCTTCGAATCCAGTTGGCGCAGGCTGCCCGCCGCGGCGTTGCGCGGGTTGGCGAAGGTCTTGCCGCCCACTTCCAGTTGCGAGGCGTTCAACCGCTCGAAACCGGCCTTGGACATGAACACTTCACCGCGCACTTCCAGGGTGGCTGGCCAGCCCGTGCCGTGCAGTTTCAGGGGGATATTGCGCACGGTGCGCACATTGACGCTGATGTCCTCGCCGGTGGTGCCGTCGCCCCGGGTGGCACCGCGCACCAGCTCGCCATCCTGGTACAGCAGGCTGACCGCCAGGCCATCCAGCTTCGGCTCGCAGCTGTATTCCACCGCCGCGCCAGCGCCAAATAGATCGCCCACCGGCAGATCAAGGCCCTCGGTGACCCGGCGATCAAACTCCAGCATGGTGGTTTCATCGAAGGCGTTGCCCAGGCTGAGCATCGGGATCTCGTGCTTGACCTGGGTGAACGCCGACAATGCCGCACTGCCGACCCGCTGCGTCGGTGAGTCACGCGTCACCAGTTCCGGGTGCTCGGCCTCCAGGGCCTTGAGCTCGTGGAACAGGCGGTCGTATTCGGCGTCCGGAATGCTCGGCTCGTCGAGGACGTGGTAGCGATAGTTGTGCTGATCCAGCTCAGCGCGCAGTTCGAGGATGCGGGTTTGGGCGGCGGTCATGGGTGTTCTCTCATAAAGCAAAAGAGCAGCCGAAGCTGCTCAATATGTTAGTGCACGGATTCTACAGACAACGCTTAAGATCGATCCTCAGCGTTTCTGTGTCAGGGCGCGACGCTCGAACTCGACGATGCGCTGACGGTAGTGTTCGATGGTCTGGGCGGTGAGCACGCTGCGCTGGTCGTCCTTGAGCTCGCCGTTGAGCTCCTGGGACAGCTTGCGGGCAGCGGCCACCATCACGTCGAACGCTTGTTTGGGGTGACGCGGGCCTGGCAGGCCAAGGAAGAAACTCACCGCCGGGGTGCTGAACAGGTCGATATCGTCCAGATCGAACGTGCCCGGCTTGACCGCGTTGGCCATGGAGAACAGCACTTCGCCGTTACCGGCCATGCTTTCGTGACGATGGAAGATATCCATCTCGCCAAAACGCAGGCCGCTTTCGAGGATGTTCTGCAAGAGTGCCGGGCCTTTGAAACCGCCGGCGTCGCGGCAGATCACGCTGATGACCAGGACTTCTTCGGCAGCCGGCTGATCGTTGACCGATTGGCGCGCCGCACTCTTGGCGGACGTCTCGTCCGGGAAATCGTCATCGCGGCTGCTGAAGCTCGGGCCATCATCGACGTCGAGGTTCAGGTCGCCCTGGTGCGGCTCGGCAACCGCCGCGCTACCGCGCTTGCCACGCTTGGACGACGGCTCGCGGGCTTCACGCAGCGGGGCGCTCATCGACGGCAGGTCGTGCTCGTCCAGTTGCGGCTCTTTATGGGTATCCAGCACACGGGGCGGCCCCAGCAGCTCGGCGGCGCCGTCGTCATCAGGCAAGTTGGACAGGTTTCGGTCCAGCCGGAACTTGAGCTTGCCCTTGCCACCGCGCATGCGGCGCCAGCCATCAAAAAGAATACCGGCAATGACAATAATGCCGATGACGATCAGCCACTCGCGCAGACCGATTTCCATGTAATCCCGTGCCTCTAATAAAAAATGCTGAAAAATAAGGGGTTTAGCACCGTGCAAACCGCTTTAAAACGTGGCGCCAACTCTATGTTCTGACTGACGTTTTGCCCACGCACACGAAAAATTGACATTAAACTAGCACGACCAAAGATAACTTTACACCGTCTGTCAAAATGCCTTGAACAAATATGTCCATTTGCCACTTTCCCCAGGCCGGTAAATCGCCCTACAGCGTGCTGTAAATTCTCTCTCCCAGCGTGGCTCAGGATTCCACCATCGCCATCGCCTCTTCCACATCCACCGCTACCAATCGCGAACATCCCGGCTCATGCATCGTCACCCCCATCAACTGGTCGGCCATTTCCATGGCGATCTTGTTGTGGGTGATATAGATGAACTGCACGGTCTGGGACATCTCTTTGACCAACCGAGCGTAGCGTCCAACGTTAGCGTCATCCAGCGGCGCGTCAACTTCGTCGAGCATGCAGAACGGCGCCGGGTTCAACTTGAAGATGGCAAATACCAGGGCCAATGCGGTCAGGGCTTTTTCGCCGCCAGACAATAAATGGATGGTGCTGTTCTTCTTGCCCGGAGGCCGCGCCATGATCGTTACCCCTGTATCGAGTAGATCTTCGCCCGTCAGTTCCAAGTAGGCGCTGCCACCACCGAAAACTTTTGGGAATAACGCCTGTAAACCGCCATTAATCTGATCAAAGGTATCTTTGAAGCGGTTGCGGGTTTCCTTGTCGATCTTGCGGATCACGTTTTCCAGGGTGTCCAGGGCTTCAACCAGATCGGCGTCCTGGGCATCCAAATAACGTTTACGCTCGGACTGCTGCTGGTACTCATCGATAGCGGCGAGGTTGATCGCGCCCAGGCGTTGAATACGTGCGGCAATCCGTTCAAGTTCTTCTTCGGCGTCTTTCTCGTTGGCCTGGGCGGTCAGGGTGTTGAGCACGCCGTGCAGGTCATAGCCGTCTTCCAGCAATTGGTCTTGCAAGGTCTTGCGGCGCACGGTGAGGGCTTGCCATTCCATACGCTGTTGTTCGAGCTGGCCGCGGATCAACTGCGATTGCTGCTCGGCCATGGTGCGACGCTTTTCGGCGTCGCGCAGTTCACGGTCGGCGTCTTCCAGGGCGATCTGGGCGGTCTTGAGTTCGACATCGACGGTCATGCGCTTGTCGAGCAATTCCTCAAGCTTGAGGCGCAGCTCTTCCAGCGGCGCCTCGCCCTCCTCCAGGTTGAGGCTCAGTTGCTCGCGCTTTTCGGTCAGGCGTTCGGACTGCATCTCCAGGCGCTCAAGGGCCTGGCGCGTGGAATCATGCTGGGCGCGCAACGAGCCCAGGCGTACGGCCAACTGATGGGCGTGGTCCTTGTGCTGCCGGGCTTCCTGGCGCACGCGGTCAAGGCGCTCGCGCAGGCTGTCGCGCTGGGCCAGCAGCAACTCGCGCTGTTCGGTGTCCAGGGCCATGCTGTCGAGGGCCTCCTGCAAGTGCAGGCGCGCTTCACCGATCTGTTCATGTTCCAGGGCGCGCTGTTCGCCCATCTCGGCCACTTCTTCGTCAAGACGGGTGCGGCGCAGGGTCAATTGCTCGACCTTGGCCCTGCTCGCGGAAAGTTGGGCTTTCAACTCGCCTTGCTGGCGCGCTTCGTCCTGCAACAGCCGACGCAGGTGTTCGCGGCCGGTTTCCTGCTGGCGCTGGGTAGCGCGCAGGGTTTGCAGTTCGGTTTCCAGGCTTTCCAGTGTGGCTTCGCGTTCTTCACGCTCGGCGCTCAGGTTGACGATTTCCTGGCCACGGGCCAATACGCCACTTTCCGCCTCACTGGCGCGGCGCACGCGCAGGAAGTGGCGGCCGACCCAATAACCATCGCGGCTGATCAAGCTTTCGCCGGCCGCCAATTGGCCGCGTTGGGCCAAGGCTTGCTCAAGGGTCTCCACGGGCCTGACCTGGCCCAGCCATGGCGACAGATCCATCGCCGCCTCGACCTTGTCCAGCAAGCTGCCCGGCACCCGTGCACCCTCGGGCGCCGGGCTGAGCAGGCGCAAATCGCCCTGGGCAAACCCGACCAGGTCGAAACCCGCAAAATCATCCACCAGCACCGCTTGCAGATCGGCACCCAACACGGTTTCCACCGCCAGTTCCCAGCCGGCTTCGACTTTCAAGCCTTCAGCCAGGCGCTGGCGCTCGGCCAAATGCTGGTCGCGCAGCCATTCGGCGGTGCCGGTGCCTGGGTCGAGCGCGGCCTGCTGCAAGGCTTCCAACGAAGCCAACCGACCATTGAGCCGCTGCAAGTCGCCCTGGGCTTGCTGCTGCGCCTGGGTCGCGGTGTGCAATTGCTGGCGCAGTTGCTCCAGGCGCTCCACTTGCTGTTCTTCGCTGGCCTCCAGCTCTTCCAGGGTCATTTCGCTTTCGGCCAGCTGTTCGCTCAGCGCCATGATCGCCGCGTCTTCCGGATCGGCAGCGAGCAATACGCGCTCCTCCTGCAACCGACGCTGGCGCTCGGCCAGGCGTTCCATGCTGGTTTCCAACTGCTGGATGCGCGACTGCTGCACCTCGGCCTGGCGGCGTGGCTCGGCGGATCGCAGGTTGAAGGCGTCCCACTGTTCCTGCCAGCCGTGCATGGTGGCTTCGGATTCTTCCAGGGCGGCGGCGGCTTCTTCGGCGGCGGCGCTGGTGATTTCCTGCTCGGGGGTGAGCATGTCCAGCTCTTCGCCCAGGGTCAGCAGCAAGGTACGGTCATGGCCCAGGTGCGATTCGGTTTCCAGGCGCGCGCGTTCAGCTTCCTTCAAGTCATCCTGCAACTGGCGCAAACGCTGCTGGCCGTGCTGGATACTCTGCTCGACCCGGGCAATGTCACCGCCCACCGAATAGAAGCGGCCTTGCACCAGATTGAAGCGCTCGGACAACTCATGGTGGCCGTCACGCAAGCGCTCAATGCTGGCGTCGGCATTACGCTGCTCGGCCACCAGCGCTTCAAAACTGACTTCCTGGGTGCCAATAATCGCTTCGCGCTGGCCCACCTGGTCATTCAATGCTTGCCAGCGCAGGGCCGACAATTGCGCCTTGAGCTGGCGCTCTTCACCCTTGTATTCCTGATACTTCTCGGCGGCCTGGGCCTGGCGGTGCAGGCGTTCGAGCTGGCGCTCCAGCTCTTCGCGCAGGTCGGTCAGCCGGGCGAGGTTTTCGTGGGTGCGGCGGATACGGTTTTCAGTCTCGCGGCGGCGCTCCTTGTATTTGGAGATGCCAGCCGCTTCTTCGATAAAGTTGCGCAGGTCTTCGGGCTTGGCTTCGATCAGCTTGGAGATCATGCCCTGCTCGATGATCGAGTAGCTGCGCGGGCCCAGGCCAGTGCCAAGGAAGATATCGGTGATATCGCGACGGCGACACTTGGTGCCGTTGAGGAAGTAACTGTTCTGGCTGTCGCGGGTGACTTTACGACGGATGGAAATTTCCGCGTAGGCTGCGTATTCGCCGATCAGGGTGCCGTCGGAATTATCGAATACCAGTTCGATACTGGCCTGGCTCACCGGCTTGCGGCTGGTGGAGCCGTTGAAGATGACGTCGGTCATCGACTCGCCGCGCAGGTTTTTCGCCGAGCTCTCGCCCATCACCCAGCGCACGGCGTCGATGATGTTCGACTTGCCGCAGCCATTGGGCCCCACCACCGCCGCCATGTTGCTGGGGAAGTTGACGGTGGTCGGGTCGACAAAGGATTTGAACCCCGCCAACTTGATGCACTTGAGCCGCACGCTTAGGCGTCCGCCAAGGCTGCGATGACCAGCGAACTGCTGCGCTGGCAATAGGCTGTGAGCACCAGGCGAATCTGCACCAGGTCACGGGCCAGTACTGCGGCGAGCAATTGCTCGAACAGCGCCAGGAACTCGCTCATGGACGCCTTGCGCTGATCCAGCGCCAGGTAATAGGCGCGGTTCATCGCCGGTTGCAGGTTTTCGACGGTTTCCTGCAAATACGGGTTGTTGGCGAAGGGGTACGCAGCGCGCATCACATTGAAGCTTTCTTCGACGAAAGCGCGGATGTCCTCACGCTCCAGGCTCAATTGAAGGCGTTGCTGGATCTGCAGAAACGGCGCCATGTCGGCCTGGGTCTGCCAGCCTTCGGCAACCGCATTGCCGAGCAGGATGTACATCTCGCCCATCAACGTACACAGGCTCTGCACCTTGTGCGCGGTGAGTTCGGTGACGTGGGCGCCACGGCGCGGCAGGATCGCAATCAGATGGCGGCGCTCAAGGATCAGCAAAGCTTCGCGCACGGAACCACGGCTGACGTTGAGCGCCAGCGTGACTTTCTGTTCCTGGATTCGCTCCCCAGGCATGAGATCGCCGCGAATGATACGTTCGGCGAGGTGGTGAGCAATTTGCTCGGCGAGACTGTCCGGCGCCTTGAACGTCATGTTTTCCCTTCGAAATCTGCTATCGGTACAAGCGCGGCAGTGTAGCGCATTGGCCCGCTGATGGCGCTACGCCAACCTTGGCGAATTTGGCACGAAATAAGCAACGTTGAAAGCCTGTAAGCCGCCAAAAACGCCGGTTCCAGAAGACTGAACCATAATTGAAAGTGTTGTGATCGTATTTTCTTGACCCTTAGGTCAGAAAAACATTGACCGAAAAGTCAGACATGACTAGATTCGGCGCAAAGCGGTTAACAACAATAATGAGTCTGCGAGGCCTTCCGTGATCCAGTTTTTACTTAACCAGGAACTCCGTAGCGAGCACGCCCTGGACCCCAACCTGACCGTGCTCAACTATCTGCGCGAGCATGTGGGCAAATCCGGTACCAAGGAAGGCTGCGCCAGCGGCGACTGTGGCGCGTGCACCGTGGTGGTCGGCGAGTTGCGCACCGACGAGCAAGGCGTCGAGCAGATTCGTTATCGCAGCCTCAATTCCTGCCTGACGTTCGTGTCGTCACTGCACGGCAAACAACTGATCAGCGTCGAAGACCTCAAGCACCAGGGCCAACTGCACAGCGTGCAACAGGCCATGGTCGAGTGCCACGGTTCGCAGTGCGGCTTTTGTACCCCAGGTTTCGTGATGTCGCTGTTTGCCCTGCAAAAGAACAGCGATGCCCCCGACAGCCAGAAAGCCCATGAAGCCCTGGCCGGCAACCTGTGTCGTTGCACCGGTTATCGCCCGATCCTCGCCGCCGCCGAACAGGCCTGCTGCAACAAACCCCAGGATCAATTCGACAGCCGCCAGGCTGAAACCATCGCCCGCCTCAAAGCCATCGCGCCGACGCAAACCGGTGAACTCAACAGCGGTGACAAGCGCTGCCTGGTGCCACTGACCGTCGCCGACCTGGCCGACCTCTATGACGCCTACCCGCAAGCCCGCCTGCTGGCCGGCGGCACTGACCTGGCGCTGGAGGTCACCCAGTTCCACCGCACCCTGCCGGTGATGATCTACGTCGGCAACATTGAAGCCATGAAGCGCATCGAGCAGTTCGACGACCGCCTGGAAATCGGCGCGGCCACCGCCCTCTCCGACTGCTACGCCGCGCTGCACCACGAATACCCGGACTTCGGCGAACTGCTGCAGCGCTTCGCCTCCCTGCAAATCCGCAACCAGGGCACCCTGGGCGGCAATATTGGCAACGCTTCGCCCATTGGTGATTCGCCGCCGCTGCTGATTGCCCTGGGCGCCCAGATCGTGCTGTGCAAAGGCAACACCCGCCGCACCCTGGCGCTGGAAGACTACTTCATCGACTACCGCGTCACCGCGCGCCAGGACAGCGAGTTCATCGAGACCATCATCGTGCCCAAGGGCCACACGCTGTTCCGGGCCTACAAGGTGTCCAAGCGCCTGGACGACGATATTTCCGCGGTGTGCGCAGCGTTCAACCTGAACATCGACAACGGTGTGATCAGCGCGGCTCGCGTTGCCTTCGGAGGCATGGCCGCCACACCAAAACGCGCAAAAAATTGCGAGGCCGCGTTGGTGGGCGCCATCTGGAACTTGGCCACGGTCGAGAAAGCCTGCGCCGCACTGGCACAGGACTTCACCCCACTGTCGGACTTCCGCGCCAGCAAGGAATACCGCCTGCTCAGCGCGCAGAACCTGCTGCGCAAATACTTCATCGAACTGCAAACGCCGCACATCGAGACTCGGGTGACCGCTTATGTCTAACCATCACGCCGTGGTAAAAACCCAGGCCGAACTTGCCGCACTCTTTGCCCAGGACCTCACCACCGGGGTAGGTCGCAGCGTCAAGCATGACAGCGCCGCCAAGCATGTCAGCGGTGAAGCGCAGTACATCGACGACCGCCTGGAATTTCCCAACCAGTTGCACCTGTATGCGCGCATGTCCGACCGCGCCTATGCCCGGATCATCAGCATCGACACCGCGCCCTGCTACGCCTTCGACGGCGTACGCATTGCCATCACCCATGAAGACGTACCGGGACTGAAAGACATTGGCCCGTTGATGCCCGGCGACCCGCTGCTGGCCATCGACACCGTGCAGTTCGTGGGCCAGGTGGTACTGGCCGTGGCCGCCCGCGACCTGGAGACCGCCCGCAAGGCGGCGATGGCGGCGGTGATCGAATATGAAGACCTGGAACCGGTACTGGATGTGGTCGAGGCGTTTCGCAACAAGCACTTCGTGCTCGACAGCCACACCCACCAGCGCGGCGATTCGGCCACTGCGCTGGCAAGTGCCAAGCACCGTATCCAGGGCACCTTGCATATCGGTGGCCAGGAACACTTTTATCTCGAAACCCAGATCTCATCGGTGATGCCCACCGAAGACGGCGGCATGATCGTCTACTGTTCCACGCAAAACCCCACCGAAGTGCAGAAGCTGGTGGCCGAAGTGCTTGACGTGTCGATGAACAAGATTGTCGTGGACATGCGCCGCATGGGCGGCGGGTTCGGCGGCAAGGAAACCCAGGCCGCCAGCCCGGCATGCCTGTGCGCCGTGGTGGCGCGCCTCACTGGCCAGCCGACCAAGATGCGCCTGCCACGGGTCGAAGACATGCTGATGACCGGCAAGCGTCACCCCTTCTATATCGAATACGACGTGGGGTTTGACGACAACGGCCGACTGCACGGCATCAACCTGGAACTGGCGGGTAACTGCGGTTGTTCGCCGGACCTGTCCAACTCGATTGTCGACCGCGCCATGTTCCACGCCGACAACTCGTATTACCTGGGCGACGCCACGGTCAATGGCCATCGCTGCAAGACCAACACTGCCTCCAACACGGCCTATCGCGGCTTCGGCGGCCCCCAAGGCATGGTCGCCATCGAAGAGGTAATGGACGCCATCGCGCGCCATCTGGGCCAAGACCCGCTGGCGGTGCGCAAGGCCAACTACTACGGCAAGACCGAGCGCAACGTCACCCACTACTACCAGACCGTCGAGCACAACATGCTCGAAGAAATGACCGCCGAACTGGAAGCCAGCAGCCAATATGCCGAGCGCCGCGAAGCAATCCGCCTGTACAACGCCCACAGCCCGATCCTAAAAAAAGGCCTGGCGCTGACCCCGGTGAAATTCGGTATTTCGTTCACCGCCAGCTTCCTCAACCAGGCCGGCGCGCTGATCCATATCTACACCGATGGCAGCATCCACCTGAACCACGGCGGCACCGAGATGGGCCAGGGCTTGAATACCAAGGTCGCGCAAGTCGTGGCCGAGGTATTCCAGGTCGAAATCGACCGCGTCCAGATCACCGCCACCAACACCGACAAGGTACCCAACACCTCGCCCACCGCTGCCTCCAGCGGCGCCGACCTGAACGGCAAGGCCGCGCAGAATGCGGCCGAAACCATCAAGCAGCGCCTGGTGGAGTTTGCGGCGCGCAAGTACGACGTAAGCGAGGCGGACGTGGAGTTTCGCAACGGCCATGTGCGCGTGCGCGAGCAGATCCTGAGCTTCGAGGCGTTGATCCAGCAGGCGTATTTCGCCCAGGTATCGCTCTCCAGCACAGGTTTCTACAAAACCCCGAAAATTTTCTACGACCGCAGCCAGTCACGCGGGAGACCGTTCTACTACTACGCCTTCGGGGCGGCTTGCTGCGAAGTGATCGTCGACACTCTGACCGGTGAATACAAGATGCTACGCACCGACATCCTGCATGACGTCGGCGCTTCGCTGAACCCGGCCATCGACATCGGCCAGGTGGAAGGCGGCTTCATCCAGGGCATGGGCTGGCTGACCATGGAAGAGCTGGTGTGGAACAACAAGGGCAAGCTGATGACCAACGGCCCGGCCAGCTACAAGATCCCGGCCGTGGCCGACATGCCGCTGGACCTGCGGGTGAAGCTGGTAGAGAACCGCAAGAACCCGGAGGACACGGTGTTCCATTCCAAGGCCGTGGGCGAGCCGCCGTTCATGCTCGGGATTGCTTCGTGGTGTGCGATCAAGGATGCGGTAGCGAGCTTGGCTGACTATCGCCAGCAGCCCAGGATCGATGCGCCGGCCACGCCCGAGCGGGTGTTGTGGGGGTGTGAACAGATGCGGCAGTTGCGGGCGCTAAAGGCTGTTGATCGTTCCCACGCTCCGCGTGGGAATGCCGCCCTGGACGCTGTGCGTCCGCTCTAGTGACGCTGAGCGTCACGGTATGCATTCCCACGCGGAGCGTGGGAACGATCTGACTGGAGGTAGACATGGACAACTGGATCAGCGCCCTCGCCACCCTGCAAAACCAGGGCGAACCCTGCGTGCTCGTCACCATCATCGAAGAACTCGGCTCAACCCCGCGCAACGCCGGTTCCAAGATGGTCATCAGCGCCGCGCACACCTTCGACACCATCGGCGGCGGGCACCTGGAATACAAGGCGATGCAGATCGCCCGGGACATGCTGGTGCGCGGCCAGCAGAACACCCATCTGGAGCGCTTCAGCCTCGGCGCCAGCCTGGGCCAGTGCTGCGGCGGCGTGACCGTGCTGCTGTTCGAACCCATGGGCCAGGCGCAAGCGCACATCGCCGTGTTTGGCGCCGGCCACGTCGGCCGTGCGTTGGTACCATTGCTGGCGAGTCTGCCCTGCCGGGTGCGCTGGATCGATTCCCGCGAGCAGGAATTCCCGCAGCACATCCCCGAAGGCGTGCGTAAAATTGTCAGCGAAGAGCCGGTCGACGAAATTGCCGACCTGCCTGCAGGCAGCTACTGCATCGTCATGACCCACAACCACGCGCTGGACCTGGAACTGACCGCCGCCCTGCTCAAGCGCAACGACTTCGCCTACTTCGGCCTGATCGGCTCGAAAACCAAGCGGGTCAAATTCGAACACCGCCTGCGTGATCGCGGCTTTGACGCCGCGCAGTTGCAACGCATGCGTTGCCCCATGGGCCTCCCCGAGGTCAAGGGCAAGCTTCCGGTGGAGATCGCCATCTCCATCGCCGGTGAAATCATCGCCACCTATAACGCCAATTTCGGCCAGCATCTTGCCGGCGCCGAACCTATTGCCAAACTGCTGCCGGCTTCGCGCCGCAGCCACGCTATCTGAATTGAGACGATCATGCCTTTGACTCGCAAAGCCTACCGTGCCGCCATCCTGCACAGCATCGCCGACCCTGCCATCGTGGGGATCGAAGCCTCTTATGAATATTTCGAGGACGGCCTGCTGGTGATCGACAACGGCCAGATCAGTGCCCTCGGGCACGCCAGCGACCTGCTGCCGAGCCTGCCCGCCGATATCGACATCACCCATTACCAGGACGCGCTGATCACCCCTGGCTTGATCGACACCCATATCCACCTGCCGCAGACCGGTATGGTCGGCGCCTATGGCGAGCAGTTGCTGGACTGGCTCAACACCTACACCTTCCCCTGTGAAAGCCAGTTTGCCGACAAGGCTCACGCCGAAGAAGTCGCCGATATCTTCATCAAGGAACTGCTGCGCAACGGCACCACCACAGCGCTGGTGTTCGGCAGCGTGCACCCGCAATCGGTGAATGCATTCTTTGAAGCGGCCGAGAAACTCGACCTGCGCATGATCGCCGGCAAGGTGATGATGGACCGCAACGCGCCGGACTACCTCACCGACACCGCCGAATCCGGCTACCAGGAAAGCAAGGCGCTGATCGAACGCTGGCACGGCAAGGGGCGCCTGCATTACGCGGTGACGCCACGCTTCGCCCCTACGAGCACGCCGGAGCAACTGACGCTGGCCGGTCAGTTGCTGGGCGAATACCCAGACCTGTATATGCAGACCCACATCAGCGAGAACAAGCAGGAAATCGAGTGGGTCAATGAGCTGTTCCCGGAGCGCAACGGCTACCTGGATGTCTACGACCATTACAAGCTGCTCGGCGAGCGCTCAGTGTTTGCCCACGGCGTACACCTGTGCGACGACGAATGCGCACGGCTGGCAGAGACCGGTTCGGCGGTGGCGTTCTGCCCGACTTCGAACTTCTTCCTCGGTAGCGGGTTGTTCAACCTGCCGATGGCCGAGAAACACAACTTGAACGTGGGCCTGGGCACCGACGTGGGTGGCGGCACCAGCTTCTCGCTGCTGCAAACCCTCAACGAAGCGTACAAGGTCATGCAGCTGCAAGGTGCGCGCTTGAGCCCGTTCAAGTCGCTGTACCTGGCAACCCTGGGCGGCGCTCGAGCGCTGCGCCTGGAAGACAAGATCGGCACGTTGCAGCCGGGTACCGATGCAGACTTCCTGGTATTGGATTACAACGCCACGCCGCTGCTGAGCTATCGCCTGAAACAGGCCAATAACATTGCCGAGACGTTGTTTGTGCTGATGACGTTGGGGGATGACCGGACGGTGTTGCAAACCTATGCAGCCGGGCAACTGGTGCACCAGCGCTGATTCAAGCTACATACAACCAATGTGGGAGCTGGCTTGTGTGGGAGCTGGCTTGCCTGCGATAGCATCACCGCGGTGTAACTGATACACCGCGGCGCCTGCATCGCGGGCAAGCCCGGCTCCCACACAAGCTCGCTCCCACATTTGATTGGGTTTACAACTTTACAGACGAGCGCCCAGGTTTTTTAGTCTGTAAAAGATGCGAAAACACCGCATGCAAATCATCCGACGCACTCTCTTCATCGAGGTTGAGCTTGCTGTCGATGTGATCCATGTGATGCATCATCAAGTTCACCGCCAACGTCGCATCCCGGGCTTCGATCGCGTCGATCAACTGGGTGTGCTCATCGTAGGAACAGTGCGAGCGGTTGCCGCTTTCGTACTGGGCGATGATCAATGACGTCTGGGACACCAGGCTGCGCTGGAAGCTGATCAGCGGCGCGTTCTTCGCGGCTTCGGCCAGCTTCAAATGGAATTCGCCAGAGAGACGGATACCGGCGCCGCGATCACCGCGCGAGAAGCTGTCGCGCTCGTCGTTGACCATCTGGCGCAACTCGGCCAACTGCTCGGCCGTGGCGTGCTGCACCGCCAACTCCGTGATCGCCCGCTCCACCAGGCGCCGGGCCATGAACACCTGGCGTGCTTCTTCAACGCTTGGGCTGGCAACCACCGCACCGCGATTGGGCCGCAGCAGTACCACGCTTTCATGGGCCAGGCGCGACAGCGCGCGGCGAATGATGGTGCGGCTCACGCCGAAGATCTCGCCCAGTGCCTCTTCACTCAATTTGGTTCCGGGCGCCAGGCGTTGTTCAAGGATCGCCTCGAAGATATGCGCATAGACGATATCGTCCTGGGTTCCGCTGCGACCGGCCTTGCCGGCTCGCGGTTGTTTCTTGAGAGGTTGCAACTGTTCGTTCATGGGCACTCGGGTTTGAGAACGGCGAATTAACGGTAATACGGCAACAGCGTGTCGCTGGCAAGTATCACCTAAAAACAGCGCACATTGTACACAACCCACTGCGCCAACACACTGTACGGCTGTTTGCGGGCTCGGCTGTATTGCAATGACTCGTTACGTTTGAGTTTAGGCTTGAATCAGAGCCGCCAGCGGCAAATTCCCGGCAATAAGGAACACCTCTCCATGACCGACGCCACCCAAGCGCCCTTGCGCCCGCTGGCCGACACTTCTGCGTCGGCCGTCGTCGCCGGCTTTATCGCCATGATGACCGGCTACACCAGCTCCCTGGTGCTGATGTTCCAGGCCGGCCAGGCCGCCGGCTTGACCACGGCGCAGATTTCTTCGTGGATCTGGGCGATTTCCATCGGCATGGCGGTGTGCAGCATCGGCCTGTCCCTGCGCTATCGCACACCGATCACCATCGCCTGGTCCACCCCTGGCGCGGCGCTGCTGATCACCAGCCTGGGCGGCGTGAGCTATGGCGAGGCCATCGGTGCCTACATCACCTGCGCGGTACTGGTGACGCTCTGCGGGTTGACCGGCAGCTTTGAGAAACTGGTCAAGCGGATTCCGGCGTCACTGGCGGCGGCGTTGCTGGCGGGGATCCTGTTCAAGATCGGCAGCGAGATTTTCGTCGCCGCCCAGCATCGTACCGGGCTGGTGCTGGGGATGTTCTTCACCTACCTGATCATCAAGCGCCTGTCGCCGCGTTATGCCGTGCTGGCCGCCTTGCTCATCGGTACCGCCTTGTCAGGGCTGATGGGGCTGCTGGATTTCAGCGGTTTTCATCTGGAGGTGGCGACGCCTGTTTGGACGACGCCGCACTTCTCGCTGGCGGCGACCATCAGCATCGGCATTCCGCTGTTCGTGGTGGCCATGACCTCGCAGAACATGCCCGGCGTAGCCGTGCTGCGAGCCGACGGCTACACCGTGCCGGCGTCGCCGTTGATCACTACCACTGGCCTGGCGTCATTGGTGCTGGCACCGTTCGGCTCCCACGGCATCAACCTGGCGGCGATCAGCGCCGCGATCTGCACCGGGCCGCACGCCCATGAAGACCGCAACAAGCGCTACACCGCTGCGGTGTGGTGTGGGGTGTTCTATGGGATTGCCGGGGTATTCGGCGCCACGCTGGCAGCATTGTTCGCAGCCCTGCCCAAGGAACTGGTGCTGTCGATTGCGGCGTTGGCGTTGTTTGGCTCGATCATCAATGGCTTGAGCATCGCCATGAATGAGCCGAAGGAACGGGAAGCGGCGCTGATTACCTTTATGGTCACGGCGTCAGGCTTGACGTTGTTTTCCATCGGGTCGGCGTTCTGGGGGATTGTGGCGGGGGTGTTGACGCTGCTGATTCTGAATTGGCGCAAGGCATAAAAAAACGGCGACCCTCAGGTCGCCGTTTTTTTCAGTATCACTTAGCCGCGTTGATCGGCTTTTCCGGATACCACACGTCCAGCAACGGGCTGACTTCAGCCTTGGTCAGCTCGGAACGGGTTTTCAGCCAGGCTTCGACCGCAGCACGCTGCTCTTCGGAGACCGAGCCACGCTTTTGCAGGCAAACCAGACCGTAGTCATCGCCGCCGACATAGCCCAGGCCATTGGCTTCCATGGCTTCTTTGATGAATGCTTCGAGGAAAGCGTCGATAGCTTCTTCACTCAGGCCTTCGTTGAAGTCCAGGTTCAGTTCGAAACCCAGCTCTTGAAATTCATCAACGCACAGTTTTTTGCGCAGACGCTGGGAACGGTTAGTCGCCATTGGAACAGTCCTCATAAGTATTAACGGGCGGCACTTTAGCAGTTTAAGGCGGCAATTGCCCGACTCTCTGGGACCGACGGGCAAATGCGCGCAAAAAAACCGCAATTAGCGGCTATCGTTCAGCTACAAGCAGCGCCAGCTTGGGGCATAATGCCGACACTTTCGTGACCAATGAGGGATTTTCTTCCGTACCCCTCGCCTTTTTCACCCTCCTCAGCAGTAGGGTTTTATTTCTTATGATCAAATCTTTGCGTTCAGTGTTACTTGCCAGTGTTGTCTTGCCCCTGGCCTTTTCCGTTTCCGCTGCTCCCGTCAATAACACCCTGCCACCCAGCGTTGCGCAGGCCTTGCAGAAAGCCAAGCTGCAAAATACCGCGCTGTCCCTGGTGATGCTGCCCCTGAACGGCCCTGGTACCCCTACGGTTTTCAACGCCGACGTCTCGGTAAACCCGGCTTCCACCATGAAGCTGGTCACCACTTATGCGGCCCTGGAAATGCTCGGCCCCAACCATCAGTGGAAGACCGAGTTCTACACCGATGGCACCCTCAGCGGCGGCGTATTGCGTGGCAACCTGTACCTCAAGGGCGGCGGCGATCCCAAGCTGAACATGGAAAAGCTCTGGCTGCTGATGCGCGACCTGCGCGCCAATGGCGTGCAGCAAGTCACCGGCGACCTGGTCCTGGACCGTAACTTCTTCAACCAGCCGCAATTACCCGAGTTCAACGACGACGGCAACGATGAGAACAAGCCGTTTCTGGTCAAGCCCGACGCCTTGCTGGTCAACCTAAAGGCCCTGCGCTTCGTGACCCGCAATGATTCGGGGCGGGTGATCGTATCGGTCGAGCCGCCGATTGCCAGCATTCGCATCGACAACCAGGTGAAAGTCACCAACGCCAAGCAGTGCACCGGTGACGTGCGCTACAGCCCGGTGACCGCCGCCGACGGCAGCGTGACCGTGACCGTCAGCGGCCAACTGGGTGATGGCTGCAGCTCGCAGACTTACCTGTCGCTGCTCGACCACGCCACCTACACCGCAGGCGCCGTGCGGGCGATCTGGAAAGAGTTGGGCGGTACCATCCAGGGCCGTGATATCCAGGCACCGGTGCCCAAGGATGCCAAGGTGCTGGCGCGCGCCTTCTCGCCGGACCTGGCGGAGATCATCCGTGACATCAACAAATACAGTAACAACACCATGGCCCAGCAGTTGTTCCTGAGCCTGGGTGCACAGTTTCGCAACGATGCCGATGGCGACGATGCCAAGGCCGCGCAACGCGTCGTGCGCCAGTGGCTGGCCAAGAAAGGCATCACCGCGCCGCACCTGGTGATGGAAAACGGCTCCGGCCTGTCCCGCGCCGAACGGGTCAGCGCCCGGGAGATGGCGGCCATGCTGCAAGCGGCGTGGAAAAGCCCTTATGCAGCAGAGTACATCAGCTCGATGCCGATCGCCGGCACCGACGGCACCATGCGTAAACGCCTGAAAACCACCGCCTTGCGCGGCGAAGCCCACGTAAAGACCGGCACCTTGAACACCGTACGCGCCATTGCCGGTTACAGCCGCGACAACAATGGCAATACCTGGGCGGTGGTGGCGATTCTCAACGACTCCAAGCCTTGGGGAGCCTCGTCGGTGTTGGATCAGGTGCTGCTAGACCTGTATCGCCAGCCGAAGGCCGTTGCGGCCGCGCCGGTTCTCTAAGCACCCCATTACCCTGTCTGATCGTTCCCACGCTCTGCGTGGGAATGCTGTTTTGGACGCTCTGCGTCCGCGCTCAAGGCGTGACGCGGAGCGTCTTAGGATGCATTCCCACGCAGAGCGTGGGAACGATCATTCAAGCCCGCTCCCACACACCTGTACCCGGTCCCTGCCCGCCTGCTTGGCCACATACACAGCCGAATCAGCGCGCAGCAGCAACCCATCGATGCCTTCGTCAATCCGCCAACTGGCCACGCCGAAGCTGGCGGTGACCACTCCCACCGGTTCCATCGCCGCATCGCGCAACGACTGCCACAACTGTATCGCCAGGCTGTAGGCCTGAGCGCCATCGGTGTTGGGGCACAGCACCACGAACTCTTCCCCGCCGATCCGGCAAAACACATCGGTGCGGCGCAAGCGTTGGCCGATACGCTTGCACAACTCCTGCAACACGCTGTCGCCCACGGCATGGCCGTGCTGATCGTTGATGCGCTTGAAGTGGTCGATATCGAGCATGATCAACGACAGCGCGCCAGATATACGGTTGAGCCGAAGCATTTCGCCCTTGAGACGATCCTGGAAATAGCGCCGGTTATAGATCCCTGTCAGGGAGTCGGTGATGGACAACGCGCGCAGTTCTTCCTCGACCCGTTTGAGATCAGAAATATCCGATACATAACCGTGCCAAAGCGTACCGCCTCCCGGCAACTCTTCCGGCGTCGCTTCGCCGCGAATCCAGCGCAGGCCTCGCTGGGGTAATTGCACGCGGTACTCTTCTCGCCAATGGCTCAGTTGCAACGCAGAAAGGCGTATCGACGCACGCACTCGCTCCAGATCCAAAGGGTGAATGCGCTCCAGGACCGTGCGCGCATCCTTCTGCAGCATGCCCAGCTCGATTTCATAGATATCGCGCATGCCTTCGCTGGCATAGATGAAACGCCCGTTGTCCTGAGGCTCCAGGGTGAACTGGAAGATGCCACCAGGCACATGGGCGCTGAGTTTTTTCAGCAGGCGGTCGCGGACGGCAAGGGCCTCATAGGCGCGCTTTTGCTCGGTGACATCCAGGTAAATCGCCAGGTGCCCGACCCATAGGCCATGGTCATCCAAGAGCACGGTCGGCAACATGTTGACCGTCAACTGGCTGCCATCCTTGCGCACCAGCGTCCACTCACGTCCTTCATGTTGACTGTCCGGGCTCTCCACCAGCATCGCCTGGCTCGCCGGAATGCGCTTGCCCAGCGCCCTGCTCAACGCCTCGGCGCGGGCGTCGAGTTCCACGGCCACATGCAGACGGTCCAAGGTCATATGCCCAAGCACCTCCTCGGCCTTGAAGCCCAACATCTGTTCGGCACCGGCATTGAAGGTGTTGATCACACCGCGCAGGTCAGTGGCAATGATCGCCACTTGAGTCGCCGCATTCAACACGCTGCGCAGTTGCCCATGGGCGCCACGCAACTCCTGCTCACGGGCACGCAATTGAACGGTGCGTTGCTCCACCAGTTTCAGTGCGCGCTGGCGCTGGCTGACCAACATGTAAAGCAGCGCACTGAGCAAGGCGCTGAGCAACACGCCCATCGCCAGAATGGCGTGCATCGAAGAATGGTTGGCCCTGTCGAACACTTCGCTGGCGCTCAGGCTAAGAGCGTAGACATGATCGCCCAGGGAGAGGCGGCGTGCAGCCGTCAAGCCACTGCTGCCCAACGCGTTACTGGACGCATATAACACCCGTTGCTGGGTGTCGGAGGTGTCTACGATCTGCATCACCAGGTTGTCACGGTTGGGCCTGGGCAACCCCTCGGCCACCAGCTGGCGCATGCTGATCACCGCCATCACAAAACCATAAGGCTCGGCCCCCGCGACTTTGCTCACGGGCGCCACCAATAACACGCCTGCCGCATAAGCGGGCTCCACCCCCACCAATTGCATGGGCTGTGACACCGCCAACTGGCCGCTTTGTTGTGCACGCTCCAGCGCTGCACGGCGCAGGGGCTGCGCCAGCAAATCAAAGCCCAGCGGCGAGCCCAGCAAACTCTGCGTCTGGCTGTACAGCACCGGTACGTATTCATCGCGCTCGGCCGCTGGCGCCAATTCACCGGAGGTATTCAGTTCGCGGATACTGAAGGGAATGCCACGCTGGCGAGAAATGTCCTGTTCAAACAGGCTGCGCTGCGTGCGAAATATCCGTGGTGCCCAGGCATAAGCACGGGCATGCAACAACAGCGGTTTGGCGAAACCGTCGAACTCGTTGCGGGACACCTCGCCGGAATTGACGAAGAAACGCTGCAGGCTGCCCAGGCGTTGTTCCTGGTCTTCAAAACGTTCCTGGATGCGGCTGTAGCGCTCGTTGACCAGCAACTGGAACCGCTGGCGCACCTGTTGCTGATACAGGTCGGACGCCGCCCACGCGACGACCACCGTCAGCGCGCTACCAACCATTAACACCACCAATGCCACCAGCCAAGCCGATGCCTGCTCACTGATAAAACCAAGGATTTTCGGGCGAACGACTTGCATCGGCATAGGCAACACTCACAGCGCCAGTGTGCGGGGGTGTCACTTTGGCTAGGGCTTAAGTTATAGCCATCGGTCATGGGTTTGACCAGCGCAAAACCGTCAACTGGCTTATTGTGGCGAGGGAGCTTGCTCCCGCTCGGGTGCGAAGCGCCCGCAAGTTTCCGGGGCCGCTGCGCAGCCCAGCGGGAGCAAGCTCCCTCGCCACAGAAGCTCGCTCCTATAGGGGGAAATCAGCGTGCGGTGATTTTCCAGGCGCGGTGGATCTTGGCATTGCGCGCAAAATCCGGGTCGATGGTCTTGTCGCTGATCTCCTCGACCGCATAGCGTTCGCTGAGGTTGTCTTCCAGCTGGAACTTGCGGAAGTTGTTGGAGAAGTACAGCACGCCACCCGGCGCCAGGCGCGCCATGGCCAGGTCGAGCAACTGCACATGGTCACGCTGCACGTCGAAGATGCCTTCCATGCGCTTGGAGTTGGAGAAGGTCGGCGGGTCGATGAAAATCATGTCGAATTCATCGCGGCTCGCTTCCAGCCACGCCATCACGTCACCCTGTTCCAGGCGGTTCTTGTCGGAGAAGCCGTTGAGGGAGAAATTGCGACGCGCCCAGTCCAGGTAGGTCTTGGACAGGTCGACGCTGGTGGTGCTGCGCGCGCCGCCCTTGGCAGCATGCACACTGGCTGTGGCGGTGTAGCAATACAGATTGAGGAAGCGCTTGCCCGCCGCTTCCTTCTGGATGCGCATGCGCATCGGGCGATGGTCGAGGAACAGGCCGGTGTCCAGGTAATCGGTGAGGTTGACCAGCAACTTAACCCCGCCTTCACTGACCTCGGTGAACTTGCCTTGGGCACTCTGACGCTCGTATTGCTTGGTGCCGCTCTGACGCTCACGACGCTTGACCACCACACGGCTCTTGTCGACGTTCAGTGCCTGGGGAATTGCCGCCAAGGCATCGAACATGCGGGCCGAGGCTTTTTCCGGGTCGATGGATTTAGGCGCGGCGTATTCCTGTACGTGCACCCAATCGTGGTACAGGTCGATGGCCATGGAGTATTCAGGCATGTCAGCGTCATACACACGGTAGCAATCCACCCCTTCGCGCTTGGCCCATTTGCCCAACAGCTTGAGGTTCTTCTGCAGACGGTTGGCGAACATCTGCCCGCCTTCGCTCAAGCGCGCCTGTTCCACCACGGGGGCCGGGGCGGGCTTGATCGGGTTGCCGTTCTTGTTGTACTGACGCTCTGCCGGCTCGCTCGGGGCCTGGTCGTAGGCCGCTTGCTCACGTTCGGCCTGACGCTGTTCAGGAGTGCGGCGCTCGCCCGTGACGAACTGATCCGGGTTGACCTTGATCAGCAGCAACTTGCACGGCAATGCGCCGTTCCAGAACGAATACTGTTTGTGGCTACGGATACCCATGCGCTTGCCCAGGTCCGGCGCGCCGGTAAACACCGCCGCTTCCCAGCCCATGCAGGCCTGGCGCAGGCGTTCGCCGAGGTTCTGGTAGAGGTACAACAGGCTGGCTTCATCACCCAGGCGCTCGCCGTAAGGTGGGTTACAGATGACCAGGCCTTTCTGGTTCTGGTCCGGGCGCGGCTCGAAAGTACCGACTTCGCCTTGGTACACCTTGATCCAATGGCTCAGCCCGGCGCGCTCGATGTTATTGCGAGCAGGCTGGATCAAGCGTGGGTCGGCTTCATAGCCACGCACCCACAACGGCGGCTTGTTCATGCCGATAGCGGCGCGCTCAGTGGCTTCTGCGTGCAGTTTTTTCCACAGCGCCGGGACGTGGCCCAGCCAGGTGGTGAACCCCCACAGTTCACGATTGAGGTTGGGGGCCATGTCGGCGGCGATCATCGCGCCCTCGACCAGAAAGGTACCCACACCGCACATCGGGTCTGTCAGCGCGCCGCCTTCGGCCGCAATACGCGGCCAGCCGGCGCGGATCAGGATCGCCGCCGCCAGGTTTTCCTTCAGCGGTGCCGCGCCCTGCTGCAGGCGGTAGCCGCGCTGGTGCAGGCTGTGGCCGGATAGGTCCAGGGACAGGATGGCTTCGCCACGGTCCAGGCGCAGGTGAATGCGCAGGTCAGGGTTAATCTTGTCGATGGACGGACGTTCGCCGGTCGGGGTGCGCAGTTTGTCGACGATCGCATCCTTGACCTTCAGCGCGCCGAAGTGGGTGTTGTCGATGCCCGAGCCGTGCCCGCTGAACTCCACCGCAAGGGTACCGTCGGGGACCATGTGGTCAGCCCATTCGATGTCCAGCACGCCGTGGTAAAGATCTTCGGCGTCCTTCATCGGGAAGCGCTTGAGCACCAGCAACACACGGTTGGCCAGGCGTGACCAGAGACACAGGCGGTAAGCGGTTTCCATGTCGGCCATGCCGCGCACGGCCGAGGTGTGCTCGCGGGCTTCCTCAAGGCCAAGCCCGACGGCTTCCTCGATCAGCAGGCCTTCGAGGCCCTTGGGGCAGGTGAGGAAGAGTTCAAAACGGTCCGACATGGGGCATTCCAGGCTTTTCAGCAATAAGTGAACAGGCGACGCATCGCCGGTTCGGTTTTCAATCAAGCACTTTTCTCGAAGAGTGCTCGCGTGGCACGAATGTGCCGTTCCACCCCGTCTGACGGGCCCTTGAGCCTTTATTGGCGAGGCAGAAGAAGAATGTTGTGCAATAAAAAGAAATATTCCGACCCTTCGTCGAATAATAACCGACTGCAACAGGCGGTCATTCTCACCAAGGGATTAAACCTTTCCTCTGTGCAGGGCACATCATAGCTGGCTTTGCCCTATAAAAGGGGCGAATAACCATCCCAGCTTATGGCTATAGCATCGTTATCGTTACGTGCTTATGACAAAACGATCATTGAATACATGTGACCTATTGGTTAGAACTCAACACAGGTTGGCGCCGTAACGGTGCCGACACATCGGCTCGCCACGCCGGCAGCGAGCCCACCAACGGCAGAAAAACTCTGCCCGGCCTTGGACAAGGCCGAAGGATATCTAGACAGTCAACAAGTGAGGGAAACACCCTATGAGAAGACTTAAGCGTGATCCGTTGGAAAGAGCATTTTTACGCGGATATCAATATGGCGTTCATGGAAAATCCCGTGAGCTTTGCCCATTTACTCTACCGTCGGTACGCCAAGCCTGGATCAACGGCTGGCGAGAAGGACGCGGCGACAACTGGGACGGTATGACTGGCACTGCGGGCATCCACAGACTCAACGAACTTCACGCCGTCGGCTAATCAGGGGCACTTTATTCCGACACACATCTCTGAACGAGTAACGACTTAACCACGCGCGCCCCATCCGGGCGGCGGGCTTCGGCCCAAGGGCTCCTTTATGGAGCCCTTTTTATTGCCCCGCAGATTGTCAGCGCAAGGCAGCGATGGCATCCACCGACTGGCGAATCAACGCCGGCCCTTTATAGATAAAGCCGGAGTACAACTGCACCAGGCTGGCGCCAGCCGCGATCTTCTCGGCCGCGTGCTTGCCTTCGGTAATACCGCCCACCGCGATGATCGGCAAACGCCCGGCCAACTCGGCCGCCAGCACCTTGACGATATGGGTGCTCTTGTCACGCACTGGCGCGCCCGACAGGCCGCCCG
Organism: Pseudomonas sp. GW823-FHT02F05; assembly: GCF_058797315.1. Taxonomy (NCBI): domain Bacteria; kingdom Pseudomonadati; phylum Pseudomonadota; class Gammaproteobacteria; order Pseudomonadales; family Pseudomonadaceae; genus Pseudomonas; species Pseudomonas sp. GW823-FHT02F05. The sequence continues at coordinate 36,717 of NZ_JBXAJM010000015.1, forward strand.
CCTCGTCACCATGGGCCAGGCCTTCGACACCCACGCGGCTGAGGGTGGTATTGGTTGCAATCACCGCGTCCATCCCCGCATCCACCAGGGCCTGGGCCACCAGTACGGTTTCTTCATCGCTCATGTCCGGCGCGATCTTGATGGCCAGGGGCACACGCTTGCCGTGACGCACGGCGAGGTCTTCCTGGCGCTGGCGCAAGGCTTCGAGCAGTTGCTTGAGGGAATCGCCAAATTGCAGGCTGCGCAGGCCCGGAGTGTTAGGCGAGCTGACGTTGACGGTGACATAGCTGGCGTGGGCGTAGACCTTGTCCAGGCATATCAGGTAGTCATCCACCGCACGTTCCACAGGGGTGTCAAAGTTCTTGCCGATGTTGATACCCAGTATGCCGGTGTATTTCGCCGCCTGAACCCGCGACAGCAGATGGTCGACGCCGAGGTTATTGAAGCCCATGCGATTAATGATCGCCTCCGCTTCCGGCAGGCGGAAAATGCGGGGCTTGGGGTTGCCCGGTTGCGGCCGTGGGGTCACGGTGCCGATTTCGACAAAGCCGAAACCCAACTGCGCAAACCCGTCGATGGCGGCGCCGTTCTTGTCCAGACCGGCTGCCAGCCCGACCGGGTTGGGGAAGTCGAGCCCCATCACCGACACCGGCATTTTCGCCGGTGCCTTGCATACCAGGCCATTGAGCCCCAGGCGGCCACCAGCACCGATCAGGTCCAGGGACAGATCGTGGGAGGTTTCCGGGGAGAGTTTGAACAACAGCTGGCGGGCCAGGTTATACATGGGCGGGCTAGACTCGGATGGCGGTAAAAGGTGGCGGTGATTATAGCCGCGGCGGTGGGTTGCATGCGAGGCATGACACTCGATCTCATTGACGCTGCGCCATCAAGGCCTCATAGCGCACCCAGATCCTCTCGGCGTAGCGCAGGCGTAATGCCTCACGCTGAGGGCCGGGGCCGGGCCCAACGTTGTAAGCGCCCACTGCCGTCCAGTTGTAGCCAAAACGCTGTATAAAATCGGCAAGAATCGAGGCGCCTACTTCCACCGACAGGCAAGGTTCGTTCAACAACCGCTCTTCGGTAATACCCTGCTTGAGCAAACGAGGCAGGTGAATGCTGTTTATCTGCATCAAGCCAATATCCCGTGTGCCGTTTCGGTTGCTGTAGTTCATCGCTTGCGCACGGTAACCCGACTCGACTGAGGCGATAGCCTGCAGTAACTCTGGCTCGAGATCGTAGCGGCTGGCCGCCTCTTCCCAGCAATAGGCCCATGCCGGGTTACAGCCCATCAGCACACTGAACAACAGGCCTCTGCCCCCGACCCTAACTTTTAACATTACTGGCCTGACCACAGACGGCGCACAGGTGCAGGACAGCCCTCGGTTGATCACCCACCCGTACCGGGCATGTAAAGCGATAGCCCTTGCCATAAATAGTCTTGATAAAGCCTTTGTCGGCCCTCAAATGCTTGCGCAGGGAATAAATACAACGCGTAAGTGACTCATCGGCTACCTCGCCCCGAGGCCAGGCCAGTTCCAGCAAGCGGTCCTTGGTCATCAGTGCGCCACCGGAGGCCAGCAGCAACCTCAGCACCTGCCCCTCTTTGGGAGGCAGCTGTATATCCGCATCCGCGCCTATCAAACGACCATCGCCGTGCAAGGTCCAGCGAGCGAAGACCAGGGATGCCGCCGCTTCTTGCGTCACGACGGCCATACGCACCTCTGTATCGACTACTGACATTCAAATCCTTACTGTGTGAACCGGCTCACCTGCCATTGGCACGACTATAAAAACCGCCCCGCAGACTCGCGTTAGGAAAAAACCCATTCAATGGTTTTTTTTGGGCCGCTGCCGGTCAGACAAATCGCTTGCGCCCCTTATCGCGACAGCCACTCCTGGAAAGTCTCCTGCAACTCAACCCCTAGCCGGTCCTCCAACTGCACCAACTCACCTAACGCCATCAATTGTCCATTGACCCGCACCTCCACACATCGTGTGACGCCTGGGTCCAAGGGCAGCACTTTTCCCGGCGCGAAAGCGGCCAAACGCTTGCGGCTGATCAATTGCTCCTGCAGCAGTATTTCCAGGTGCATGGACAAATGCCTTTTCAGGGGGAAAACTCGCGCTCCGTCCGTAAGAACGCACGTTGCACACGCTCATATTGCGCGGCGGTCAACTGAGGGGGCCCGGCCTGCGGGTCGCCACCACCGGCATGCGCCTGCCCTGGCAAGGTTTCATTCAGCACCTGGGCCACATCCAGCTCGGCGAGCAGTTTCTCGATAACTTTCACTTGGGCATGCGAGCCCTTGATCAACACACTGTTGGTATCCGGATAGGCCAGCAACGCAAGGCGGCCGTCGGCCAACCGGACCCTCTGCGCCTGGGATAGCCGGGCCCGGATCATCGAGAGCATGCCTGGTACCAGGCCCCTGTTGGTGCCCACGCCGTGCGGGTGATCTTCCACCGGGAAATTGATCACTTGCACCACGCCAAATGCAGGCGGGCGCTCTGGCGCCTTGCGAGGGGGCCGATCCATCAGTTGCGTCAGCCGCAATATATGATCGACATAGCTGGGAGGCCCGGACACGTAGAACATGCGCGCCCCGTTTGCGCGCAGCGGATAACGCGGCTCATCCAGCCCTGCACGTCGCATGATGCCACGCAGCCTGTCGACACTAATATGTTGCAGCGCCACCGCCGAGCTTCTCGCTTCGTCGGCAGCGTAGACGTGCAACACTTGGCCATCGCTGTGCCAGATCAAGCCTTCACTCGCGGCGAGCGTTTCAATGACCTGTTGCGGCGCCGCAAAATCGAATGCTCCGCTCACCTGCCTACTAGCCACGGCACGGCTGGTCACCACGGGCAGGCCCAATGACACAGACAACGCAGCAAAGAAAGCCGGCAGCCCCTCATCCTGTGCCTGGTACACCTCGCCACAGGCCGTGCGACTGCCCAGCAACAGCGCGGCGCACAGCAGCACGCTGTACAGCCAGCGGCTATTGAGGGTTGCGAGGAAATCAGCGTGCACCGTGGGAATGCCTGGCGGTCTGGCCTGAGGAAGCGGCCATACTGCGAGGCGCACGAGGTTCAATCATGATGGAAAGTTGACGGCCAGTTGCACCGGCCCCCCCCATGGCATGTGCCTTGCTATGCACTCTGTATCAGGCTCGCACCAACGGCGGTACGGGCCTACGGACAGAGGCGTCGTTTCCCTGCAATGGCCTGTAACGCCAGCCTGGGAAACGGCGCTTTTTTTTCAGAAAAGGCAGGTATTGATGAACGATCCGCTGGCTTGGGTACACGGCAGCGATGCCCCGGAAAAGAGCAGCCTGGATCTTGGGTTCATGGCCCTGACCGATTGCGCCTCGTTGGTGGTCGCCGCCACCCAGGGCTTCGCCCAACCCTACGGCCTCACACTCAACCTCAAGCGCCAGGCGTCCTGGGCCAACCTGCGCGACAAGCTGGTCAGCGGTGAACTCGACGCCGCCCACAGTCTCTACGGGCTGATTTATGCCGTACACCTGGGCATCGGCGGCGTCGCCGCCAGCCCCATGGCAGTGCTGATGGGGCTGAACCAGAATGGCCAGGGCATCAACCTGTCCCACGGCCTGCAACAGCAAGGCGTGATCACTCCTGAGGCGTTGAAAGGCCATGTGCACCAAAGCCGGACAAAACTGACCTTCGCTCAGACGTTTCCCACCGGCACCCATGCCATGTGGTTGTACTACTGGCTGGCGAGCCAAGGCATTCATCCATTGCAGGATGTGAACAGTGTGGTGGTGCCGCCGCCGCAAATGGTGGCGCACCTGCAAGCCGGACGCATCGACGGACTTTGCGTGGGTGAACCCTGGTGCGCCAGCGCAGTGCAACAAAACCAGGGCTTTACCCTGGCGACCAGCCAGGCAATCTGGCCGGACCACCCGGAAAAAGTCCTGGGCTGCACCCAAGCCTTCGTTGACGCGTACCCCAATACCGCACGCGTACTGGTCATGGCGATCCTCGAGGCCAGCCGGTTTATCGAGCAGAGCCGTGAAAACCGCCGCTCTACCGCCCAGTTGCTCAGTGCCAGTGAATACCTCGACGCACCTGTGGCCTGCATCGAACCGCGCCTGCTGGGGCACTATGACGATGGCCTGGGCAACCACTGGCAGGATCCCCATGCACTGCGCTTTTTCGCCGACGGCGAGGTGAACTTGCCTTACCTCAGCGATGGCATGTGGTTCATGACCCAGTTCCGGCGCTGGGGCTTGCTGCGGGAAGACCCTGACTACCTGGGCGTTGCCCGGCAAGTTCAGCAATTGGCACTGTATCGCCAGGCTGCCGAGGCGCTGGGCATTACCGCAGGCGACTCGGACATGCGTCGCAGCCAGTTGCTCGATGGCAAGACCTGGGACGGCAGCGACCCCGCTGGCTACGCCCGCAGCTTCCACCTGCATGCCCTGGCCGATGATGCCAATCGCCAAGCGCTGAGCTGACAGGAGCCCGACGATGCTGCGAATCCTGTTGATCAACGACACCCCGCGCAAGGTCGGGCGCCTCAAGGCCGCATTGACCGAGGCCGGCTTCGAGGTGATCGATGAGTCCGGCTTGACCATCGACCTGCCCGCACGCGTCGAAACAGTGCGTCCTGATGTGATCCTGATCGATACCGAGTCACCCGGGCGCGATGTGATGGAGCAAGTGGTGCTGGTCAGCCGCGATCAGCCACGGCCCATCGTGATGTTCACCGACGAGCACGACCCTAATGTGATGCGCCAGGCCATCAAGTCCGGCGTCAGTGCCTATATCGTCGAAGGCATCCAGGCCCAGCGCCTGCAACCGATCCTCGATGTGGCCATGGCGCGCTTCGAGAGTGACCAGGCCCTGCGCGCCCAGCTCCATGCCCGCGACCAGCAACTGGCCGAGCGCAAGCGCATCGAGTTGGCCAAGGGCCTGCTGATGAAGATGAAGAGCTGCAACGAGGAAGAGGCCTACACCCTGATGCGCCGCCAGGCCATGAGCCGTCAACAGAAACTGATCCAGGTGGCGGAGCAGATTATTGCCATGAGCGAGTTGCTCGGCTGATCTGGCTCAGCTCTTGCTAAAGAATTATCACAGGTAGCCAACGGCGGTTGCCCCTTCACGACAAAGACGTCGCCCACCCGGTTTGCCCTCGCGAACCCGGTGGCGGCGTTTTTTCGTTTCTAGACCCCCAACCGTTGAGGTGCGTGATGAAATCAAGCTTCTGGAAATCCGGGCACACCCCGACCCTGTTTGCCGCGTTCCTGTATTTCGACCTGAGCTTCATGGTCTGGTACCTGCTGGGCCCCCTGGCGGTGCAGATTGCCGCTGATTTGCACCTGACCACCCAACAGCGCGGCCTGGTGGTGGCCACCCCAATCCTGGCGGGCGCGGTACTGCGCTTCTTGATGGGGATGCTGGCCGACAAGCTGTCGCCCAAGACCGCCGGGCTGATTGGCCAGGTGATTGTGATCGTGGCGCTGTTCTGCGCCTGGAAACTGGGGATCCACAGCTACGAACAAGCGCTGCTGCTGGGCATGTTCCTGGGCATGGCCGGTGCGTCCTTCGCGGTCGCCCTGCCTTTGGCGTCACAGTGGTACCCCGCGGAGCACCAGGGCAAGGCGATGGGCATCGCCGGCGCCGGTAACTCCGGCACCGTGTTTGCGGCGTTGCTGGCGCCCGTGCTGGCGGCCGCCTTTGGTTGGAGCAATGTATTCGGCTTTGCGCTGATCCCACTGGTGCTGACCCTGATCGTATTCGCCTGGCTTGCGCGCAATGCGCCTGAACGGCCGAAAGCCAAATCCATGGCCGACTACTTCAAGGCCCTGGGCGACCGCGACAGCTGGTGGTTCATGTTTTTCTACAGCGTGACCTTCGGCGGGTTTATCGGCCTGGCCAGCGCGCTGCCCGGCTACTTCAACGACCAGTACGGCCTGAGCCCGGTGACCGCCGGCTATTACACCGCCGCCTGTGTGTTCGGCGGCAGCCTGATGCGCCCATTGGGTGGCGCCCTGGCAGACCGGTTCGGCGGGATCAAGACCCTGCTCGGCATGTACAGCGTGGCGGTGATCTGCATTGCGGCAGTGGGGTTCAACCTGCCCAGTTCCTACGCGGCGCTGGCGCTTTTCGTCTGCACCATGCTCGGCCTGGGCGCTGGCAATGGGGCGGTATTCCAACTGGTGCCGCAGCGTTTTCGCAGTGAGATCGGCGTCATGACCGGCCTGATCGGCATGGCCGGTGGCATCGGTGGCTTCGCCCTTGCGGCGGGCATGGGCGCGATCAAGCAGAGTACTGGCAGCTATCAACTGGCCCTGTGGTTGTTCGCCAGCCTCGGTGTGTTGGCCTGGTTCGGCCTGCATGGGGTGAAACGGCGCTGGAGAACCACCTGGGGTTCGGCCGCCGTGACCGCCGCCCGCGTCTGATGAGCCTGCAACTGAGCGTCGCCCAGGCCAGTGCCATCGGCCCGCGCAGCGAGAACCAGGACGCGCTGCGGGTGGTCACGCCCATGGCGGAACTGGCCGCGAGCAAAGGCTACCTGTGCGCACTGGCCGACGGCGTCAGCCAGTGCGCCGACGGTGGCCTGGCCGCACGCTCGACCCTGCAGGCCCTGGCCCTGGACTACTACGCTACGCCACAGACCTGGGGCGTGGCCCAGGCGCTGGAGCGCTTGTTACTGGCGCAGAATCGCTGGTTGCAAGCCAACGGCGGCGGCCAACCGTTGCTCACCACCCTGAGCGCCCTGGTGTTTCGCGGCCAGCGTTTCACCCTGGCCCATGTCGGTGATTGCCGGGCGTATCGTTGGCTTGACGACGAGTTGCAACGCATCAGCGAAGACCATGTGTGGGAACAGCCGGGCATGCAACATGTGCTCAAGCGCGCCCTCGGCCTGGATCAGCATCTGGTGCTGGATTTCCTCGATGGCCCATTGCGCGAGGGCGAGTGTTTCCTGCTACTCAGCGATGGGGTGTGGGCCACGCTGGGCGATCACAGCATCGGCGCGATCCTGCGCGAACAAAGCGACCTCGAGCTGGCCGTCAACACCCTAGTCAACGCCGCCCACCTGGCGGGTAGTCAAGACAACGCCAGCGCCTTGCTGGTGCGCATCGATCAACTCGGCGCGGCCACCCTCGGCGACGCCTTGGTGCAGTTGCAGCAATGGCCACTGCCGCCACCGCTGAAAGTCGGGCAAACCTTTGAAGGCTGGCAGGTGCAAAGCGTGCTGGCGCAGAGTCGGCAGTCGTTGCTGTACCGCGTGCACGACGCCCAGGGGCAACCCTGGCTGCTCAAGACCTTGCCGTTGCGTTGCGACGATACCGACGCCGCCCAGGCCTTGTTATCGGAGGAATGGTTTCTGCGCCGGGTCGCCGGCCGGGCCTTTCCCGAAGTGCATGCCGCCAGTGGCCGTCAGCATTTGTACTACGTGATGCGCGAATACGCCGGGCAAACCCTGGCCCAACTGTTCCAACAACAGGGCCCGCTGCCGTTGGCACAATGGCAGTCGATTGCCGAACGCTTGCTGCGCGCCGTGGGCCTGTTGCATCGCCGGCAGATCCTGCACCGCGACATCAAGCCAGAAAACCTGCTGCTGGGAGAAGATGGAGAACTGCGGGTGCTGGACTTCGGCCTGGCCTATTGCCCCGGGCTCTCCGAGGACCGTGCGCAACTGCTGCCCGGCACCCCGAGTTTCATCGCGCCCGAGGCGTTCGCTGGCGAGCAGCCTACGGCACAACAGGACTTATATAGCGTCGGCGTGACCTTGTATTACCTGCTGACTGGGCATTACCCCTACGGTGAAATCGAGGCCTTCCAACGGCCCAGGTTTTCCCAACCCGTCAGCGCCAGCCGTTATCGCCCCGACTTGCCGGAATGGTTGCCACACAGCCTGGAACGAGCGGTGACCGCTGTCTCGGCCCAACGTTATGAAACCGCCGAAGAATGGCTGTTGGTGCTGGAACAGGCCGATCGCCGTGAATTGAGCATACGCCCACGCCCCTTGCTCGAACGCGAACCCTTGAAAGTCTGGCAGACCCTGGCGATGGCTTCGCTGCTACTCAATCTGGTGCTGCTGTACTGGCTGATGCACCACTAGCGGGCAGAATGCGCCGACGCTCCGTGTAAACGCCCAGTAAACCTGGGCTATGGGGACTTGGCACAGCTGCTGCATTAACGTTCTCAACACCCCACATATAGCCGCTCCTTCAACGACGAAGGGCCGAGCTTCCCGAGAGAACGGGACCAGGACAAAGGCGTCCTCGCTAGCTGACTAGCGGGGATGCCTTTTTTGTTTGCGCACGATTTGTCGAGCCATTGCGGAGAACGACATGAAAAAACTCAAACTGGTGATGATCGGCAACGGCATGGCCGGGGTTCGCACCCTTGAAGAACTGCTCAAGCTGAGCAACGAGCTGTACGACATCACCGTGTTTGGCGCCGAGCCTCACACCAACTACAACCGCATCCTGCTGTCGCCGGTACTGGCCGGTGAGCAAACCTTCGAAGAGATCGTGCTCAACGACCTGGATTGGTACCTGGACAACAACGTCAAGTTGCTGCTCAACCGCAAAGTGGTGCAGATCGACCGGGTCAAGCGCAAAGTCATCGCCGAAGACGGCACCGAGGCCGAATATGACCGCCTGCTGATCGCTACCGGGTCCACGCCGTTTATCCTGCCAATTCCCGGCAACAGCTTGCAGGGCGTGATTGGTTACCGCGACATTGCCGATACACAGGCGATGATCGACACCGCCAAGACCCACAAGCATGCGGTGGTGATCGGCGGCGGCCTGCTCGGCCTGGAAGCGGCCAACGGCCTGATGCTGCGCGGCATGCACGTGACGGTGGTGCACATCGGTGAATGGCTGCTGGAGCGGCAACTGGACAAGACCAGCGGCCAGCTACTGCAAACCGAACTGGAAAGTCGCGGCCTGGTGTTTCGCCTGTGCGAGCAAACCCAGGCCCTGCACGATGCCGGCAATGGCCGCGTCGGCTCGGTGCAGTTCAAGAATGGCGACATCATCCCGGCCGACCTGGTGGTGATGGCTGCCGGCATCCGCCCCAATACCGAACTCGCGGAAAAGTCCGGCATCCCCTGCAACCGTGGGATCCTGGTCAACGACACGATGCAAACCTACGACCCGCGTATCTATGCGATCGGTGAATGCGCCAGCCATCGCGGCATCGCCTATGGCCTGGTGGCGCCCTTGTTCGAACAGGCCAAGGTCTGCGCCAACCACCTGGCCCAATTGGGCTTTGCCACTTACAAGGGCTCGGTGACCTCGACAAAGCTGAAAGTCACCGGCATCGACCTGTTCTCCGCCGGCGACTTCATGGGCGGCGAAGGCACCGAAACCATCACGCTCTCCGACCCGATTGGCGGCGTGTACAAGAAGCTGGTGATCAAGGACGACATCCTGGTCGGCGCCTGCCTGTACGGCGATACCGCCGATGGCGGCTGGTATTTCCGCCAGATCCGTGAGAACCACGCCATCGGTGAAATCCGCGATCATCTGATGTTCGGTGAAAATGCACTCGGCGATGTCGGCCACCAAGGCCAGGACAAAGCCATGAGCATGGCCGACAGCGCCGAAGTCTGCGGCTGCAACGGTGTGTGCAAAGGCACCATCGTCAAGGCGATCCAGGAACAAGGGCTGTTCAGTGTCGATGAGGTGAAAAAACACACCAAGGCCGCCAGTTCCTGCGGCTCCTGTGCCGGGCTAGTCGAGCAGATCCTGATCAACACCGTGGGCGGCGCCGCCGACGTCAAACCCAAAAGTGAAAAAGCCATCTGTGGCTGCAGCGACCTCAACCACGGGCAGATCCGCCAGGCCATCCGAGAGCAGCACCTGCTGACCATCGACAGCACCATGCGCTACCTGAACTGGCGCACCCCCAATGGCTGCGCCACCTGCCGCCCGGCCCTCAACTATTACCTGATCTCCACCTGGCCCGGCGAAGCCAAGGACGACCCGCAATCGCGGCTGATCAACGAACGGGCCCACGCCAATATTCAAAAAGACGGCACCTACTCTGTGGTCCCACGGATGTGGGGCGGCGTGACCAATCCTTCGGAGCTGCGCCGCATCGCCGATGTGGCCGACAAGTACAACGTGCCGATGGTCAAGGTTACCGGCGGCCAACGAATTGACTTGCTCGGTATCAAGAAGCAGGACTTGCCAGGGGTATGGAAGGACCTGGATATGCCGTCCGGGCATGCCTATGGCAAATCCATCCGCACCGTCAAAACCTGTGTGGGCAGCGAGTTCTGCCGGTTTGGCACGCAGAACTCGACGCAACTGGGCATCGAGCTGGAGCATGACCTGTTCAACATGTGGTCGCCTCACAAGGTCAAGTTGGCGGTCTCCGGGTGCCCACGCAACTGCTCGGAAGCGGGCATCAAGGACGTAGGCATTATCGGTGTCGACTCGGGCTGGGAGATGTACATCGGTGGCAACGGCGGGATCAAGACCGAAGTCGCAGAGTTCTTCGTCAAGGTGAAGACCGCAGAGGAAGTGCGCGAATACAACGGCGCATTCCTGCAGCTATACCGCGAAGAAGCCTTCTACCTGGAGCGCACCGTGCACTACCTGCAGCGGGTGGGCATGGAGCATATCAAGAAGGCTGTGCTGGAAGACCCGGCCCGCCGCCAGGCCCTCAATGAGCGTTTGCAGTTCTCGTTGTCATTCGAGCAGGACCCGTGGAAAGAACGCCTGGAACAGCCGCTGCTGAAAAAGGAATTCGACGTGATCCCCGTCAAACAACTGGAGGTCTCGCTATGAACTGGCTGGATATCTGCGCGCTCGATGAAATCAACGCCCTGGGCTCGCGCATCATCAGCGGGCCGAAAGGTGACATTGCGATTTTTCGCACCAGTGACGATGAAGTCTTTGCCCTCGACGACCGCTGCCCACACAAAGGCGGGCCGCTGTCCCAAGGCTTGATCTACGGCAAGCGGGTGGCCTGCCCGCTGCACAACTGGCAGATCGACCTGGCGACTGGCCAAGCCCAGGCCCCGGATATCGGCTGCGCCCACCATCATCAAGCCCGGGTCGAAAACGGCCGGGTGATGCTGGCTCTGCGGGACGCGGGTTGATGAACCGCCAGACCACCGCGTCCACCTGTTGTTATTGCGGGGTGGGCTGCGGCGTGCTGATCGAGCATGACGGCGAACAGATCCTGGGGGTGCAAGGCGACCCCAGCCATCCGGCCAACTTCGGCAAGTTGTGCAGCAAAGGCGCGAGCCTGCACCTGACCGGCGACTTGAGCGCCCGTGCGCTTTACCCGCAACTACGCTTGGGCAAAGAACTGGCGCGCACTCGCACCGACTGGGACACCGCCCTGGAACACGCGGCCAACGTGTTTGCCGAGACGATTGCCGAACACGGGCCCGACAGCGTGGCGTTCTATATCTCCGGGCAACTGCTGACCGAGGACTACTACAGCTTCAACAAGTTGGCGCGGGCGTTGGTGGGCACTAATAATATCGACAGTAACTCCCGGCTGTGCATGTCTTCGGCGGTGGTCGGCTACAAGCGCAGCCTGGGCGCCGATGCGCCGCCGTGCAGCTATGAAGACCTGGAAAACAGCGACTGCGTGATGATCGTCGGCAGCAATATGGCCTACGCCCACCCGGTATTGTTCCGACGCCTGGAGCAAGCCAAGGCGCAACGCCCGCAGATGAAAGTGCTGGTGATTGACCCTCGGCGTACCGACACCTGCGACTTGGCCGACCTGCACTTGGCCATCTTGCCGGGAACGGATGTGGCGTTGTTCCACGGAATTTTGCATTTACTGCTGTGGGAAGACTGGATCGACCGTGCGTTTATCCAGGCCCATACCGACGGCCTGGCCGAACTCAAGCGCCTGGTGCATGACTACACGCCGCAGATGGTCACGCAGCTGTGCGGCATCAGCGTCGAACAACTGCGCCTGTGCGCGCAGTGGGTCGGCACCTCCAGCAGCTTTTTGTCGCTGTGGTGCATGGGGCTTAACCAATCCACCGCCGGCAGCGCCAAAAACAGCGCGTTGATCAACCTGCATCTAGCCACGGGGACCATTGGCCGGCCGGGCTGCGGGCCGTTTTCCCTGACCGGTCAACCGAACGCCATGGGCGGGCGCGAAACCGGCAGCCTGTCCAACTTGCTGCCGGGCCACCGCGAAGCAGCCAACCCTGAACACCGCGCTGAAGTGGCGGCCTATTGGGGCGTGGAACAACTGCCCGCGACTACGGGCCTACCCGCCATCGAACTGTTTGAACAAGTGCAGGCTGGCAAGATCAAGGCGTTGTGGATTGCCTGTACCAACCCTGCCCAATCGCTGCCCGACCAGAACGCGGTGCGCGCCGCTTTGGCAGCGTGCCCGTTCGTGGTGTTGCAGGAAGCGTTTCGTACCACCGAAACCGCCGCCTATGCCGACCTGCTACTGCCCGCCGCCAGTTGGGGTGAAAAAGACGGCACGGTGACCAACTCCGAGCGGCGTATTTCCCACGTGCGCCGTGCCATCAACCCACCGGGTGAAGCACGCGCGGATTGGGCGATCACGGTGGATTTCGCACAGCGCCTGGAGCGTCGTCTGCGTCCGGGGTTGCCGAGCCTGTTCGCCTTTGAGCAAGCGGCGCAGCTGTTTGATGAATTCAAGTCACTGACCCAAGGCCGTGACCTGGATATGTCCGGCATCAGCCACGCCCTGCTCGACCGGCTCGGCCCGCAGCAGTGGCCCTTTCCCGAGGGTGCGCAAGCGGGTACGTCGCGCCTGTACACCGACGGCATTTTCCCTACTGACACGGGCCGGGCGCGATTTGTCGCCGAGCCTTACCGCGCCGCCAAGGAACAGCGCGATGCGCGATTCCCCCTGACCCTGATCACCGGTCGCCTGCGTGATCAATGGCACGGGATGAGCCGCACCGGCACGGCAGCGCAGCTGTTCGGGCACGTCAGTGAAGCATTGTTGAGCCTGCATCCGGATGAGCTACGCCGCCACCGCTTCAAAGAGGGTGACCTGGTCAGCCTGAAAAGCCGTCGCGGCAGCGTGATCGTCGCCGTCGGCAGCGATGACAGTGTGCGTCCCGGCCAAGCGTTTCTGCCCATGCACTGGGGCGACCGCTTTCTCAAGGGCGGCGTCAATACCCTCACTCAACCGGCGTTCGACCCTTTGTCCAAGCAGCCGGAGCTCAAGCACAGCGGTGTGCGCCTGGAAGCAGTGCAACTGCCGTGGCAGCTGTTTGCGCTGATCGAAGGCGATGTACAGCAGCACTTCGAAGCCTTGCGCCCACTGTGTGAAACCTTTGCCTACGTCAGCCTGAGCCTGGCTGGCCGTGAACGCCCCGCGCTGCTGGTGCGCGCCGCGCATACCGAGGCGCCCGACCTGCAACTCTTGACCCGTATCGACCAACTGCTGGGCCTCAACGACGGCCCGGTAATGGCCTATGACGACCCGCGCCGCTCAATCGGCAAGCGCGTAAAAATCGAGAAAGGTCGCATCACCGCCCTGCGCCTGGCCGGCGAAACCCTGGCCCGTCACTGGCTGCAAAGCCTGTGGCTGGAAGGCCGGGCCGATGGGCAACTGCGGCGCTGGTTACTGGCGCCCTTGAGCGCGCCGCCGGGCGGTACCACGGCCAGCAACAAGATTGTGTGCAACTGCAAGAACGTCAGCGAAAACGCCGTGTGTGCCGGTATCGGCAGCGGCCTGGACCTGGATGGCCTCAAACAGGCCCTGGGCTGCGGCACCCAATGCGGCTCCTGCGTGCCGGAAATCAAACGTCTTTTGGCCAGCAACCCGCAGCCAATCGCCATCAGTGTTTAAGGGGAACAACATGAGCGCAAAAGTGTGGCTGGTAGGCGCAGGACCGGGTGACCCGGAGTTGCTGACCCTGAAAGCGGTCCGGGCTCTGCAGGCAGCGGACGTCGTGCTGATTGATGATCTGGTCAACCCGACAGTACTGGAACACTGCACCAGCGCTCGGGTAATTACCGTCGGCAAGCGCGGGGGATGTCGTTCTACCCCGCAGGATTTTATTCACCGCCTGATGTTGCGTTATGCACGCCAGGGTAAGTGCGTAGTACGCCTTAAAGGCGGTGACCCGTGTATTTTTGGCCGCGGTGGCGAGGAGGCAACCTGGCTGCGCGAGCGTGGAATCGAGGTGGAATTGGTCAATGGCATCACCTCAGGGCTGGCCGGGGCGACCCAGTGTGACATCCCTTTGACCTTGCGCGGAGTGAGCCGTGGAGTGACCTTGGTCACCGCGCATACCCAGGATGACAGTAGCTTGAACTGGCGTGCGCTGGCGGAGGGTGGAACCACGCTGGTGGTGTATATGGGCGTGGCCAAGCTGGAAGAAATCCGCGAACAGCTGCTCAACGGCGGCATGGCTGCGGATATGCCGGTGGCAATGATCGAAAACGCTTCATTGCCCCAGCAACGCGAATGCCGCAGCTCCCTGGCGGCCATGCATGAAGCTGCAAAAGCCTTTGCACTGAAGAGCCCGGCCATCCTGGTGATTGGCCAGGTTGCCGGCGCCGCACAGATGGCTAGCATCGCCGCTGCGGCAAGCGCCTGAGGCAAATCGCAGGCGAAAAAAAGCCCGGCCTGAGCCGGGCTTTTCTTTACTACTCAGTAATTACTGAGCGGTAGCTTCAACCGACGCTTCTACGCGACGGTTAACAGCGCGACCAGCTTCAGTTGCGTTGTCAGCAACTGGGCGGGATTCGCCGTAACCAACAGCAGTTACACGGCTAGGAGCAACGCCGTCTTTAACCAGGACTTGCTTAACAGCGTCAGCACGACGCTGGGACAGCTTCTGGTTGTAAGCGTCTGGACCTACGGAGTCAGTGTGACCAGCAACTTCTACGTTGGTAGCTGGGTACTGAGCCATGAAGTCGGCCAGGTTTTTAACGTCGCCGTAGCTGTTAGGCTTAACAACGGCCTTGTCGAAGTCGAACTTAACGTCCAGCTCAACACGAACAACCTGAGCAACCGGAGCTTCTGGCTCTGGAACTGGCTCTGGAGCTGGTGCTGGGGTAGGAGCTGGAGCAGCTGCGCCAGCGTTACCGCCGAAGTTCACGCCCAGGCCAACCAGTGCGGAGTAGTCCCACTTGCCGTTGTCCAGACCGTAGTCAGCTTCAACACCAGCACGAGCGTACAGGTTGTTGGTGAAGTAGTACTTCACGCCGGTACCGATGGTAGCGAAAGTGGTCTGGTCGCGACCGCTGTGGCCGTCAGCCTGAACGTTGGTACGGCTCTGGTGGCCGAAACCGCCTTCAACGTATGGACGCAGGCTATCAACGCCAGCCTGACCGAAGTGGTACTGAGCAACGAGGCTGCCAGTGTCACCTTTGATCTTCTGGTTGCCAGTGCCGTCGTTCGAACGGGTGTGGTTGGTCTTGTCGTACGACAGATTCAACGACAGATCGTCGGTCAGGAAGTAACCAATGCGAGCGCCTGGGTTGAAGCCGTCTTCGATGTGCTTAACGCTATCGTTGTACTGCTTCTTGTAGAACAGCTCGCCTTCAACTGCGCCTTGGCCTTGTGCCAGAACGCCGAAAGAAGTAGCGGCAATAAGAGAACCAATGGCCAAGCCCAAGGTGTTTTTCAGTTTCATCCGTTAAATCCCCATCTGGTGATTGTAAAGCAGTCCCACAAACCGGGGGACAACTCGGCGACAAGTCTAACAGAACTTGCCTACACGTAAGAGATATTTGCTACGCACTAAGTTTCAGTCTCGCCCGCAAATTTCTCACGTAATTTATCAAGAGCACGCTTGTACCGCATTTTTGTAGCACTCAAACCCATATGCATGATGTCAGCGATTTCCTGAAATTCCAGCTCTGCGACAAATCGAAGCACCAGAATTTCGCGGTCAATCGGGTTCACATGCACCAACCAGCGATCAAGTCCGCCCTTTTCCTCGGGTGCCGGCGCCTTCTCTTCAGACGCCTCCTCAAGGGGGTCCAGACTCAAAGCGTCCATCAAGCGACGCTTTCGCCGTTCCTTCCGATACTGCGTGATGCACTCGTTGTACGTGATGCTGTACAGCCAGGTCTTGAACTTCGATTTGCCCTCGAAGTTCTTCAGGCCGTATAGCACCTTGAGCATCACTTCCTGACAGACATCATCCGCGTCTCTATCGTTCCCCAAATACCTTGAACAAACGTTGAACAGAGTGCGTTGATACCTGCGCATCAATTCTTCGTACGCGCGTGTTACGTGAAACAGCTCCGTGTGCGAGCGCGCGACCAACTCCTCATCAGAGAGCTCACGGGGGTCATAGCGCGTGGACAGCGTTTGGGCTTTATTCAAAACAAGTCGTGCCGACAGTCAGGTCAATGTCCGCTGCAACCCGGTCACCCGGGTTTGCGGCGGCGTACATTAGCAGGATTTGCCGGATTAGCGGCTACTGACCTGCTGCTCCAGGAGAATCCGGTTCGACAGCGACACCAGTTCCCCGTCATCGGTCAGCACGGTCGTCTTGACTGTGCCGATCTCCTCGATTTGCCCTTCGACCTCGCCCACACGCACCTGTTGCCCAACTTGATACAGCTCACGCACATAGATTCCCGCAAGAATCTGACCGGCAATTTCCCGGCTTCCCAACCCCATGGCCAGCGCAACTGCCAGACCAACGGTAATCAAAACAATCACAATAACGTGGTTGAGCAGGTCAGTCTTGACCTCCAACTGGCTGATCGCGACGGAAATACTGATGATGATCACCAGCCCCTGTGCGATTCGCCCCAGGCCTGCCGCGTAGTCCAACCCCACGCCTTCGGCGGCCCCGCGCACCAGCCCGTTGGCCAGTTGCGCGAGTAAAACCCCCACCAGCAGCACCAGCGCGCCGCCGAAAACTTTCGGCAAATACAGTGCCAGCATGTCGAGCGTAGCTGAAACTCGCTCAAGTCCAAGGGACTGCGCTGCAGAAACCAGAAAAATAAGTAGAACAAACCAATAGACGATCTTGCCGATCAGGGTCGAAATCGGTACTTGCAACCCCGCGCGGCCGAGCAATTTGGTCAGGCCAGTGCCCGCCATCAGGCGATCGAGCCCCAGTTTGGCGAGCAATTTGGACAGCAGGGTATCGAGCAGCTTGGCCACGACAAAACCCAGCAATACCAGGACCAGGGCACCAAACAGGTTGGGAATGAAATTCGCCACCTTGGTCCACAATGCGGTCATCGCGGTGACCAGGCTCTGGGTCCAGAGATCAAGTTCCATATTCAATCAGCCTTATCAGCAGTGCTAGCAAGAGGTTTACGACGGGAAACCGGTGACACATGGGCCGAACCGTTGTTCAGGGCCATCATCAACGCCGGCAACCAACGCCCGAGCAGACCGAACAGGTCACCCGCCCCTACCTGACGGTTGGCGGTTTTCAGTACGCGGCCCAGGCAGGCATCGTCATCACGGTTGGATGGCGAAGCATTGAGCATGTCACGCAAAGACTGTTCGAACGGATCGTGCATAGAGACCTCTCGCAAGTGATTTAAAAGACGAGGGTAAAATTCATCGGGTCACATCGGCCGTTTCTTACGTTCAGGTCATATTCAGGTCAAACCCAGCGCAATCGCCGAAACAGCCACCATTGCCCCAGTGCCACAGACACCATCAACAGGCACGCAATCATGAATCCATAAGGGCTGGCAGAGAACGGAATGCCGCCCACATTGATACCGAGCAAACCGGTAAGAAAACTCATCGGCAAGAAGATCCCGGTGATGATCCCGAAGCGGTACATGGTGCGGTTCATGCGCAGGCTCAAGCGCCGGTCTTCAGCCTCCAGCACAAGCCCCACGCGCTCTCTGGCCAATTCCAGCTCTTCCAGGTAACGGGTCAGGCTGTTGTGCAGTTCGTTCCAATAGTCGGCATCGTCGTCGCAGAACCACGCCAATTTGATTCGTGTCAGCTGGGCGAAAATATCCCGCTGTGGGGCCAGGAAGCGCTTGAGTCCGGCGGCTCTTCGACGGATCTGCAGAACGCTGCCGTGCTCCGGGGTATACCGTTCGTCGGCATCGAGTTTTTCTTCCTCGGAATCGACGATTTCAGACAAGCCAGCGACCAGATCCTGCACTTTGTTGGTCAGGTACTGAGCCATATAAAGGATGAGTTCAGACGCCGTCCTGGGGCCTTTGCCGTCTGCCAGTTGCACCAGCAACTCATCGGTAGCGCGCAAGGGGCGCAAACGCAGGGAAATCACTCGGTTGGCGGCGGCGAAGATACGCACCGACACCATGTCTTCCGGCTCCGCGCCTGGGTTGAGATTGATCCCGCGCAGAAACAACAGCAACTCGGCGTCCGGCAGCGGCAACAGGCGTGGACGGGTGTTTTCCTCCAGCAGCAAGTCACAGGCAAACTCGCTAAGGCCGCTGGATTTACGCAGCCAGGTCTGGGTTTGAGGATGGCTGCGATCCCAGTGCAGCCACAGGCTTTCCTGGGGCTGCAACTGCAAATCGTCGAGTTCAGTCCGGGCAATCGAACGCGCACCGCCTTTACCGTCCAGCACCAGGGCATGCACCAGCCCCCATTGCGCGTTTTCTTCTTCGAACATCCTCACCCCGATCGGTTGCGGCAGATTATTCAGGCATTTTCAGCGGGCTGGGTGACACGATCACCCCGTTGTTATCGGCATAAATGTACTCACCGGGGCGGAACGTCACGCCTGCGAATGTCACCGGCACGTTCAGGTCGCCAAGGCCGCGCTTGTCGGTTTTTTTCGGATGAGAGGCCAGGGCCTGCACACCCAGGTCGGTCTGGGCGATGACGTCTACATCACGGATGCACCCGTAGATCACCAGCCCTTCCCAACCATTTTTCGCGGCTTTCTCGGCAATCATGTCGCCCAGCAACGCGCAGCGCAGCGAACCACCACCGTCTACCACCAGCACTTTACCAGCGCCCGGCAGGTCAGCCTGCGCCTTGACCAGCGAGTTATCCTCGAAACATTTGAGGGTGACTATCTCGCCACCAAAGGAGTCTCGGCCACCGAAGTTGCTGAACATCGGCTCCACTACCTGCACCAGCTCCGGGTAGGCGTCACACAGGTCGGGGGTCACGTAATGGTTCATCGAGAAACTCCTGTCATCAAAGAAGAGGTCGAACATCCACGGTGTACATCAAGAAAACGCCCCGCGACAGGCATTCTTTAAGCGCCTGCGGGTGGGCGGCGGCCATGATCAAACCACGATCAGCGCAACGCAATACACGTTACGCGACTGAATATGACCAGAAGCGCGTGGCGCGTCATATCTTAGCCGCAACCATTCAAGAGTGAAACGCCCTTGGTAGAGCGTTTCGTCAAACCGCTGCGGACACCTCCGGTTGCGTACCCAACAAGGGTGTCAGCGGGTCGTTCAACCAACGCTCGACCAAAGGCCACACTTGGGCCTGGGCCGCTTTGCTGACCAGCATCTGCACATGGCCGAAATCCTCGCTGAAACCTTGCTGACGTCCCAGGCACAGGTACTGGCGATGCTCGCTGCCCACTTGCTCGAAGAGCTTGCGGCAGGCCCAGTCCGGGTCTTGCCGGTCGCCCGCTGCGCTCACCGCCAACAGCGGCACATCGACCTGCGCCAAGCCTTTCCACCAGTCATGCTCGGCATCGCCAAACCGGCCGAACAGGCCGTTCCAACGCATCGCTTCGATCATCACGCCGGCCGGCTCGTCCTCGGGCCCACGCTTGAAGCGCGGGCCGGACAGATGGGCAAGGCGCTTGAGGATAAAGCGACCGCTCCACTCCACCGGTGGAATTTTCAACGGCCAGTGGGTGCGACTGACCTGGCAGCCGAACAACGCCACCGAGGCCACCCCCGATGCATCCAAGTGCCGCCCACCCAAGGCCGCAGCCAGGGTAGTGGCACCGAGGGAATGCCCGATCCAGTGCGGAATCTGCCCGCTTTGCTCACACACAAACGCCCCCACGGCCGGCAAATCGTAGCGCGCGTAATCGGCGACACGGTTTCTGGCGTAGTCGTGATTGCGTTTGGACAAACCATGGCCGCGCATTTCCGGGATCCACACATCAAATCCGCGACGCGCCAGGTAAGCCCCCAGGCCGATACCTTTGGGCGAATACCAGAAACGCCGGTTGGAAAAACTGCCATGCAACAAAATAATCGGCGTGCCCCGGTTTTCCGGGACATCGGCCAGGCCCAAACGGGTAACCGCCAGCTCGACGGTGCCGTCCGGGCTGTTACCGGGTTTGAGCCGGTAGACGTCTTCACTCAGGTCGCCGCGACGTTCAGCGCTGATCAGGGCGACAGGAAACAGATGGCTGCTGCTTTGCATAATGCTCTTGCACAAAAAAGGGCGGCGTCCGCAAGGATTCCCGCCCTGTACAGATAAGAATGCCGGTCACCCGCAACGAGTGACCGGCACTTTTGACCTTACGCCCTTAGGCGGACGCTTGGCCTTCAGCCAGGAAGAACCAGGTTTCCAGCACGGAATCGGGGTTCAGCGAGACGCTCTCGATCCCCTGCTCCATCAGCCATTTGGCCAGGTCAGGGTGGTCCGAAGGGCCTTGGCCGCAGATACCGATGTACTTGCCAGCCTTGTTACAAGCCTGGATGGCGTTGGCCAGCAGCTTCTTGACCGCTGGGTTACGCTCGTCGAACAGGTGGGCGATGATCCCCGAATCGCGGTCCAGGCCCAAGGTCAACTGGGTCAGGTCGTTGGAGCCGATGGAGAAACCGTCGAAGAACTCCAGGAACTCTTCAGCCAGGATGGCGTTCGACGGCAATTCGCACATCATGATCACGCGCAGGCCGTTCTCGCCGCGGGTCAGACCGTTTTCTGCCAGCAGGTCCACGACCTGGCTCGCTTCGCCCAGGGTGCGCACGAACGGCACCATGATCTCGACGTTGGTCAGGCCCATCTCGTTGCGCACACGCTTGAGCGCACGGCATTCGAGCTCGAAGCAGTCACGGAAGGCTTCGCTGATGTAACGCGAGGCGCCGCGGAAACCCAGCATCGGGTTTTCTTCTTCCGGCTCGTAGAGCTTGCCGCCGATCAGGTTCGCGTATTCATTGGACTTGAAGTCCGACAGGCGCACGATGACCTTTTTCGGGTAGAACGCCGCAGCCAGGGTGCTGATGCCTTCGACCAGTTTCTCGACGTAGAAACCTACCGGGTCGTTGTAGCCGGCGATGCGCTTGTCGACGCTTTCCTTGATGTCCAGCGGCAGCCCGTCATAGTTCAGCAGTGCCTTGGGGTGCACGCCGATCATGCGGTTGATGATGAATTCCAGGCGGGCCAGGCCCACGCCGGCGTTCGGCAACTGCGCAAAATCAAAGGCGCGGTCCGGGTTGCCGACGTTCATCATGATCTTGAACGGCAGGTCGGGCATGGCGTCGATGGAGTTTTGCTTGATATCGAAGCCCAGCTCACCTTCGAAGATAAAGCCGGTATCGCCTTCGGCGCAGGAAACGGTCACGCCCTGGCCATCCTTGAGCAGTTGGGTGGCGTTGCCGCAACCCACGACTGCCGGAATCCCCAGCTCACGGGCAATGATCGCCGCGTGGCAGGTACGCCCGCCACGGTTGGTGACAATGGCACTGGCGCGCTTCATCACCGGTTCCCAATCCGGGTCGGTCATGTCGGAAACCAGTACGTCACCCGGCTGGACCTTGTCCATCTCGGACACGTCCTTGATGATCCGCACCTTGCCTGCGCCAATGCGTTGGCCAATGGCACGGCCTTCTACCAGCACGGTGCCGGTTTCTTTGAGCAGGTAGCGCTCCATGACGTTGGCCGAAGTGCGGCTCTTCACGGTTTCCGGGCGAGCCTGCACGATGTACAGCTTGCCGTCGTCACCGTCCTTGGCCCACTCGATGTCCATCGGGCACTTGTAGTGCTTTTCGATGATCATCGCTTGTTTGGCCAACTCACTGACTTCAGCGTCGGTCAGGCAGAAACGCGCGCGCTCGGCCTTGTCGACTTCAACGGTTTTGACCGAGCGACCGGCCTTGGCCTCATCGCCGTAGATCATCTTGATGGCCTTGCTGCCCAGGTTACGGCGCAGGATGGCCGGGCGGCCCGCTTCGAGGGTGCCCTTGTGTACGTAGAATTCGTCGGGGTTGACCGCGCCTTGTACGACGGTTTCGCCCAGGCCGTAGGCGCCGGTGATAAACACCACGTCACGGAAACCGGATTCGGTATCCAGGGTGAACATCACACCGGCAGTGCCGGTTTCCGAACGCACCATGCGCTGCACACCGGCAGACAGGGCCACCAGCTTGTGGTCGAAACCCTGGTGTACGCGATAGGAAATCGCACGGTCGTTAAAGAGGGAGGCAAACACTTCCTTGGCCGCGCGGATCACGTTTTCGACGCCGCGAATGTTGAGGAAGGTTTCCTGCTGGCCCGCAAAGGAGGCGTCCGGCAAGTCTTCGGCGGTGGCAGAGGAACGCACGGCAACAGCCATGTCCGGGTTACCGGCCGACAGAGTGGCGAAGGCGGTGCGAATTTCTTCGTTGAGCTTCTCGGGGAACTCGGCTTCCATGATCCACTGGCGGATCTGGGCGCCGGTCTTGGCCAGGGCGTTGACGTCATCGACGTCCAGGGCGTCCAGCGCGGCGTGGATCTGGGCGTTGAGGCCGCTCAGCTCGAGGAAGTCGCGGTAAGCCTGGGCCGTGGTGGCGAAACCACCGGGCACCGAGACACCAGCGCCTGCAAGATTACTGATCATCTCGCCGAGGGATGCGTTCTTGCCCCCCACATGCTCTACATCATGGACGCCGAGCTTATCGAGGGAAACTACGTACTCTACCAAGGTGATCTCTCCACTTTCTGTGTTGGAAAAGCTCAGGACGCGGGTTGCTCAGTAGGAGCTAACGCCAGCGCTTGTGGCCTGGACCTGGAAAATAAGTGAGAATGCGGCCCACTGCGGGACGGCAAAATCGCGCCTATCATATCCAAGATTCGCCATCAGCTTAAGGCCCAGGGCTCAAATGAAACGATCTGCTTTCTTTATTTCCGACGGCACCGGCATCACAGCCGAAACATTGGGCCAGAGCCTGCTCGCGCAGTTCGAAAACATTACCTTCGCCAAATTCACCCGGCCTTATATAGACAGCGTGGATAAAGCGCGGGCCATGGTACAACAAATCAATCTGGCGGCTGAAAAAGACGGTTTTCGCCCGATCATTTTCGACACCATCGTCAATCAAGACATTCGTGAGATTCTCGCAACGTCGAATGGTTTCATGATCGACATTTTCTCTACCTTCCTGGCGCCGCTGGAACAGGAGTTGAGTGAACATTCGTCCTATTCCGTCGGAAAGTCCCATTCCATCGGGCATAACTCCAACTATATGGAGCGTATCGAGGCGGTGAACTTCGCCCTCGACAACGACGACGGTGCCCGCACCCACTACTACGACAAGGCCGACCTGATCCTGGTGGGCGTGTCGCGTTGCGGCAAGACCCCCACCTGCCTGTACATGGCCATGCAATTCGGTATTCGTGCGGCCAACTACCCGCTGACCGAAGACGACATGGAGCACCTGACCCTGCCCGCCGCCTTGCGCGCGCATTCACACAAGCTGTTCGGCCTGACCATCGACCCGGACCGGCTGACCGCCATCCGCAACGAACGCAAGCCCAACAGCCGCTACTCCAGCTATGCCCAGTGCGAATTTGAAGTGCGTGAAGTAGAAAATCTGTTTCGCCGGGAGAATATTGCGCACATCAATTCCACGCATTTTTCGGTGGAAGAGATTTCGGCGAAGATTCTGGTGGAGAAGGGTGTGGAGCGGCGCTTCAAGTGATCTCTGTCGCCTGATCTGATCGTTCCCACGCTCTGCGTGGGAACGCCGCCTGGAACGCTCCGCGTCCCGCAATAGCGACGCGGAGCGTCGCAAGATGGATTCCCACGCAGAGCGTGGGAACGAGCAATAACGCGGTCTCACAGATGAAACCGCCCGCCCCCCTGCCCCAACGCCGTCGCCAGCGCATCAAACCCCTCGCGCAATAACTGATCATCACCCGACGTGTTGCAGATACTCGCCCGAATAAACTGCGGCACCGCCGTCTGCCCCACGGCAAACGCCTCGGCGGTGGCGATCAGGTAATTGTTCTGCTTGAGCTCTGCCTCGATTTCCGAGGCCCGCCAGGGCTCCGGTACTTCGATCCAGAAGTGCGGGCTATTGAGGTGGGTGCGATAGGCCAGGCCGGTCAATAAATCTTCGACCAGCGTCTTGCGACGGCTGATCTCGTTGATCTGCTGACGCAACAAATATTCCGCCGTGCCGTTTTCAATCCACTGGGTCGCCAGTTCCAGGGTCACAGGTGTGGCCATCCAGCAGGTCGAACGTAGCGCCGCCGAAATGCGACTGACCAGCGCCGGCGGCGCATGCACGTAGCCCACCCGCAAACCGGCCGATACCGCCTTGCTCAGGCTGCTGATCAAGATCGTACGCTCAGGCGCGAAATAACTGAGGGGCGGCGGACGGTCCTCCACCAGCACACCGTGGGCTTCGTCCTCCAGAATCAGCAGGTTATGTTCGCGACACACCCTGGCCAAGGCTTCGCGGCGCGCCACCGACAACACAGCGGTGGTCGGATTCTGGATAGTCGGCGTGCAGTACAACGCCGAAATACGGTGATTGCGACAGACCTCATCCAGCGCCGTGGGCAGTACGCCTTCCTCATCCATCTCCAGGCCGATCAGCCGCACCCCCAGCATACGCGCAGCGGTAATCAGCCCGGGATAAGTCAACTGCTCGGTGACCACCGTATCGCCAGCACGCAGCAACGCCATCATGGCGCACAGCAAGCCGTGCTGGCCGCCGTTGACGCAGATGACCTGCTCGGGAATCGGATGAAACTCGCGCTGTACCAGCCATTGCGCGCCCGCTTCACGGTAACGCGGCAGGCCGGCGTCGGGGGTGTAGGCGCTGATGTCCTGGAGGAACTTGGCGTTGGTCGACAGGGTTTGAAAGCTCTGGGCGAGAAACACCGTCTCTTGCCCGGGAATGTGCATGTTGCGGCTCATGTCGAAGTACTGGCGCGGCTCCTCGCTGAAATTACGAAAGCCCTCATCACGCTGGCGCTCCATCCCACGCTTGCGCACGAAGGTGCCGTCACCTACCCGTGCAACCACCAGGCCCAGGCGTTCCAGTTCACCGTAGGCCCGGCTGATGGTGCCGATGGTCACGCCTAAATTGTCGGAAAGCACCCGATGGGGCGGCAGTTTTCGTCCCGGTTCAATCAAGCCTTCGAGGATGCCCCGTTCCATCACATCAGACAGGCGCTTGTACTTCACGCCCTGCCCGTTGGACAGGCCCTCACGCATAATTGACACCATGTCAATATTTGTTTTGACAGCCATCTTTCGCCCTAATAGTGTGCTTTTACGGGTTCAATCGCCGATAAACATAACTCATTACAAGTTCAATATAGAGTTCAATTTCGGCCCAGGGAAGCAATAAACGATGCCAATGTCCGCCGTTCTCGAAAACACTGCAAAAACAAAAACGCAAAAACAGTGGCTCGCCGGGCTGGTGACCAGCGTGATGTTCCTGATCGTGTGCCTGAGTTGGGGCACTACGTGGCTGGGCATCAAGATCGCCGTCGAGAGCGTGCCGCCGCTGACATCTGCCGGCCTGCGCTTTCTCATCGCGTTTCCGCTGTTCCTGTGTTTTGCCATGGTGCGCCGTGAGCCGATCCTGTTTCCCCGGGAAAGCCGCTGGTTCTTCGTATTCGTGACCCTGTCCTACTTCAGCGTTCCCTACTATTTGCTCAATTACGGCGAAATGCATGTGTCGTCGGGCCTCACGGCCCTGCTGTTCAGCTGCATGCCAGTGTTCATCCTGATCTTCTCCGCGCTGTTCCTGCGCGAGCGCATCTATTTCTCCCAGGTGGTCGGCATCGGCATTGGTTTCGGCAGCCTTTACATGATCATCAAGAGCCAGGGCCTGCACCTGGACCACGCCGAGTTCTTCGGGGTGCTGGCCATTCTGAGCGCCGCGATCATGCACGCCTTGTGCTATGTCATTACCAAACAAAAAGGCAGCGCCATCAGCGTCATCACCTACAACACCCTGCCCATCGGCATTGCCGGGCTGATGCTGTTCCTGGCCGGCCTGTGGTTTGAAACACCGACGTTCGACGACATCACCCTGCGTTCCTGGAGCGCGCTGTTCTACCTGGGGCTAGTGGCCTCGGTGGGTGGGTTCATTGTGTATTTCATGCTGCTCAAGCGCCTGAGCCCGATCATCCTGTCGTTCGTCTTCATCATCTTCCCGGTGTTCGCGGTCATCATCGGAGCCTGGTACGAAGGCGTGGAAATTTCCCGCGACCTGATGCTGTACTCGGCGATCCTGCTGGCCGGCTTTGCGATTACCAAGTTGCCGATCGAAAAACTCATGGCCAAGAAAAAGTGACCCTCAACCAACGCGAGAGAAACATGGACGTCCTCCGCCCCACCGCCCTGGAACAGATCTACGCCCACGCCAGCCGCAGCTACCCCGAGGAGTGCTGTGGTTTCGTCTTCGCCGACGGCAGCGTGTACCTGGGCAGCAATATCCAGAATGAGCTGCACCGCAAGAACCCCGAGATGTACCCACGCAGCGCGGCCAATGGCTACACCTTTTCGGTGGCCGACACCTTGCTGATGAACAAGGCGTTTCGCAGTGACAACCCGGTGGTGGTGATCTACCACTCACACCCGGATGTCGGCGCCTATTTCAGTGACGAAGACCAGGACAAGGCACTGTTTCTGGGCGAGCCGATCTTCCCCGTCAGCTATTTGGTGGTGGATGTCCGCCAGGGCCAGGCCCTGGGCTCCAAGCTGTTTGCCTGGGATGGCAAGCATTTCTCCCTTCAACCTTTCAACGACCTGCACACGGAGTTGTCCATGAACGCTGTCTCTTTCCCCGACATTCTGGTTCGCGTGGCCAAGCTGCCGGAATCGACCCTTGAGGGCGCCGGATCGACATTGCGCGAAGTCATTGAAAATCTCTGCACCCATCACCCCCAATTGCGTCAGCACCTGTTCCATGAAAAGAACAACCAGCTCAAGGAACACTTCCTGTTTACCGCCGAGGAGGCGCTGATCGAAGCCGATGAAGCCCTGCCGCCGAAATCCCGGATCGAAGTGTTGCTCGCCACCTCAGGTGGCATGGACATCGATACCCTGAGCAACGAAGAAGTGCAGCGCTACGTGCGCCACATCACCCTGCCGGGCGTGGGCCGCGAAGGCCAATTGAACCTGAAGAAAGCCAAGGTACTGGTCATTGGTACCGGCGGGCTGGGCTCGCCCATCAGCCTGTACCTGGCCGCGGCCGGCATCGGCACCCTGGGGCTGGTGGACTTTGATGTGGTGGAAAGCAGCAACCTGCAACGCCAGATTGTGCATGGCAACAGCACCCTGGGCATGCCCAAGGTCGAGTCCGCCAAGCAGCGCCTGCTGGACCTCAATCCACATATCCAGATCAACGCGTACAACACCGCGCTCAACAGCGACAACGCCCTGGAACTGGTGGGCGCCTATGACCTGGTGATCGACGGAACCGACAATTTCGACACCCGCTACCTGGTCAACGACGCCTGTGTGCAGTTGGGCAAACCTTTGGTGTACGGCGCTATCTACCGTTTCGACGGGCAGATCAGCGTGCTCAACTATAAAGGTGGGCCGTGCTATCGCTGCCTGTTCCCCAAGGCCCCACCCGCAGAGTTGGCACCCAATTGCAGCGCGGGCGGTGTGATCGGCGTGTTGCCGGGCGTGGTCGGTATGATCCAGGCCACCGAGGCGATCAAATTGCTGATCGGTATTGGCGAACCCTTGTCCGGCCGCTTGATGCGCTTCGACGCGCTGGCGATGAAGTTCAGCGAAATCCGCTTCAAGCGCCGCGCTGATTGCCCCTGCTGCTCGGACCTGCGCCATAGCGAAACCGTCGCGCCGGCCACCTGCGCCGATGCCGTACCGAGCCTGCCCTCCCTGGCCGCGGAACGCTACATCAAGCCCCAGGTGCTCAAGCAAGTGCTTGAACACCCCAGCAGCGCCGATGTATTGCTCGACGTGCGCGACGCCAGCGAACTGGAGGTCTGCAAATTACCCGGCGTGGTGCATATCCCGCTGGCAGAACTGGATGGACAGCTCGCGAGCTTGAGCCGCGACAACACCCACTACCTGATCTGCTACGCAGGCGCCCGTGCCGAGCAAGCCGCCAGCACCCTGTTGGCGGCCGGCTTTGCCAACACCAAAGTCCTCCAGGGTGGCATGAAACATTGGGTTCGCGACGTCGAACCTGACATGCCGTTGTACTGAAAGTGGGGACGTGCTGATGCTGCATAACTCCATTCTCGACGTCATCGGCCAAACGCCGATCGTGCGTCTGGCCCAGTTTTCCGAAGACCTCGGCATCGAGGTCTACGCCAAGCTGGAGTCCCTCAACCCCGGCGGCAGCCACAAGGCACGCATCGCCCTGGGCATGATCCTGGATGCCGAGCGCCGCGGCGTGCTGATCCGTGATTCCGGGCAAACCATCATCGAACCCAGTGGCGGCAACACCGGCATTGGCCTGGTGATGGCCGGCAATGTGCTGGGTTACAAAGTAGTGCTGGTGATCCCTGACAACTACAGCCCGGAAAAACAGAAACTGCTGCGTCTGTATGGCGCCAGGGTAGTGCTGTCCGACAGTCGCCTGGGCAATAACTCCCACGGCGAAAAGTGCATGGAGCTGCAGTTGGAGAACCCCAACTATGTGATGCTCAACCAGCAACGCAATGGCGCCAACCCCCAAACCCACCGCGACACCACCGCCCCGGAAATCCTCCGCGCCTTCGGTGAACAGCGCGTGGACTACTTCGTCAGCGGCATTGGCACCGGTGGACACATCACCGGTATCGGCGAAACCCTCAAGGCCGCCTGGCCGGCGCTGCGGGTGATGGGTGTAGAACCGGAAGAGTGCGACCTGCTCAAAGACCAACACGCAGCGCACGGGATCCAGGGCCTGTCGATTGGCCTGATCCCCAGCATCCTCAACCTGGACGTGATCGACGGCATGCTCAAGGTGTCGCACGCCGATTGCCTGGACATGATCAAACGCATCATGCGCACCGATGCCATCAGCCTGGGGCTGTCTTCGGCCGCCAACATGGTTGCCATCGCCCAACTCGCCCCCGAACTGCCGCCTGAAACGGTGGTGTTGACCATGGTCTACGACAATGCCGACAGCTACCTGCCCAGTTTCGAATAACGGGGCTTCCAACCATTCAATGTACGGGGGTGTCTCCATGGGGGGCTTTATCGACATGCAACAGCTGCACGATGAGTTGCTCACCCACCTCATCACCACCCTGACGCCCAGACAGATGAAGCAGTTGGAGCCGCACCTGGCACCGTTGATCCAGACCGCCGCCCAGGCGGTGGCCGAGGACCTGATTGCCTATGCCTATCGCGACCCCGCGTCCCGTGGGCGCGGTGAGTTGATCCTGGAATCCTACGCCTCGTTCAAGGCCGTGCTGTTCTACCGCCTTGCGCACCTGGTGTGGCATTTCCAGGCCGCTGACCACGGCGATTTTTCGCGCATGGCCCTCAAACTGAGTAACCAGGGCAAGATTCTCTCCGGCGCCGAGATTCACCCGGCAGCGCGCATCGGCCGGCGCTTTGTGCTGGACCATGGCTACGGCACGGTCATCGGCGAGACCTGTGTGATCGGCAACGACTGCTACATCCTCTGCGGCGTGACCCTGGGTGCGCGCGGTATTGCCAACAACCCGGACGGCAAACGCCACCCGCGCCTGGGCAACAACGTCGAAGTCGGCGCCGGCGCCCGGGTGCTGGGCTATGTTTCGATCGGCGATAACGTGTTTATCAGCCCCTCCTGCGTGATTACCCAGGACGTGCCGGCAGGCACCAAGGTCAAGGTGGTCAACCAGATCCAACTGCAGAAAAACGATGAATCGGACCACAGCAACTACCTCGGCGCCTTTGCCCTGGATGAGCGCTTGCACGTGGTGGGCGAAGTGAGTGCCGGCCACAAGGTCACCGTGCTGGACGCCGACTTTCATCCGCTGCAAGGGCTGATGCTCGAACCCACGGTGAAAGAGCGGCACCACCTGCAGTTTCGCCTGCGTCGCCTCGACAACGACGAGCAACTGCCACGCCTGCCGCTGAACCTGAAGGTGTGCGGGCCGGAATTTGAAATCACCCTGCTCTCTCCCCCTGGCTTGAGCGCACTGGTGCGCCACCTCTTGCAAGCCACCCCATTGATCGTCGGAGGTTGAACATGTCCGTGCATACCATGGAAACCCTGGCGCTGTTTGACAGCGCGCCCTACCAGAACGCCTTCAGCGCCCGGGTGATTGCCGTCAGCGAACAAGGTATCGCCCTGGAGCACACCCTGTTCTACCCCACCGGCGGCGGGCAACCGGGCGATACCGGCCACTTCACCCTGGCCGATGGCACACGGGTCGAGGTGACAGGCACCGTGCGCGACCCGGTGTTGCGCTCGATCATCTGGCATCAGGTAGACCATTGCCCCGAACAGTTGGCCGCTGGCGTCCAGGTCGACGCCGGGCTGGATTGGGAGCGGCGCTACCAGCACATGAAGATGCACACTTGCCTGCACTTGCTGTGCTCCCTCATCGACGCGCCCGTGACCGGTTGCAGCATCAGTGCGGATAAAGGCCGACTGGATTTCGACCTGCCGGAGATGACCCTGGACAAAGACGGCCTCACCCGTGACCTCAACGCCCTGATCGAGCAGGCCCACGCGGTGAAAACGCTGTCGATGCCTGCCACCGAGTACGCGACCCTGCTGCAGATCACCCGCACCCAGGCGGTTGCGCCGCCGGTGGTCTCCGGTTCGGTACGGGTGATTGAAATCCCCGGCATCGATATCCAGCCCTGCGGCGGTACCCATGTGCTCAATACCGAGGAAATCGGCCGGGTGTTCTGCGAGAAGATCGAGAAAAAGAGCAAGCACAACCGCCGGGTGATACTGCGGTTTGGACACGCTTGAGCCTGCGTCATTGCCTCTGTAGGAGCGAGCTTGCTCGCGAAAAACCCATAGGCGCCGCGCTTACTCAGGAAGCACGCGGCATCGTTGACGTTTTTCGCGAGCAAGCTCGCTCCTACAGTGACTGTGCTGTTTTTCAGATAGTGAGCAGGTCCATGAAACGGTTGACTGGAGTAGCCTCAAGCCGTGCCTGATCCTTGCACAACGCAAAGATTTCGGCGCTGCGTTGCGCGGTGAACCGCGTGGCCAGGTTGGCCTTGAACTTGTCTTCCAGCAGTGGAATGCCGTCCACCCGACGGCGGCGATGGCCAATCGGGTACTCCACCACCACCTGCTCGGTGCAGGTGCCATCCGTAAAAAACACCTGCACCGCGTTGGCAATCGAGCGCTTGTCGGCCTCCAGGTATTCGCGGCTGTAGCGCGGGTCTTCGATGACGACCATCTTGTCGCGCAGCTCATCGATGATCGGGTGGGCCGCGTGGAAATCATCTTCATACTGCTCGGCCACCAGATTGCCGAACGCCAAGGGCACGGCGGTCATGTATTGCAGGCAGTGGTCGCGATCGGCGGCATTCGCCAATGGGCCGACCTTGGAAATAATGCGAATCGCCGACTCATGGGTAGTGATCACGATACGGTCGATTTCATGTAAACGATGCTTGACCTGCGGATGCAGGGCGACTGCCGCTTCACAGGCGGTTTGCGCGTGAAACTCGGCCGGAAAGCTGATCTTGAACAGCACGTTTTCCATCACATAGGTGCCGTAGGCTTGGGGCAGGCTGAAAGCTCGCTTGTCCTCGGGCTTGAGCGCCAGGTCCTTGTTGGTGTGGCTGAACAGCACGTCATAGAAGCCCCACTGCGGCGCACTCAACACGCCGGGGATGCCCATTTCGCCACGCAGGGCGATGTCTGCCAGGCGCACGCCGCGGCTCGACGCATCGCCCGCCGCCCAGGATTTGCGCGAGCCGGCATTCGGTGCATGACGATAGGTGCGCAGCGCCTGACCATCGACAAAAGCGTGGGACAACGCCGATAGCAACTGCTCGCGGTTGGCGCCCATCAGCTTGGCGGTGACCGCCGTGGTAGCGACTTTCACCAGCAACACATGGTCGAGGCCTACCCGGTTGAAGGAATTCTCCAAGGCAATCACGCCTTGGATTTCGTGAGCCATGATCATCGCTTCCAGCACTGCACGCACGGTCAACGGCGCGTCGCCTTTGGCCAGGCGCTTTTGCGACAGGTGATCGGCCACGGCGAGGATGCCGCCCAGGTTGTCCGAAGGGTGGCCCCATTCGGCGGCAAGCCAGGTGTCGTTGTAGTCGAGCCAGCGCACGATGCAACCGATATCCCAGGCGGCCTTGACCGGGTCCAGGCGAAACGAAGTGCCCGGCACCCGTGCGCCAAACGGCACCACGGTACCCTCTACCATCGGCCCCAGGTGCTTGGTGCACTCGGGGAAGCGCAGGGCCAGCAGGCCACAGCCGAGGGTGTCCATCAGGCAGTTGCGGGCGGTATCCAGGGCGTCCTGGGAGTCAATGCGGTAGTTGAGGACGTAGTCGGCGATGCCCTGCAAAACCGGGTCGTAGTCGGGGCGGTTGTTCTGGTCGACGTTGGCGCTCATGGCGGTTCTCCTAAAAGGTGGGGTTGTTCCTCAAGGTCAAGGTTGATTTGATCGTTCCCACGCTCCGCGTGGGAATGCATCCCGTGACGCTCTGCGTCACAGCAGGACGCAGAGCGTCCCAGGCGGCGTTCCCACGCGGAGCGTGGGAACGATCAAGCTAAAAGGCGTCGCCGGGGATGCGCACGTAGCCTTCCATCAACACCCGCGCACTGCGGCTCATAATGGCTTTTTTCACCACCCATTCACCGTCCACCTGGCTGGCCTCGGCGCCCACGCGCAAGGTGCCCGACGGGTGCCCGAAGCGCACGGCATTGCGCTCCACGCCGCCCGCCGCCAGGTTGACCAAGGTGCCGGAAATCGCCGCGGCGGTGCCAATCGCCACCGCCGCAGTGCCCATCATCGCGTGGTGCAGTTTGCCCATCGACAAGGCGCGCACCAGCAGGTCCACATCGCCGGCCTTGATCGCCTTGCCGCTGGAGGCCACGTAATCGGCTGGCTTGGCGACGAACGCCACCTTGGGCGTGTGCTGGCGCTGGGCGGCTTCGTCCAGGTGTTGGATCAGGCCCATGCGCAACGCGCCATACGCCCGCACGGTCTCGAACATCGCCAGGGCCTTGGGGTCGCTGTTGATCGCGCCTTGCAGCTCGGTACCGGTGTAGCCCAGGTCTTGGGCATTGATGAAAATCGTCGGAATACCGGCGTTGATCAACGTGGCCTTGAAGGTACCGACGCCGGGCACCTCCAGGTCGTCGACGAGGTTGCCGGTGGGGAACATCGAACCACCACCGCCCTCTTCTTCCGCCGCCGGGTCCATGAATTCCAACTGCACTTCGGCGGCCGGGAAGGTCACGCCGTCCAGTTCAAAGTCGCCGGTTTCCTGCACCGCGCCGTCAGTGATCGGCACGTGGGCGATGATGCTCTTGCCGATATTGGCCTGCCACACCCGCACCACGGCCACGCCGTTATGGGGCACGCGGGCCGCATCGACCAGGCCGGCACTGATGGCGAACGAACCCACCGCCGCCGACAGGTTGCCGCAGTTGCCGCTCCAATCGACAAATGGCTTGTCGATGGAGACCTGGCCAAACAGGTAATCCACGTCGTGATCGGCGCGGCTGCTTTTGGCCAGGATCACGGTCTTGCTGGTGCTCGAGGTGGCACCCCCCATGCCGTCGATCTGCTTGTCATAGGGGTCGGGGCTGCCGATCACCCGCAGCAACAAGGCGTCGCGTGCAGGGCCCGGCACCTGCGCCGCTGCGGGCAGGTCCTGGAGGCTGAAGAACACGCCCTTGCTGGTGCCGCCACGCATGTAGGTGGCGGGGATCTTGATTTGCGCTACGTGTGCCATGGTTATCCTCTTCAGGCGGTCGCCTTTGATTCCAGGAAGTCCTGGGCGAAACGTTGCAACACGCCACCGGCCTCGTAGATCGACACTTCTTCGGCGGTGTCCAGGCGGCAGGTCACTGGCACCTCGACACGTTCGCCATTCTTGCGGTTGATCACCAGGGTCAGTTGCGCACGCGGGGTGCGCTCGCCGACCACGTCATAGGTTTCACTGCCGTCGATTTGCAGGGTGTGGCGGTCGGTGCCCGGCAGGAACTCCAAGGGCAACACGCCCATGCCCACCAGGTTGGTGCGGTGGATACGCTCGAAGCCTTCGGCGGCAATGGCTTCCACACCGGCCAGACGTACGCCCTTGGCCGCCCAGTCACGGGACGAGCCCTGGCCATAGTCGGCGCCCGCGATGATGATCAACGGCTGTTTGCGTTCCATGTAGGTTTCAATCGCTTCCCACATCCGCGTGACCTTGCCTTCCGGCTCGATACGCGCAAGAGAGCCCTGCTTGACCTTGCCGTTTTCCTGCACCATTTCGTTGAACAGTTTCGGGTTGGCGAAGGTGGCGCGCTGCGCCGTCAAATGGTCACCCCTGTGGGTTGCGTAGGAGTTGAAGTCGACTTCCGGCAAGCCCATTTTCGCCAGGTATTCACCGGCGGCGCTGTCCGGCATGATCGCGTTGGACGGCGACAAGTGGTCAGTGGTGATGTTGTCCGGCAGCACCGCCAATGGGCGCATGCCCTTGAGCGGCCGTGCGCCGGCCAGCGCGCCTTCCCAGTACGGCGGGCGGCGGATATAGGTGCTTTGTGGGCGCCAGTCGTACAGCGGCGTGACCTTGGGCCCGGTGTCTTCGTGGATGGCGAACATCGGGATATACACCGCACGGAATTGCTCGGGTTTCACCGAAGCCTTGACCACCGCGTCGATCTCGTCATCGCTCGGCCAGATGTCTTGCAGGCGGATTTCCTTGCCGTCGGCGTCCAGGCCGAGCACGTCCTTCTCGATATCGAAACGGATGGTACCGGCAATCGCATAAGCCACCACCAGCGGCGGCGACGCCAGGAAGGCTTGCTTGGCGTAGGGGTGAATGCGCCCGTCAAAGTTGCGGTTACCCGACAACACTGCGGTGGCGTACAGGTCGCGGTCGATGATCTCTTGCTGGATCACCGGGTCGAGCGCGCCCGACATGCCGTTGCAGGTGGTGCAGGCAAAGGCCACCACGCCAAAACCGAGTTTTTCCAGCTCATGGCCCAGGCCCGCTTCTTCCAGGTACATGGCCACGGTTTTCGAGCCCGGCGCCAGGGACGACTTGACCCACGGCTTGCGGGTCAGCCCCAGCTTGTTGGCGTTGCGTGCCAACAGGCCGGCGGCGATCACGTTGCGCGGGTTGCTGGTGTTGGTACAACTGGTGATGGCGGCGATGATCACCGCGCCGTCGGGCATTTGCCCCGGCACGTCATCCCATTGGCCGGCAATGCCTTTTGACGCCAGGTCGCGGGTGGCCAGGCGGGCATGAGGGTTGCTCGGTCCGGCCATGTTGCGCACGACGCTGGAGAGGTCGAAGCTCAGGCTGCGCTCGTACTGCGCGCCTTTCAGGTCGTCCGCCCACAGGCCAGTGTGGCGTGCATATTGCTCGACCAGGGCGACTTGTTCGTCTTCGCGACCGGTGAGTTTGAGGTAGGCAATGGTTTGCGCGTCGATGTAGAACATCGCGGCGGTGGCGCCGTACTCCGGGGCCATGTTGGAGATGGTGGCACGGTCACCCAAGGTCAGTGCCGAAGCCCCTTCGCCGAAGAACTCCAGCCAGGCGCCGACCACCTTTTGCTGGCGCAGGAATTCGGTGAGTGCCAGCACCATATCGGTGGCGGTGATGCCCGGTTGCAGCTTGCCGGTCAATTCCACGCCAACGCTTTCCGGCAGGCGCATCCACGACGCGCGGCCGAGCATCACGCTCTCGGCTTCCAGGCCACCGACGCCGATGGCGATCACACCCAGGGCGTCTACGTGAGGCGTATGGCTGTCGGTGCCGACACAGGTATCCGGGAAGGCCACACCGTCACGCACTTGAATCACCGGAGACATTTTCTCCAGATTGATCTGGTGCATGATGCCGTTGCCCGGCGGGATCACATCGACGTTCTTGAAGGCCTTTTTGGTCCACTCGATAAAGTGGAAGCGGTCTTCGTTGCGACGGTCTTCAATGGCGCGGTTTTTTTCGAAGGCTTGCGGGTCAAAACCACCGGCCTCGACGGCCAGGGAGTGGTCGACGATCAGTTGGGTGGGCACCACCGGGTTGACCTGCGCCGGGTCGCCGCCTTGCTGGGCGATGGCATCGCGCAGGCCGGCGAGGTCGACAAGAGCGGTCTGGCCGAGGATGTCATGGCACACCACGCGGGCCGGGAACCACGGGAAGTCGAGGTCGCGCTTGCGCTCGATCAGTTGGCTCAGGGACGCGTCGAGGGTGGCCGGGTCGCAACGGCGCACCAGGTTCTCGGCGAGCACGCGCGAGGTGTAGGGCAGCGTGGCGTAGGCGCCGGGGGTGATTGCCTCGACAGCCGCACGGGCGTCGAAGAAATCCAGGCGGCTGCCGGGGAGTGGTTTGCGAAATTCAGTGTTCATCGTCAGGACTCGGTCACGGTAAGTTCGAAAGGTGAACTGTCGACACTGGCTTTGTTTCCTGTGGGAGCTGGCTTGCCTGCGATGGCATCACCTCGGTGTACCTGTCACACCACAGTGATGCCATCGCAGGCAAGCCAGCTCCCACAAACAAGCACATGAGCCAGCGGGCACAGCCCATCCCATTCAGCGACGTTCGATTGGCACGAACTTGCGCTGCTCAACGCCGGTGTACTCGGCGCTTGGACGGATGATGCGGTTGTTGGCGCGCTGCTCGAACACATGCGCAGCCCAGCCGGTCAGGCGCGAGCATACGAAGATCGGCGTGAACAACTTGGTCGGGATGCCCATGAAGTGATACGCCGAGGCATGGTAGAAATCGGCGTTGGGAAACAGCTTCTTCTGTTCCCACATGGTCTTGTCGATGGCTTCGGAGACCGGGAACAACACGGTGTCGCCCACTTCGTCAGCGAGTTTTTTCGACCAGCCCTTGATCACCTCATTGCGCGGATCGCTGTCTTTATAGATCGCGTGGCCAAAGCCCATGATCTTGTCTTTGCGCGCCAACATGCCAAGGGTGCCTTCAACCGCTTCCCGGGCCGAGGAGAAACGCTCGATCATTTCCATCGCCGCTTCGTTGGCACCGCCATGCAGCGGGCCGCGCAGGGAGCCGATGGCAGCGGTGACGCAGGAATACAGGTCGGACAATGTCGATGCACACACCCGTGCGGTGAAGGTCGAAGCGTTGAATTCGTGTTCGGCGTAGAGGATCAGTGACACGTTCATCACTTTGACGTGCAGCTCGCTCGGCTTCTTGCCATGCAGCAGGTGCAGGAAGTGGCCACCGATGCTCGGCTCGTCGGTCACGCAGTCGATGCGCTGGCCGTCGTGGCTGAAGCGATACCAGTAGCACATGATCGCCGGGAACGCGGCGAGCAGGCGGTCGGTGACATCGCGCTGTACGCTGAAGTCTTTCTCCGGCTCGATATTGCCCAGGAACGAGCACCCGGTGCGCATCACGTCCATCGGGTGGGCGTCGGCGGGGATGCGTTCGAGCACTTCTTTCAGGGCCTGGGGCAGGTCACGCAGTTTGCTCAGCTTGTTGCTGTAGGCGGCCAGTTCTGCCTGGGTCGGCAACTCACCGTACAGCAGCAGGTAGGCGACTTCTTCAAACTGGGCGTCGGCGGCCAGTTCGCGTACGTCGTAGCCACGGTAGGTCAGGCCGGCGCCGGCCTGGCCCACGGTGGACAGTGCAGTCTGCCCGGCGACCTGGCCACGCAGACCAGCACCACTCAATACTTTTGCTTCAGCCATGGTTCTTCTCCAATTTTGTAATTATTCAGGGAGCCGTCCAGCTCACACCCTGTAGGAGCGAGCTTGCTCGCGAAAAACGCAAGGGCATCGCGTTTCTCCAGGTTTCTCGCGTTATCGTTGGCGATCTTCGCGAGCAAGCTCGCTCCTACAGTGCAATTACTTTTTCGCGGCGAACAGCGCGTCGAGCTTCTGCTCGAAGGTGTGGTAGTCGATGCGATCGTAAAGCTCCATGCGCGTTTGCATGGTGTCGATCACGTTCTGCTGGGTACCGTCGCGACGAATCGCGGTGTAGACATTCTCGGCGGCCTTGTTCATGGCACGGAAGGCCGAGAGCGGGTACAGCACAATGGAAACATCCGCAGATTTCAACTGTTCGGTGGTGTACAGCGGTGTGGCGCCGAACTCGGTGATGTTCGCCAGGATCGGCGCCTTAACGCGGGAGGCGAACAGCTTGTACATCTCCAGTTCGGTGATGGCTTCCGGAAACACCATGTCGGCACCGGCCTCGATGCACGCGGCTGCACGCTCCAGGGCGGACTCCAGGCCCTCGACCGCCAGGGCGTCGGTGCGCGCCATGATCACGAAGCTGTCATCGGTACGCGCATCCACGGCGGCCTTGATGCGGTCGACCATTTCCTGCTGGGACACGATTTCTTTGTTGGGGCGATGACCGCAGCGCTTGGCGCCCACCTGGTCTTCGATATGGATGGCGGCGGCACCGAACTTGATCATCGACTTGACGGTACGCGCCACGTTGAACGCCGAGGAGCCGAAACCGGTGTCCACGTCCACCAGCAGCGGCAGGTCGCACACGTCGGTAATGCGGCGCACGTCGGTGAGCACGTCATCCAGGCCGGTGATACCCAGGTCCGGCACGCCGAGGGAGCCGGCGGCTACACCGCCACCTGACAGATAAATCGCCTTGAAGCCGGCGCGCTTGGCCAACAGCGCATGGTTGGCGTTGATGGCGCCCACCACTTGCAAGGGCTGTTCACTGGCGACGGCGTCACGGAAACGCTGGCCGGGAGTGCTGTTGTTGTTGGAACTCATGACTCACCTCGTGATGAAGGCGCACCGTCCGGGAAGTGACGGGCAATGTTGCGTTTGGAGGCGCCGATATGCCGGCGCATCAACAGTTCGGCCAGTTCACCGTCGCGATCGGCAATCGCGTCCAGAATGCGGTGATGCTCGGCAAAGGCCTGGCGTGGACGATTGGGGGTGGCGGAGAACTGGATGCGGTACATGCGCACCAGTTGATACAGCTCGCCGCAGAGCATTTGGGTGAGGGTGCGGTTACCGGCACCTTGAATGATGCGGTAGTGAAAATCGAAGTCGCCTTCCTGCTGGTAATAGCCGACACCGGCCTGGAACGCCGCATCCCGTTCGTGGGTGTGCAACACCTGGCGAAGCTCCTCGATCTCTGCGTCAGTCATGCGCTCGGCGGCCAGGCGACAGGCCATGCCTTCCAGGGACTCGCGAATCTCATACAGTTCGACCAGCTCGGCATGACTCAAAGACACCACGCGTGCGCCGACATGAGGCACCCGCACCAGCAGGCGCTGGCCTTCCAGGCGATGGATCGCTTCGCGCAGCGGGCCGCGACTGATGCCGTAGGTGCGCGCCAGCTCCGGCTCGGAAATCTTGCTGCCGGGGGCGATTTCGCCTTTGACAATGGCGGCCTGGATACGCCGGAAGACGTTCTCTGACATGGTCTGGGAATCGTCTGGTGCCACCGCTGGTTTTTCCAGTTGCTCCAACATATTGTCGACACCTTTAAAATCAATGCCGCAAAAACTAGCCAATAAGCCTCTCGCAGTCAAAGAATAAATACACATTGTCGACAATCGTCTAATAACCCCCTCATTCGCTTGCCAAGGCATGGCCGCCTGCCAGCGCTGGCGCCAAAAAAGCATCATGTTAGAATGCCCGCCGCTTTTGCCTGACATCAAATGATGAAAGGGCGCACCCGAGATTGCGCAGCAATGCCAGTCCCCCATGAAATGAACAGTGCACTGCCCTGCCTCAGGATTTATGAGACTCAAGCCTTACCTACTAGTGATGTGCCTGCTGTGCATACCGAGCCTTGGCGCTGGCGCCGAGAAGACCGTGTACGGCCTGAATGAATACGCCAAGCTTGCGGGTATCGACCTGGAAGTGGCGGCCAAACTCGACACCGGCGCCAAGACCGCCTCGTTGAGTGCCCGCGATATCAAGCGCTTCAAGCGCAATGGCGAATCCTGGGTACGCTTCTACCTGGCCATCGACACCGCCCATTCCCACCCCATCGAACTGCCCCTGGCGCGTGTCAGCAAGATCAAGCGCCGCGCCGGCGACTACGACCCCGATGAGGACAAGAACTACACCGCCCGCCCAGTGATTGCGCTGGATATCTGCATGGGCAGTGCTTTACGCAGCATCGAAGTGAACTTGACTGACCGCAGCGCATTCCAATACCCGCTGCTGATTGGCTCCGAAGCCTTGAAACGCTTTGATGCGCTGGTCGACCCTAGTCTTAAATATGCAGCAGGCAAACCCGCCTGCGCCGCCGACGCTTAATACCGCCGAGTAAACCGAATGCGCTCTCTGACCCTGCACCTGAAAATCCTGATCACCTTGCTGGTGGTGCTGGGCATTTCGGTCACCGCTTATCAGATCTTCGTGCTGGGAATTCCCGTCACCGAAGATGCCACCGACGACTTGTGGAACATCGACGCCAAGGTCGAGTTCGTCGCCAACCCGAAAGACCCGGTCAAGATCCAGATGTTCGTGCCGCCCTTGAGCCGCGACTTCGTCAGCCTCAATGAGAGCTTTATCTCGAACAACTACGGGGTGAGCGTCAACCGCATCGACGGCAACCGCAAGGTCACATGGTCGGCGCGTCGGGCCAAGGGCAACCAGACCCTCTATTACCGCCTGGTGCTGACCAAGCGCTACAGCGGCGAAAAGGTCAAGATCAAAGGCCCGACCTTCCGCGACAGCATCGCCGTGGAAGGCCCCGAGAAGATCGCCGCCGAAGCCTTGCTGGCCCCGATCCGCCAGCACTCGGCCGACGTCGAGACCTTTATCAGTGAAGCCATCAAGCGCACCAACAACCTCAACGACGACAATGTGAAGTTGCTGCTGGCCGGCGACCCCTCGACGCCGCACAAAGCCAAGATCGTCGAACTGCTGCTGTCCATCGCCCACGTGCCGGTAGAGAAAGTCCACACCATCCGCCTGGTGGCCGACCAGCCGCAAACCCCGGAACTGTGGCTGCGCAGTTTCAACGGCAACGACTGGCTGTACTTCAACCCGGAGACTGGCGAACAGGGCCTGCCCGCCGACCGCCTGCTGTGGTGGACCGGCGATGAAAACCTGATCACCGTCGATGGCGGCAAGAAAGCCATGGTGACCTTCAGCCTGAACAACAGCGAGATGAACGCCATCCGCCTGGCCAAGCTGACGGACGAAAACACCGACGCCAACTTCCTCGAATACTCGCTGTACGGCCTGCCGCTGCAAACCCAGCAGACCTTCATGATCATGGTGATGATCCCGATAGGCGTGCTGGTGATCTTGATCCTGCGCAACCTCATCGGCCTGCAGACCCTGGGTACCTT
Source organism: Pseudomonas sp. GW823-FHT02F05 (assembly GCF_058797315.1). NCBI lineage: Bacteria > Pseudomonadati > Pseudomonadota > Gammaproteobacteria > Pseudomonadales > Pseudomonadaceae > Pseudomonas > Pseudomonas sp. GW823-FHT02F05. The sequence continues at coordinate 78,146 of NZ_JBXAJM010000015.1, forward strand.
CACCCCCGTACTGATCGCCCTGGCATTCCGCGAGACCCAGTTGGGCTTCGGGATTGTGCTGTTCACGATCATCACGGCACTGGGCCTGTCGCTCCGGTCGTACCTTGAACACCTTAAACTGCAGATGCTGCCGAGGCTGTCGGTGGTGCTGACCTTTGTGGTGGTGCTGATTGCCGCCATCAGCCTGTTCAGCCACAAGCTCGGGCTGGAACGCGGCTTGTCGGTGGCGCTGTTCCCGATGGTGATCCTGACCATGACCATCGAACGCCTCTCGATCACCTGGGAGGAGCGTGGCGCCAACCATGCGCTGAAAGTGGCGATTGGCACGCTGTTCGCTGCGTCCCTGGCGCACCTGATCATGAGCGTGCCGGAGTTGGTCTACTTCGTGTTCACCTTCCCGGCGATCCTGTTGATTCTGGTGGGCTTCATGCTGGCCATGGGTCGCTATCGCGGCTATCGCCTCACCGAACTGGTACGTTTCAAGGCGTTCCTGAAGGCTGATTCTTGATGTTTGGCTTCTGGAAGACCTGGAAGGCCCTGGAAGCGCGGGGAATCATGGGCATTAACCGGCGTAATGCCGACTACGTGCTCAAGTACAACAAGCGCAGCCTGTACCCCATCGTGGATGACAAGATCATCACCAAGGAACGGGCCCTTGCCGCCGGCATCCATGTACCGGAAATGTACGGGGTGATCTCCACCGAGAAGGAAATCGACAAGCTCGACGAGATCATCGGCGGGCGCAGCGACTTCGTGATCAAGCCCGCCCAGGGTGCTGGCGGCGACGGCATCCTGGTGGTGGCCGACCGGTTTGAAGGGCGCTACCGCACGGTGTCCGGAAAAATCATCAGCCATGAGGAGATCGAGCACCAGATTTCCAGCATCCTCACCGGCCTGTATTCCCTCGGCGGCCACCGCGACCGCGCGTTGATCGAGTACCGCGTGGTGCCCGACCAAATCTTCAAGAGCATCAGCTATGAAGGCGTGCCGGACATCCGCATCATCGTGCTGATGGGCTACCCGGTGATGGCGATGCTGCGCTTGCCCACCCGCCAGTCCGGCGGCAAGGCCAACCTGCACCAGGGCGCGATCGGCGTGGGTGTAGACCTGGCCACCGGCCTGACCCTGCGCGGCACCTGGCTGAACAACATCATCACCAAGCACCCCGACACCACCAACGCGGTGGATGGCGTGCAACTGCCCAACTGGGACGGTTTCATGAAGCTCGCCGCCGGCTGCTATGAGCTGTGCGGGCTGGGTTATATCGGCGTGGACATGGTGCTGGACCAGGAAAAAGGCCCATTGATCCTTGAGCTGAACGCTCGGCCTGGGCTGAACATCCAGATTGCCAACGATTGCGGCCTGACTTTGCGCACCCATGCGGTGGAGGCACGGCTTGAAGAGCTCAAGGCAGCCGGGGTGACAGAAACCCCCGAGGAACGGGTGAAGTTCGTGCAGGAGATGTTCGGGCATATTCCGCCGGTTGAAGGCTAAGCAGCGCATCGCAGGCAAGCCCGGGCTCGATAGGTGGGAGCTGGTTTGCCTGCGATAGCTTTCTGACAAGCCACTTGCCCCTCAGGCTATACCCTCTATCGAGCTATCACCGACATCCCCTCTAGGAGCAAGTCCTACAGAGGACTACAATCCCCTCCCCCCCGCCACTGGCTGATTCACCCTCGCATGTCGACCTGCTCCGTTTACCCCTTACCCTACCGGGCCAACCCCGCCGAGTACTTTGCGGCTATTCGCCATGCGCCTGGCGCGGTGCTGCTCGACAGCGGCCGCCCGGCTGCCGAGCGGGGGCGTTATGACCTGCTCAGCGCCTGGCCCGAAGCGACCTTGACGGTTGGGCCGGATGAACGCGGCAGCGATTTCCTGCAACGCCTGCGCGAGAACCTGGCGCAGTTGGGTGAGGCGGCCCTGCCTGCTGGGGTTGAATTGCCCTTTGCCGGCGGTTTGATCGGTTACTTGAGCTATGACTTCGGCCGGCACCTGGAACAGGTTGCACGCCTGGCCGTGGACGACCTGCACCTGCCGGATGCGCGCCTGGGGCTGTATGCCTGGGCACTGGTCAGCGATCACCTGGCGCACACCAGCCAACTGGTGTTTCACCCGGTGCTGGCCGATAGCGAGCGGCAACGTCTGATCGCCCTGTTCAGTCATGCAACAGGTGACACCCCCACCACCTTCAAGCTCCAGGGCACCATGGCGCCGGACCTCAGCGTGGATGCGTACCAGCAGGCCATCCTGCGTATCCAGGATTACATCCAGGCCGGCGACTGCTACCAGGTCAACTTTGCCCAACGCTTTCGTGCGCCGTGCATCGGCGATCCATGGGCAGCCTACTGCGCGCTGCGCGAAGCCTGCCCGACGCCGTTTTCCGGGTTCCAGAGTTTGCCCGATGACGGCGCGGTGCTGAGCCTGTCGCCGGAGCGCTTCGTGCGCATCAGCGAAGGCCAGGTCGAAACCCGCCCGATCAAGGGCACCCGCCCTCGCGGTTTAACACCGGAAGAGGACGCTGCCAACGCCGCTGAGCTGCTCGCCAGCCCCAAGGACCGCGCAGAAAACCTGATGATCGTTGACCTGCTGCGCAACGACCTCGGCCGCAGTTGCCGAATCGGCTCAGTGAAAGTGCCGGAGCTGTTCAGCCTGGAAAGCTACCCCAACGTGCACCACCTGGTGAGCAGTGTCACTGGCATATTGGCCGACGACAAAGACGCCCTCGACCTGATAGCCGGCAGCTTCCCTGGCGGCTCCATTACCGGCGCGCCAAAGATTCGCGCCATGCAGATCATCGATGAGCTGGAGCCCACCCGCCGCGGGTTGTATTGCGGCTCGCTGGTGTACCTGGACGTGCGCGGCGAAATGGACAGCTCCATCGCGATTCGCAGCTTGCTGGTCAAGGATGGGCAGGTGTGTTGCTGGGGTGGCGGCGGGATTGTGGCGGATTCGCAGTGGCAGGCGGAGTATCAGGAGTCGCTGACAAAGGTGCGTGTGTTGTTACAAACGTTGGAAAATCTGTAGGGCACAGCCCCTTCCTAGCGTTCGAGTAGAACGCCATGCGATAGAAAAAGCCTGAATCAGAACCGCTGTGGACGGGATAGACGCTTGCAGATAGCGTCCGGAGCGACCGTCCACCCGCCACCTGTGAAGGATCACATGAAGCGACTACCTCCTCGTCTGGAAATATTTCCGAGTTTGCCTATCCACGCAATCGCACCTATGATCTCCCAAAACGGGAGGTTGAAGCGATGCGGATAATCGCTCTATCTACCCTACGAATATTCTGGGAAAGCCATTCAGCTTATAGCGACGCCAGAACACCGCTGGTCGAGTTGTATCGGCACATGGAAAAGGCCAATTATCCAACACCGCAAGCACTCAAGGCCGAACTCAGAACAGCGAGCATTCTTAAGGGTGGCAGGGTCGTGTTCAACGTTGGCGGCAACAAGTATCGAGTGATCATGGCGATCGACTACCAGCGACAACTAGGGTTTATACGGTTCGTGGGAACCCATGCTCAGTACGACCAGATCAACGCGGAGACTGCGTGATGAACATCAAACCTATTCACTCCCAGGAAGACCTGACTGCGGCACTCGTACGAGTCGAGCAGATATGGGGAGCACCACCCGGCTCGCCTGAAGGTGATGAGCTGGAAATCCTGGCAATCCTCATCGAGAAGTACGAAGCCGAGCATTACCCCATGCCCCCTTCGGATCCGGTAGAGGCTATCAAGTTTCGCATGGAGCAATTGGGCATGACCGCCCGCGATCTGGAGCCGTTTATCGGCACCAGTGGGCGGGTGTCAGAGGTGCTGAACCACAAGCGCAAGCTGAGCCTGTCGATGATCAAGCGTCTGCATGAAGGCTTGCGTATTCCTTATGAGCGCTTGCTGGCCGAGGGTAAGGTGTGACGGCGCCGACGCCATCGCAGGCAAGCCCGACTCCCACAGTTGACCGCGTCGTTTGACGTTACAGGGTCAAAGGAGGGAGCTGGCTTGCCTGCGATGGGGCAATCAGCCGCGCCGCATAATTTACAGGCTCAACTGCCGATTCGACGCCTTGATAAACTCTTTCTTCAGGTCTTCAAACGTATGCACCGCCGGGAACTGCGGGAATTCGCGAATCACATTGTCCGGCGCATGGAACAGAATCCCACGGTCAGCTTCACCCAGCATGCTGGTGTCGTTGTAGGAGTCACCGGCAGCGATCACGCGGTAATACAGGCTTTTGAACGCCAAAACCGACTGGCGCTTGGGATCTTTCTGACGCAACTGGTAGCTCACCACCCGGTCGTTTTCATCAGTGATCAATCGGTGGCACAGCAACGTCGGGAAACCTAACTGGCGCATCAATGGTTGGGAGAACTCGTAGAAGGTGTCGGACAGGATCACCACCTGGAAGCGCTCGCGCAGCCAATTGACGAACTCAATGGCGCCGTCCAGCGGTTTGAGCGTGGCGATAACGGCCTGGATATCGGCCAGCTTGAGCCCATGTTCGTCGAGGATGCGCAGGCGCTGTTGCATCAGCACGTCGTAGTCGGGGATGTCACGGGTGGTGGCCCGCAGGGACTCAATGCCGGTTTTCTCGGCAAAGGCGATCCAGATTTCCGGAACCAGTACCCCTTCCAGGTCAAGGCAGGCAATTTCCACACGACACTCCTGTTAGATGTTGTTAGCTGAGCGAGCAAAAGGACTGCCGAACTCTAGCGACTCAAGCGCGCCGCCGCAACGCGGGACAGTTTTTGATACCATCGCCCTCCTAGAGAGCGCTCAGCGCCACTGACCTGTAGGAACCGTCCTGATGAACCAAGCCTTCGACGTCGTTGAACTCGCCACGACTTATGCCAACAAGTCTGCCCAGGACATTCTCAAGCTGGCGTTCAGCCAGTTCGGCGATGACTTGTGGATTTCCTTCAGCGGTGCCGAGGATGTGGTCCTTGTGGACATGGCCTGGAAGCTGAACAAGAACGTCAAGGTGTTCAGCCTCGACACCGGCCGCCTGCATCCGGAGACCTACCGGTTTATCGAGCAGGTGCGTGAGTTCTACAAGATCGACATTGAGCTGATCTCGCCAGACCCGAGCAAGCTGGAGCCCTTCGTCAAAGAGAAAGGCCTGTTCAGCTTCTATAAGGACGGCCATGGCGAATGCTGCGGCATCCGCAAGATCGAACCGCTGCGCCGCAAACTCGCAGGCGTCAGCGCCTGGGCCACCGGCCAGCGCCGCGACCAGAGCCCCGGCACTCGCAGCCAGGTGGCGGCGCTGGAAATCGACACGGCGTTCTCCACACCGGAACGCACCCTGTACAAGTTCAACCCGCTGGCGCAGATGACCAGCGAAGAGGTCTGGGGCTACATCCGCATGCTGGAGCTGCCGTACAACAGCCTGCATGAGCGCGGGTTCATCAGCATCGGCTGCGAGCCCTGCACCCGGCCGGTACTGCCCCGCCAGCATGAGCGCGAAGGCCGCTGGTGGTGGGAAGAAGCCACGCAGAAGGAATGCGGGCTGCATGCGGGGAATATCATCAGCAAGGCTTGAGCCTCCGATGCCACCGCCTCTGTAGGAGCGAGCTTGCTCGCGAACAACGTCAACAACAACGCGTGCTTCCTGAATAAACGCGGCGTCTGTGAGTTTTTCGCGAGCAAGCTCGCTCCTACATAAAGCGATATTTGCCTTGGGGGTCGGGTAAACCTGTACACAACCTTGTAACCATAGGTGCCATTTTTGTGTGCAACTTAATGTACAACGCACCAAAACGTAACATCTCCCTGCGCCAATGGCGCTGCATATAAATAACCCTGCAATTAATGAAAAAATAAATACCTGTTCAAACGGTCAACTTATAGTGCCCGTAATTCAGTAAGTTATTCGAAACCTATATAAAAACGAAATTAGCCAAGATTTTCATATATCGAGAATTGGCACGCATATGGCTTAGGCAGAAGTACGCTTTGTATACAATCAATACAAAACCTACATACACTTTGCCATCCGCCGCTTTGCTGCAGATGCGCTGGAGCCTGCCGGAATGCGTACAAGTCTCTCGAACACCCTCGCACTGGATCTGCCCTCCTCCCCCCTGAATCCTGCAGCCACAGGCCCCGGCCCGCTGGTACTCAGCCCGCGCCTGCACAACAAGGACCTGGCGCCCACCAAAGTTGAAGGCCGACGCTGGGGGCGCTATAGCATCTTTGCGCTGTGGACCAATGACGTGCACAACATCGCCAACTATTCATTCGCCATTGGGCTCTATGCCCTGGGCCTGGGCGGCTGGCAAATATTGCTGTCCCTGGGGATCGGCGCAGCACTGGTGTACTTCTTCATGAACTTGTCGGGCTACATGGGGCAGAAGACCGGTGTGCCATTTCCGGTTATCAGCCGCATCAGCTTCGGCATTCATGGGGCGCAGATTCCGGCGTTGATTCGGGCGGTAATTGCGATTGCCTGGTTTGGGATCCAGACCTACCTGGCCTCGGTAGTTTTCCGCGTGTTGCTGACCGCCATTCATCCAGGCTTTGCCGATTATGACCACGACTCGATTCTCGGCCTGTCGACCCTGGGCTGGGCGTGTTTTGTGGCGATCTGGCTGGTGCAGTTGGTGATCCTCGCCTATGGCATGGAAATGGTACGTCGCTATGAAGGCTTCGCCGGGCCGGTGATACTGCTGACCGTGGCCGCACTGGCCGGCTGGATGTACTTCCAGGCGAACGGGCAGATCGCCTGGTCGATCCGCGAGCCCCTGAGTGGCGGCGAGATGTGGCGCAATATCTTTGCCGGCGGCGCGCTGTGGCTGGCCATCTACGGCACCCTGATCCTCAATTTCTGCGACTTCGCGCGTTCATCGCCGTGCCGCAAGACCATCCAGGTCGGGAACTTCTGGGGCCTGCCGGTCAATATCCTGGTGTTCGCCGCGATTACCGTGCTGCTGTGCGGCGGGCAGTTCCAGCTCAATGGCCGCGTGATCGAAAGCCCGACCGAAATCATCGCGGCGATCCCCAACACCTTCTTTCTCGTGCTCGGCTGCCTGGCCTTCCTGATCGTCACCGTGGCGGTGAACATCATGGCCAACTTCGTCGCCCCGGCCTTTGTACTGAGCAACCTGGCGCCCAAGTACCTGAACTTCCGGCGCGCCGGGTTGATCAGCGCCTTCGTTGCCGTGCTGATCCTGCCGTGGAACCTCTACAACAGCCCACTGGTGATCGTGTACTTCCTCTCTGGCCTCGGCGCGCTGTTGGGGCCGTTGTACGGGGTAATCATGGTCGATTACTGGCTGATCCGTAAAAGCCAGGTGGACGTGCCACAACTGTACAGCGAAGACCCCCAAGGCACTTATTACTACAGCCGCGGGGTGAATATGCGTGCGGTGGCCGCGTTCATTCCGGCGGCAGTGATCGCCATCCTGCTGGCGCTGTTGCCGGGGTTTGCCAGCGTCTCGCCGTTTTCCTGGTTGTTTGGCGCCGGCATTGCCGGGTTGCTGTACCTGCTGATTGCCAAGCGTCAACCGCACTACGCCGATGTCAGCGGCGAAAGCATTGCCGTCGATAACGTCAGTCATTAAACAAGGACTTTCCATGCGTATCCTCGTGGTCAACGTCAACACCACCGAATCCATCACCGACACCATTGCCCAGCAAGCACGGGCCGTGGCTTCACCGGGCACCGAGATTGTCGGGCTCACCCCGTACTTCGGCGCAGAATCGGTGGAAGGCAACTTTGAAAGTTATCTGGCAGCCATCGCCGTGATGGATCGGGTAATGGCCTACGACCAGCCCTTTGATGCGGTGATCCAGGCCGGTTATGGCGAGCATGGCCGTGAAGGGTTGCAGGAATTGCTCAACGTGCCGGTGGTGGATATCACCGAAGCGGCGGCCAGCACCGCGATGTTTCTGGGGCACGCCTACTCGGTGGTGACCACCCTGGACCGCACGGTGCCGCTGATTGAAGACCGGCTGAAACTCGCCGGCCTCTACCAGCGTTGCGCTTCGGTGCGCGCCAGCGGCATGGCGGTGCTGGAGCTGGAAGAAGACCCGCTGGGCGCCATGGAAGCCATCGTGCACCAGGCGGAACTGGCCATTCGCGACGACAAGGCCGAAGTGATCTGCCTGGGCTGCGGCGGCATGGCCGGGCTGGACGAGCAGATTCGCCAGCGCACCGGGGTGCCGGTGGTGGACGGGGTAACGGCGGCGGTGATGGTGGCCGAGTCGTTGGTGCGGTTGGGGTTGTCGACATCGAAGGTCAGAACTTATGCGACACCGCGGCCGAAGAAGGTCATCGGCTGGCCGGGCAAGTTCGGGCGGTAGACCGATGCGCCTGCATCGCGGGCAAGCCCGGCTCCCACATTGGATTGCGATCACTGTGGGAGCCGGGCTTGCCCGCGATGGCCACGACTCGATGCAGGCCCTGCTCAGATAGCACTGAACCGTTGAGCCAGTTTCTGCTCGGCGAACTGCTCAATAATGAAATCCACAAACGCCCGCGTCTTGCCCGGCAGCAATTTATGCTCGGCGTAGTAGATGGAAATATTGCCGTCGTCCACATACCAATCGGGTAACACTCGCACCAACGCACCGCTGTCCAGGAACGGCACCGCCATCGGCATGCTCACCAGCGCGATGCCAAGGCCCTGGGCACTGGCGCAGCAAGCGGCTTCGGAGTCGCTCATGGTCATCGCCGGTTTCAGCACTAAAGGGCTTTGCTCGCGCTCACGATGGGTCAGTTGCCATGAACGCACCCGGCCTGTCTGCGGCGAGCGGATCAAGATGCCAAGGCAGTGGGACAGGTCGTCGGGCGCCCGTACCGGCAAGCACCGCGCCAGGTAATCCGGCGACGCCACCAGCACCCGGTGCGCCGGGGTCAACTTGCGCGCCACCACGCCTTGGGGCAGCTCAAACCCGCCGCCAATGGCCGCATCGAAGCCTTGCCCGATCAGGTCGACCTGGCGGTTATCGAAATGCCAGTCCGGGCTGATATCCGGATAGCGCCGCATAAATTCGCCCAGCAACGGCACCACGTACCGGTTACCGAACACTGGCCCCATGCTGACCTTGAGCGTGCCCACCGGCCGCCCTTCGGCACTGGCCAGGTTGGCGACCGCATTCTGAATGGTGGTGAGGCTGCCGCTGACTTCCGCCAGGAACATCTTGCCGGCTTCGGTCAGCGCCAGACGCCGAGTGCTGCGCTGGAACAGCCGCACACCGAGGCGCGCCTCCAACTTGGCAACGCTTTTACCCACCGCAGCCGGGGTCAGGCTCAGGTGCCGAGCAGCCTCGGCAAAGCTGCCACCCTCGGCGCTGCGCACAAAGCATTCGATACTGCCAAAGCTTTCCATATCGCCAAACTCTAAACTTTTGGTTTACACAGACTATAGCAACCACGGGCTACCGAGCAGCGCGGGTGAGGTCGATACTCGCTCCATCAACTACCTCGGAGATCGACATGACCACACACAACCTCACCGGCAAAGTCGCCTTGATTCAAGGCGGTTCCCGCGGCATCGGCGCCGCCATCGTCAAGCGCCTCGCCGACCAGGGGGCAGCGGTTGCCTTTACCTACGTCAGCTCGGCCGCCAAGGCTGAAACACTGCAGAACGAGGTGATCAGCGCAGGGGGTCAGGCTCTGGCGATTCACGCCGACAGCGCCGATGCCACGGCGATTCGCGCTGCGGTCAACGCCACGGTCGAGGCGTTTGGACGCCTGGATATCCTGGTGAATAACGCCGGCGTGCTGGCCATCGCGCCGCTGGACGAATTCAAGCTGGAAGACTTCGACCAGACCTTGGCGATCAACGTACGCAGCGTGTTTATCGCCACCCAGGAAGCCGCCAAGCATATGGGCGAAGGTGGCCGCGTGATCAATATCGGCAGCACCAACGCCGAACGCATGCCCTTTGGCGGTGGCGGGCCCTACGCCATGAGCAAGGCGGCGCTGGTGGGGTTGACCAAGGGATTGGCGCGGGACCTGGGGCCACGGGGCATTACCATCAACAACGTGCAGCCTGGGCCGGTGGACACCGATATGAACCCGGCGAACAGTGATTTTGCCGAAAGTCTGATCGGGTTGATGGCGGTAGGTCGGTATGGGCATGTGGAGGAGATTGCCAGTTTTGTGGCCTATCTGGCCGGGCCGGAAGCCGGCTATATCACGGGCGCCAGCCTGACCATCGATGGTGGTTTCAGCGCCTGATTTTTGCAGAACCGCAACCCAAATGTGGGAGTGGGCTTGCTCGCGAAGGCGGTGTGTCAGTGCAGCATCTGTCACTGCACTACCGCTTTCGCAGGCAAGCCAGCTCCCACATTTTTGACCGCGCGGGGTCAGGCCATGGGGGGCAAGCCGTAGGCGGCCAAATCAAAGTCGGCGAGCTTGCGAATAATCTGGTCAGCATGCTGGTACTTGCTGTCAGCCATCGCCTCATCGGGCACCGCAATAGCGGTCATGTGCGCAGCCTTCGCGGCCGTCACGCCGAACGGCGAATCTTCGAACACCAGACAATCCTCAGGCGCTACACCCAACCGGCGCGCTGCGGTAAGGAAGATATCCGGCGCGGGCTTGGCAGCACCGACTTCCGGGTCGTCAGCGGTGACGATGGTGTCGAACAGGCCAAACCATTCACGGTGCAGGGTGGTCTTGTGGCCAAACGAATTACGCGATGAACTGGTGCCCACCGCAATCGGAATATTGTGCGCCTTCAAGTGCCGCACCAACGCCTCGGCACCGGGCATGCCCAAGGCCTTGGGAAAGCGCTCGCTCATCAGCGGTTCGCGTATTTCCAGAAACTCGGCGGGCGTGATCGGCAGGTCCAGGGCCTTGACCACGTAATCGGCCAAATCCTGGGCACCCCGCCCGATGATGTGCTGCTTGATGCCCCAGTCGTAGGTACGGCCATAGCGTTCGGCAATGATCTGCGTGACTTCGGTGTAGATGCCTTCGGTATCCAGCAACAACCCGTCCATATCGAAAATCACGGCCTTGATCGGGACAGCGTTACGCGGTGCATTCATCACAACACAACCTTGGGGCGAGGACTAAAAGGATTCAGCACAATAACGGCCCTCGTTGCCTGCAAGCAACCTTCGTGGGCCTTCCGTTGATTCATACCACGCAACAGTTTTACCCGTCGGCGCTGACGGCGGCCGTCTAGGGTTTGAAAGGAAAACGTCATGACCCGTTGACGCGGATCTGAAAATACCGATTGCAAACCTTATAAAAGACTTATTAACCTCCCATGAATTCAATCCAATGGACGCGAAAAGCCGTCAAACAATTGCTTCGGTTGCATTCGTATCATCAGCAACAGGTACGCGATGCCTTGTCCGCTCTTGAACACATGCCCGATGCAATCAACGTCAAGGCACTGGTTAACCATCCTCACAGCTATCGCTTGCGGGTTGGTCATTACCGGGTCCTTTTCGACTGGGACGGCAGCACCCAGGTCGTCAGTATCCAAGAGGGTAAAAAACGTGACGAGCGAACCTACTGCCGTACAGATCATCCACAATACGCAGGGCGAGCCAGCCTATGTGGTGATTCCCTATGAACACTATGTGGCGCAGCAAAACGATCCAAACCTGATACCCCATGCGGTAGTCAGCCGCCTGGTGGATGGCGCAACACCTATTCGCGCGTGGCGCGAGCATCTGAGCCTGACCCAGGAAGAAGTCGCCAAACGCCTGGGTATTTCACAATCGGCATTTGCCCAGCAGGAAGCGGTCAGCAAACCCCGCCGCACCACGCGAGAAAAGATAGCCAAAGCGTTCGGTATCAATGCCAGTCAACTGGAGCTATAACGGCGCGCTGCAAAAATTCACGTACCCCTTCACCTCACATCGAGCTCAAACATGCTCTACCGCCTAGCCGCCGACGGCCTCGTGCTGTTCCACCTGGCCTTTATCCTGTTCGTGCTGTTCGGCGGCCTGCTCACCCTGAAGTGGCCCAGGGTAATGTGGCTGCACCTGCCCGCCGTTGCCTGGGGCATCGCGGTGGAGGTGCTGCACCTGCCCTGCCCACTCACCCGTTGGGAAAACCTGTTTCGCCACTTGGCCGGGCAGGATGGTTATGGCGGTGGGTTTATCGAGCATTACATTCTGACGATGATCTACCCAGCCGGGCTGACTGCGAATACTCAATTAGTGCTGGGGGCCGTGGTGGTGGTGGTCAACCTCGCCGTGTATGCACGCCTGATCAAACGCAAGTAGGCAGGCAACCCAGGCCAACCAGGGTGGCCTCCACCGCCTGTTCCAGCGGTGTGTGGGGCTCATGGCCGAGCGTCGCGAGCAGGCGCTGGTTATCCAGGCGCAACGGTGTTTGCCACAGGTAGCGCATCTCCTGCATCTCACGCACGGTGACAACAAAAGGCGCCGCCCAGTTCAACAACCACCAGGGAAACGCGCCGACCCTGGGTTGCTGGCCCGTCCTGCGCAGCACCACACGCTGGATCGTCTTAGCCATCTGCGCACCGTCCGCATCCATGTACCCAGCCATATGAAAGCAGGCGAAGGCGCCAAGACTGGCACGACGCTCAATCAACTCAAGCATTGTACGCGCTACGTCCGGCAGATAAGCCCATTGATGGGCCACGCCGTAATCGCCTGGGTAGCGGATGGTGTGCACCGGTTTGCCGGGTTTGACCAAGCCTTGGGCAAACCAGTTATTGGCCACCCTGGCGCCGAAAAAATCCCCAGCGCGCACAATCACCACCCGGGCGCCCTGAGTGGAAGCGGCTCGCAAGCGCTGCTCCATCTGCACACGGATCGCGCCCTTGCGAGTCAGCGGGTGCTGGGGTGAGTCTTCGTGCAGCACAGGGAATGCATCCGGCCCGAAGTTGTAGACCGTGCCGGGCAGCACGACTGTCGCGCCTTCGCAGATGGCCGCCGCAATGGAGTTGTCGATCATCGGCAACACCCACTCGGCCCATTTGCGATAACCCGGCGGATTGACGCCGTGCACGATTACCGCGCAGCCCCGGGCGGCCGCGATCACGTCGTCGCGATTCAGGGCATCGCCTTTTAGCCACGTAAAAACAGGATTTTGGCTGCGAGCCTTGATCAGATCCCGAGTCAACGCCCGCACCTCCCAGCCCGCCGCGCTCAACTGCCGCGCCACTTCGCCACCAATGCCACCGGTTGCACCCAAAACCAGAACCTTGCTCATCACCCTCTCCCACTGTTGGTTGATGAGGGTATGTTGGATGCGGAACAGCTATAGAGGAATTGCCCAAGAGTATCGAGCCGCTATACATTTATGTATGGCTACGAATATCGGTTGGGAGCTTTACCGGTCATTTCTCGGTGTACTCAAGGAAGGATCGCTGTCGGGGGCCGCACGGCAGCTCGGCATCACCCAACCCACGGTAGGGCGGCACATCGCCGCGCTGGAAACGGCGCTGGGCGTCGTGTTGTTCACCCGCTCGCCCTCAGGCTTATTACCCACTACGGTCGCCCACACACTGCGGGCGCATGCAGAAACCATGGCGCGTACCGCCGCCGCCCTTGAACGCGCCGCCTCGTCCCAAGGCGATGAGGTGCGCGGCGTGGTACGAGTATCGGCCAGTGAAGTGGTGGGTGTGGAGGTACTGCCGCCGATCATCACGCAATTGCGCCGGGAACACCCGCACCTGAAGGTGGAACTGGTGCTGACCAACCGCTTGAGCGACCTGCTGCAGCTGGAAGCCGACATTGCGGTGCGCATGGTGCGCCCCAGCCAGGAGCAGCTGCTGGCGCGGCGTATCGGCCTGATCGAAGTCGGCCTGCATGCCCGTGACGATTACCTGCAGCAACACGGCATCCCCCAACACATGCACGACCTGGCCGGCCACTCCGTCATCGGCTTTGATCAAGCCACTGCATTTATCCGCAGCCTGGCAATCAAGGGTTTTGAGCGCAACGCCTTCGCCATCAGTAGCGACAGCGACCTGGCGCAACTGGCAATGATCCGCGCCGGTGCCGGCATCGGTGGGTGCCAGGTACAACTGGCCCAGCGCGACCCACGTCTGCGCCGAGTGCTGCCTGACGGCTTCGCGTTTAAAATGGACACTTGGGTCAGCATGCACGAAGACCTGCGCAACAGCCCACGCTGCCGGGTGACATTCGATGCACTGGTGGCAGGTTTGCAGCGTTACGTACAGGCTTGAGACAGCTGCGCTGGTGAACAATCAGCGCACCTCAATCCGTTCGCGGTCGCCCCATGTCCGAAGCCTTCGAAGTTCCCAGCCCCCACGAAAAACACCTTGAACACACCACCGAGCATGCTCACGGCCGCGGCGATAGCTTTGCCAGTCGTATCGCCGTGATGACCGCGATCATGGCGACCGTCGGTGCCATGCTCAGCTATCAGGCCGGCTCCAGCGAAAGTGAAGCTGCGATGGACAAGAACAACGCCGCCATCATCAAGACCGAAGCCGCTAACCAGTGGAACTACTACCAGGCCAAATCCAGCCGCCAGAACCTGGCAGAACTGGCCAGCCATATTCCCGGCGTGGATGCGGCGCATTACCAGGCGGAGATCGAGCGCTACAAGCGCCAGAAGGAAGAAGTGCGTAAACAGGCCGAAACGCTTGAGGCCACTTCACGGGACTGGGACCACAAATCCGAGGAAGCGCTGCACCAGCACCATCGCTGGGCCCAGGCGATGACGGCGATTCAGATCGCGATTTCATTGGCGGCGATTACCCTGCTCACGCGCAAGGAATGGCTCAAACGCATGTCGTACACCGCCGGCGGGGTGGCGGTGATGTTGGGTGGCCTGGCGTGGCTGCATCTCTGACACGCCGAAGAATAAATGTGGGCGCTGTCGAGCCCCAACCAGGCTGCAATGGGATCACCGCGCAGTACCCGCCAGACTGCGACCCAGCCTCGCTGATTGATTTCAATCTGCCAACTGAGCGCTTAGAGTGTCGCCCCCCCGAGAATTGAATCTCGAGATTGAACCTATGGAGTTATGAGTGAAATACGTCAGTAAAGTCGTTGCAGCAGCCGTACTTGGTTTCACCCTGGCAGGTTGCACCGGCACCGCCATGAAAACCCAGCAATACGACGCCAGCCAATACACCGTCCTCGGCCACAGCGAAGCCAGCGCCACCGGCATCATGCTGCTGGGCGTCATCCCCATCGGCCAGAACAACCGCTTCGTACGCGCCCAGGATGCAGCCATCAAGGCCAAGGGCGGCGACGCGTTGATCAACACACAAGTGCAGGAAAAGTGGTTCTGGGCTTGGGTATTGAACGGTTACACCACCAAAATCTCCGGTGATGTGATCAAGCTGAAAACCGCGCAATAAAGTACGAAATTGCCAGGGCGCTGACCCCGGCAAGCGACGTATCATGGGCCTGACTTTCGAGGATGGCCCATGAACCTCAGCATCATTTACGCCCTCGCGGCCGCCGCCCTGTTCGGCGCCAGCACCCCGCTCGCCAAAAGTCTTGGCCTGGGCCTCTCGCCCATCCTGCTCGCCGGCCTGCTCTACCTCGGCAGCGGCATTGGCCTTGCCGGTGTGCGCTTGATCCGTGATCGCGGCTGGAAACCTACCGGGCTAACCCCATCGGAATGGCCCTGGCTACTTGGCGCCATCGCCTTCGGCGGCCTCCTCGGCCCCGTTGCACTGATGTTCGGCCTGACCCGCACCACCAGCGCCAGCGCCTCCCTGATGCTCAACCTTGAATCGGTACTGACCGCCGTGATCGCCTGGGTCGTGTTCCGCGAAAACGCCGACCGACGCATCGTCCTCGGCATGCTCGCCATTGTGCTGGGCGGCGTGGTGTTGTCAGGGTCCGGTGCCGACGGCAGCCGCCAAGACTGGACCGGACCGCTTGCCGTTGCGCTGGCGTGTTTGTGCTGGGGGATCGATAACAACCTCACGCGCAAAGTGTCCGCGTCTGACGCATTGTTTATCGCAGGAGCCAAAGGCTTGATTGCGGGGCTGGTCAATTGCAGCCTGGCACTTTACCTCGGGGCGCAGATTCCCGGCATGGCGCAACTGGCGCCGATTCTACTGGTAGGTTTCCTCGGCTATGGCATCAGCCTGGTGATGTTCGTGCTGGCCCTCCGCGGACTGGGCAGCGCGCGCACCGGCGCTTACTTCTCCACGGCACCCTTTCTCGGTGCTGCAGTGGCGTTGCTGGTATTTGGCGAGTCGGTGACCGCGGCCTTCTGGATTGCCTCGGCACTGATGGCAGTAGGCGTGTGGCTGCACCTGACGGAGCGGCATGCCCATGAGCATCTGCATGAGGCAACGGAACATGGGCATTGGCATGTGCATGATGAGCATCATCAACATGAGCATGGGTTCGAGTGGGACTCGAAGGTGCCTCATAGCCACGTGCATGCACATGGAGTGATGAGGCATAGCCACGCGCACTTTCCGGATGTGCATCATCGGCATAGGCATTGAGGGCGGGCTTAGGCAGAGGGTGTGACGTCATGGGGCCGCAGACTGAAAGGCCAGACAACTGAGCTGATAAAAGTTGTACCTTTCAAACCCCAGAAATCACAAAACCCCTGGTTTCTTTCGAAACCAGGGGTTCTGTTTACATCGAATTTGGCGGTGAAGGAGAGATTCGAACTCTCGATACAATTTCTTGTATACACACTTTCCAGGCGTGCTCCTTAAGCCACTCGGACACTTCACCGTATCTCGTCAAACCAGTTCAGTCTGTCGAGGCGCGCTAATGTAGTCGAAAGCCTTTCTGATGGCAAAGGTTTTTTTCAGAATTTTCATGCGGTTAGACCGTTATGCCATTCACCGTCCGGCAAGGGGTGGTGATTGTGCCATTCTCAGGCATCGGCGGCACGCGTCTGGAGCGCTTGCTGCGCCCTGCTCCGGGGCGTCTACCCTTGGGGATGCAGGAAAAGCCTGACTGGGTAGTCAGTCACGGCGCTTTACCCGCGCGGGCGTGGTGAGTAACGTCTGCGCATCTATCTCTATAACAAGCCCTACAAGGAACCGCGTCATGAGTGAGTTGATTGCCTACCACTTCGAAGACGGTATCGCGACCCTGACCCTGAGCAACGGCAAGGTGAATGCCATTTCTCCGGCGGTGATCAGTGAGTTTAATGCGGCGCTGGATCAGGCCGAGAAGGATCGGGCAGTGGTGATCATCACGGGCACGCCGGGGATTTTGTCGGGTGGTTATGATTTGAAGGTGATGACCGCTGGCCCTAAAGAGGCAATCAGCCTGGTGACCTCGGGTTCGACCCTGGCGCGGCGGATGTTGGCGCATCCGTTCCCGGTGATCGTGGCCTGCCCTGGCCATGCGGTGGCCAAAGGCGCGTTCCTGTTGTTGTCGGCCGATTATCGGATTGGCGTCGAAGGCCCGTTCAGCATTGGTCTGAATGAAGTGGCGATTGGCATGACCATGCACCATGCCGGTATCGAGTTGGCGCGGGATCGCCTGCGTAAGTCGGCGTTTCAGCGTTCGGTGATCAATGCCGAGATGTTTGATCCGCAAGGCGCCTTGCACGCCGGTTTCCTCGACAAGGTGGTGGCACCCGAAGAACTGCACGCTGCAGCACTGGAAGCAGCGCGGCAGTTGAAGAAGATCAATATGAACGCCCACAAGCACACCAAGTTGAAAGTACGCCGCGCGCTGCTCGAAGCCCTGGACGATGCAATCATCCAGGATCAGGGCCATAGCCTGAGCTAAGTCCTACCCCTGCTGCGCCAGAGCCCGACCTTGAGTCGGGCTTTTTCTTACCTATAAATGTGAAACGTCCGTAGCCGCTCTAGCTAGCCGTTATCGGCCCATGTGGAAACATGCGCTTAAACATCGGCTATCTCCTACGTCTGTAGGGGCAATTGCCGAATACAGTGCACATCCGTACACTGCGCCACCTTTTGTCCCGATGGGCCGTGTCGATGCTTTTTCTGTTGCGTATGTTGTTGATGAGCCTGCATTTTATGATCGCTGGCGTGCTGGGTGTGTTGGTCGGTGTGTGCCGGCCGTTCAACCCGGACAACAGCCGTCTCTGCGCTCGCCTCTATGCGTTGCCGGCCATGCGGATCTTGGGCTTGAACGTGAAGACCGACGTCGACTCGCTGCGCGACAAGCCCGGTACCTGCGTGGTGATCGCCAACCATCAGTCCAATTACGATTTGTTTGTGTTCGGCAATGTAGTGCCCCACCGCACGGTCTGCATCGCCAAGAAAAGCCTGAAATGGGTACCACTGTTCGGCCAGTTGTTCTGGCTGGCGGGCAATGTGCTGATCGACCGCGGCAATGCGCACAAGGCCCGGCGTGCGATGCTGACGACCACGCATACCTTGCAGCATGAGGACACGTCAATCTGGGTGTTCCCGGAAGGTACGCGCAACCTGGGCAAAGGGTTGTTGCCGTTCAAGAAAGGCGCGTTCCATATGGCGATTGCGGCCGGTGTGCCTATCGTGCAGGTGTGTGTCAGCAATTACGTGACGCAGATGAAGCTCAATCGTTGGGACAGCGGCAGTGTGCTGATACGCTCGTTGCCGCCGATTCCTACCTGTGGGTTGACGGTGGATGACATCCCTCAGTTGCTGCTGACGTGTCAGACGCAGATGGATGAATGCATTGCACAGATGGACCGCGAACTGCAACGCGCGTAGGCGCACGCTTAGGGTGACGCGGAGCGTCACGGGCGGCATTCCCACGCAGAGCGTGGGAACGATCAGTGATATCAGCCAGCAACAACGGAACGCCATTCAGGCTAAGCTGCCCAACATCTGTCCTCTTGATAAGAAGTGATCAGCACCATGGGTAGAGTTGTTGCGGCTGCCGTCTACAGCGCCGGTAAGAAAGTCTCGGATATCACTCTCGATGAAGGCGCGGCCCGGGCCGCCAAACCTGGGCACTTTGTGTGGATCGGCCTGGAAGAACCCAGCGCCCAGGAACTGAACAACCTGCAACGCCAGTTCAACCTGCACGAGCTGGCGATTGAAGACGCCATGGAAAAACACAGCCGCCCGAAGCTGGAAACTTTCGGCGACGCGCTGTTTATCGTCACCTACTCACCGGTGCGCGAGAACGGCAAGCTGGAGTTTATCGAAACCCATATCTTTGCCGGCAACGGCTACATCATCACCGCACGCAACGGCCACTCGGCGTCCTACGGTTTTGTGCGCCAGCGTTGTGAGGCGCGACCGTTGTTACTGGAGCATGGGGAAGATTTCGTACTCTATGCGTTGCTGGATTTTGTCACTGAAAACTACCAGCCGGTGAGCGAGGCGATCCATGCCGAGATCGATGAGCTGGAGCGCAACGTGCTGTGCAGTTCGCTAAACGAGCGCGATATCCAGCACCTCCACGGCCTGCGCCGCGATGTGTTGCGGCTCAAGCGGCATGTGGCGCCGATGGTCGAAATCAGCCAAGAGTTGCAGAAGCTCAGCTTTCCGTTTATCGACAAGAACATGCGCCCGTATTTCCGTGACGTGCAAATCCACGTGACGCGGCAAATGGAAGACCTCACCACCCTGCGCGACATTGCCAGCCAGACCATCGAGATCGGTGTGTTGCTGGAGGCTTCGCGCCAGAGCGTGGTGCAGCGCAAGTTCGCCGCGTGGGCGGCGATCCTGGCGTTCCCCACGGCGGTGGCGGGGATTTACGGGATGAACTTCCAGAACATGCCCGAGCTGCAATGGCACTACGGCTATTTTGCGGTGCTCGGTTTTATTACCTTGGGCTGTACCGGTTTATGGGCCAGCTTCAAGCGTTCGGGCTGGCTTTAAGCCTTGGCTTCAGGCTGGTGCGCCACAAAGCGCATCATCCACTCCGCCACGGTCACGCCGTGGTGGTCGCGCTCCAGGCTGGCCACGCCGTTGCTGTAGACCTTTTCACCCAAGGTTGTCTGAAGTATTTCCAGCAACTCACGGGAATAGTCGTGAACAAACTCCGGATGGCCCTGGAAGCACAGCACTTGGTCGCCAATGTGATACGCGGCAAACGGGCAGAATTCGCTGGAGGCGATCACGGTGGCGTTTTCCGGCAAGGTGGTGACTTGGTCCTGGTGGCTGATCAATAGCGTCAGCTCCGGCACCTCGGGGCTCATCCATGGCGTCTTGGCATCCAGTTTGTAGGCGTGGGTGCCCATGCCCCAGCCCTGGCTGGCACGTTCGGCCTTGCCGCCCAGCAGCAGCGCGAGCAACTGATGGCCGAAGCACACGCCCAGCAGCTTGTCGCCGCGCTCATAACGCGTGAGCAGGTAGGTCTTGAGCGTCTGGATCCAGGGGTCGGTACCGAAGGAATCGGCCTTGCTGCCGGTGATCAGGTACGCGTCAAACACTTCGTCATCCGGCGGGTACTCGCCTTGCACCACGTTGTAGACCACAAACTCGGCGGCTATCGGTTGCTTGGCGAACAGGCGCTTGAACATCTGCCCATAGCCTTGGTACTCATCGATCAAAGCGGGACGCAGAATATCGGTTTCCAGGATGCAGACGCGTAGCGACATAAAAAATACCTGACACGGCGATGGGAATATTGCACACCCAGAGCCTGCCTTGAAATACACCCCCAAAGCAAGCCCTCAATGGGCACCCACACTCACTGTAGGAGCGAGCTTGCTCGCGAAGAACGTCAACGATAACGCAGGTATCCTGGATAAAAGCGATGCCTGTGCGTTTTTCGCGAGCAAGCTCGCTCCTACAGTGAAACGTCTAAAACAGCGCACCTTTTGCGGCTTTTTCCAACAACAACGTCGGCGGCGAGAAGCGCTCCCCGTACTCCTCGGCGAGGTAGCGGGCGCGGGCGATGAAGTCGTTCAGCCCGTACTGGTTGATAAACTGCAACGCGCCGCCACTCCAAGCGGCAAAACCGATGCCGAAGATTGAACCGACGTTGGCATCCGCCGTGGACATCAACACGCCCTCCTCCACACAGCGCACGGTTTCGATGGCTTGGATAAACAGCAAGCGGTCACGCACATCCTGGGGGGAGATTTGCTTGCCGGGCTGTTCGAACCGGTTTTTCAGCTCAGGCCACAGGTGCTTCTGGCCGCCAGCGGGATAGTCGTAAAAACCACCGCCGGCCGCCTTGCCCGTGCGCTTGTATTCGTTCACCAACAGATCAATCACCGCCGTCGCCGGATGGTTCGGCATAGCCTTGCCTTCGGCCTGCAGGTCCTTGGCCGTTTGCTGTCGGATATGGCTCATCAGGCTGAGGGACACTTCATCGGACACCGCCAGCGGCCCCACTGGCATGCCGGCCTTGCGCGCTTCGGTCTCGATCATCGGCGCCGCCACGCCTTCGCCGAGCATGGCGATGCCTTCGTTGGTAAAGGTGCCGAATACCCGCGAGGTAAAGAAACCGCGACTGTCGTTGACCACAATCGGGGTTTTCTTGATTTGGAGTACGAAGTCAAAACCTCGGGCCAGGGTTTCGTCGCTGGTGCGCGCCCCCTTGATGATTTCCACCAAGGGCATCTTGTCCACGGGGCTGAAGAAGTGCAGGCCGATGAACCTGGCTTGATCAGGCACCGCCGTGGCCAGGCCGCTGATGGGCAAGGTGGAGGTGTTGGAGGCGATCACCGCGTCGGCCCCCACCACGCTTTGCGCTGCGGCCGAGACCTTGGCCTTGAGTGCGCGGTCTTCGAATACGGCCTCGATGATCAGGTCGCAGCCGGCCAGGTCGGCGTCATCCTGAGTAGGATGAATGCGCGCCAGGGTGGTTTCGCGCTGTTCGGCGGTCAATTGCCCACGGCTGACTTTCTTGTCCAGCAATGCGGCCGAATGGGCTTTGCCTTTTTCAGCGGCGGCCAGGGTGATGTCTTTGAGCACCACCTCGATCCCCGCACAGGCACTGACATAGGCGATGCCCGCGCCCATCATCCCGGCGCCGAGCACGCCGACTTTGCGCGTTACATAAGGCGCAAAACCCTGCGGTCGCGAGCTGCCGGCGTTGATTTGGTTGAGCTGGAACCAGAAGGTGCCGATCATGTTCTTCGCCACTTGCCCGGTCACCAGTTCGGTGAAGTAACGGGTTTCGATCAGGTGCGCGGTGTCGAAGTCCACTTGGGCGCCCTCGACCGCTGCACACAGGATTTTCTCCGGCGCGGGGAAGCAGCCCTGGGTCTTGCTACGCAAAATCGACGGCGCAATGGCGAGCATCTGTGCGACTTTAGGGTGGGATGGCGTGCCGCCGGGAATCGCGTAGCCCTTGGTGTCCCAGGGTTGCCTGGCCTGCGGATTAGCCAGAATCCAGGCACGGGCCTGGGCCAGCAATGCCTCGCGATCCGCCGCCAACTCATCAATCAAACCCGCTTGCAGGGCCTGTGCGGGCCGCACCTTTTTGCCTTCGAGCAAATACGGCAAGGCTTTTTCCAGGCCAAGCATGCGCACCATGCGCACCACGCCACCGCCCCCGGGCAACAGGCCAAGGGTGACTTCCGGCAAACCCAGTTGCACGGACTTGTCGTCCAGCGCGACCCGGTGATGGCAGGCCAGGCAAATCTCCCAACCACCTCCCAGGGCCGCGCCATTGATCGCGGCGACCACCGGTTTGCCGAGGGTTTCCAGGCGGCGCAATTGCGCTTTCAATACCAAGACACTGTCGTAGAACGACTTGGCGTGGGCTTTATCGACCTTGATCAGCTCATTGAGGTCACCCCCGGCAAAAAAGGTTTTCTTGGCCGAGGTGATCACCACCCCGGCGATCTCGTCCTTTTCCGCTTCCAGGCGCGCGAGGGTGGCCGCCATGGCTTCACGGTAGGCGGCGTTCATGGTGTTGGCGCTCTGGCCGGGCATGTCCAGGGTCAGTACCACGATCTGGTCCTGGCCTTTTTCGTAACGAATGGCATCGGTCATGACAAATTCCTTAGGCTCAGAGGCGTTCGATAATGGTGGCGATCCCCATGCCACCGCCGACACACAAGGTGGCCAGGCCGTAGCGTTGCTGGCGCACCTCGAGCTCGTCGAGCAAGGTGCCGAGAATCGCGCAGCCGGTGGCGCCCAAGGGATGGCCCATGGCGATGGAGCCGCCGTTGACATTGACCCGTGCGGTGTCGATGCCCATGTCCTTGATGAACTTGAGCACGACCGAAGCAAAGGCTTCGTTGACTTCGAACAGGTCGATGTCTTCAACCCGCAGGCCGGCTTTGGCCAGTGCTTTGCGAGTGGCCGGCGCGGGGCCGGTGAGCATGATGGTCGGGTCGGTGCTGGTCACCGCCGTGGCGACAATACGCGCCCGCGGTTGCAGGCCCAGTTCACGGCCTTTGGCCTCGGAACCGATCAGCATCAGCGCGGCGCCATCCACAATGCCGGAACTGTTGCCCGGCGTGTGCACATGGTGGATGCGCTCCACGTGGCTATAGACCCGCAACGCGGTGGCGTCGAAGCCCATCTGGCCCATCATTTCGAAGCTCGGCTTGAGCTTGCCCAAGCCCTCGAGGGTTGAGTCGCCGCGGATAAATTCGTCATGGTCCAGCAGCACAATGCCGTTCTGGTCGTGCACCGCGATCAGCGACTTATTGAAGGAACGGTCTGCCCGCGCCCTGGCGGCTTTCTGCTGGGACTGTAGGGCAAAGGTGTCGACATCCTGGCGTGTGAAGCCTTCCAGGGTGGCGATCAGGTCGGCGCCAATGCCTTGGGGCGTGAAGTGGCTGTGCATATTGGTTTGCGGGTCGAGCACCCAGGCGCCGCCATCGCTGCCCATGGGCACGCGGGACATGGACTCGACGCCGCCAACAACCACCAGGTCTTCGAAGCCGGAACGCACCTTCATCGCCCCCAGGTTCACCGCCTCCAGGCCCGACGCGCAGAAGCGATTGACCTGTACACCGGCAACACTGACATCCCAGTCGGCCACCAGCGCGGCGGTCTTGGCGATATCGGCGCCCTGGTCGCCCACGGGGGTGACGCAGCCAAGGACGATGTCATCCACTTGGCGGGTGTCGAGGTCGCTGCGCTGCGCCAGCGCCGTGAGCAAGCCGGCCACCAGGTTTACAGGCTTGACGCTGTGCAGGGCACCGTCGGCCTTGCCTTTACCCCGGGGCGTGCGTATCGCATCAAAGATCAAAGCTTGGGTCATGACATCCTCGAACCGCTATGGGTGTGTGCCCCTACCTTAGGCCCGATTGACACGGTTTCAATGACGGATGCGCTCATTGCTTTTGACCCCCTCGCTCGGACGAACGGTAGGTACCTACGGGAAATGCCTGATTAATCGTTTTAGCCGTCTAGCCCTAGGGCTGGCGCCAAGATGGCAATAAGCCTCATGCCGTTTTTAGCGCAAATACTTCTTAGCTGATATGAAATGAGTCTAAGCCAGAAAGAACGGGCGCTCTAAGGTTGAATCTGTAAGACGCTGCTGCCGGGTTTTGCTGGAGCAGCTGTAAGAAAAGTGCAACGTCACCTCGCGATACTGACTTCAACGGCACGCATTTGACGCTCAGGAATAACAACAAAAGAAAAGGCAGTCAGCCATGTTCAAACAATCGAAAGTACGTCAGGCGGGACTTATCCTGTTCGCCACCACCTTGATTCTGATCTTGCCCAATTTAACCAAGGTTATTGGGTGACACTTCCAGCTTCCGTGCACACATCGCACCAGGCCTGCAGCTTTTGGCAGCACCTGCCAGGACATTGCGCTTAGCGCTCCTGTTGCAGGGGCTGTCTTTTTACCTGCCGTTTTCCGTTATCGTGTGCGCCCTCACTCTCTCGCAACGGGCCTGTGCCTTGAAACCGATCCTCGCCCTTTTTGCCCTGCTGCTGAGCCTGCCTGCGGCGGCGGCACAGTTGACCATCGAGTTGGACCACACCCACAAAACCTGGGAGACCGCCGAGCTGCTCAAGCATCCCGACGCTCAGACGGTGCAGATCGTTGATGATGTGTCCTACAAGCGCAACATGACCTATCGTGCGGTGCCCCTCGCGGTGCTCTTGCCGGGCCTTAAATCTGCGAACCACCTGCAAGCCGTTGCCCTTGATGGTTTTGCCGCCGAACTTGCCGCCGCGCCGTTGCTGGAAAAAAACGGCGCCCGCGCCTGGCTGGCCGTGGAAGACCCGGCCCATCCATGGCCACCACTGGCACAGGGCAAGCCCAGCGCCGGACCGTTCTATCTGGTCTGGACCAACCCTCAAGCCGGACGTATCAGCCCGGAACAGTGGCCGTTCCAGGTCTCCAGGTTCAAACAGTTGCAGACGGTTGGCGAGCGTTTCCCGGCGTTATTGCCCGACCCTAAGCTGGCGGCGAACGACCCGATCAACCAGGGCTTTGCGTTGTTCCAGAAGAACTGCCTGGCGTGCCATCGCCTCAATGGCGGCGGTGATGCCCAGATGGGGCCGGACTTGAATGTGCCCTACAACCCCACCGAGTATTTCAGCGGCGATTTTCTCAAGCGTTACATCCGCGACCCGCAAAGCCTGAGGCATTGGCCACAGGCGAAGATGCCGGCGTTTACAGCCATTGTATTGCCAGACAATGAGTTGGACTTGCTGGTGGGGTATCTGCGGCATATGGCGGGCCGCAAGTTGTAATTGGATGGACTCGCCCAAGCCGAGGCGTCTATGCGCCACGGTGGCATTCTCGATCGTTCCCCCGCTCTGCGTGGGAACGCCTCTTGTGATGCTCTGCGTCACGCCATGGGACGCGGAGCGTCCTGGGCTGCATTCCCACGCAGAGCGTGCGAACGATCAAGCAAGCTTGCTCCGACAGTTATCGGTCATTGCTGCGGCGCCACGAATACCTTGGCGTGCATCTGCTCATGCCCACCGCCACGGCGCATGCCGCGTACCGGGCAGGCGTCGAGGTAGTCCAGGCCGACGGCCAGCTTCAAGTGCCGCTCCGGCCGCGCCAGTTGGTTGGTCACGTCAAAGCTGTACCAGGCGTCATCCAGCCAGGCTTCGGCCCAGGCATGACTGGCCAGGTGCGCGCTGTCTTCGGTGTACAAATACCCCGACACATACCGCGCCGGGATCCCCAGGCTACGTGCGCAGGCCAGGAACGCATGGGTATGGTCCTGGCACACCCCAGCGGCCCCTGCGAAGGCTTGGGCGGCGCAGGTATCGACGTCAGTCGCGCCGGGGGTGTAGACCATGGTGTGGTTCAGCGCCTGCATCAAGTCGATAAGCGCCGTGCGGTCGCGACGCTGATGGCAGTTTTGCTCGGCAAACCCGCGCAGGGCGTCGTCGGGCTCGGTGAGGCGCGTGGAGCGCAGGAACGGAAAGGCAGACTGGCTTTCGTGTTCGGCCTCGCGCCATTCATCGATCTCCACCACGCCCCGAGCGCCAATGATGATGGCGTCATGGGGTTCGTCCAGCGTGAGCACATGCAATATGTTGCCGAAGGGGTCCACCTGCGCCCGCACCGGGCGCGGCAGGTCGAGTTGCCAGCTCAGCACGTGCTGGCGCTCGCTGTCATGGGGGGTCAGGCGCAGGTACTGGATGCTGGCGCGCACCTGGTCTTCGTAGTGGTAGGTGGTGTCGTGGCTGATGGAGAGTCTCATGCCGCCTCCAGGTAGGAACTGTAGATGGCGTCGCCCAACTGGCGGACCAAGGGGATAAAGTCGGTCAGCCAGGCATGCAGGCCTTCCTCGAGGATTTCGTCGATGGCCGTAAAGCGCAGGCGCGCATCCATCTCGGCGGCCAGGCGCTGGGCCGGGCGACCATTGAGGCCTGGCAGGCTCGCGAGGATCTGGTCGATCTCTTCGCTGCAAGCACGCAGCGAACGCGGCACATCCGCGCGTAAGAGCAGCAGTTCGGCCACTTGCCGAGCGCCCGGCGCATCGCGATAAATCTCGGTGTACGCCTCGAACGACGACAGAGCGCGCAGCAACGCACTCCATTGGTAATACGCGTGAGCCGTACCATCGCTGACCGCCGCCGCCTGTTCGCCGGCCATTTCGTAGCGGGCATCCAGCAGGCGCAGGGTGTTATCGGCACGCTCAATAAAAGTGCCCAGGCGGATAAAGCGGAAGGCATCGTTGCGCATGATGGTGCCGTACGTGGCGCCCCGAAACAGATGGGAACGCTCCTTGACCCACTCACAAAACCGGCTCATGCCGTAATGGCTGAGCCCCTGCTGGGCGATATCGCGAATGTCCAGCCAGGTGGCGTTGATGTTTTCCCACATGTCGGCGGTGATCCGCCCACGTACCGCATGGGCGCTGGCCCGCGCCGCACCCAGACAGCTGTAGATGCTCGCCGGGTTGGCCGCGTCCAAGGCAAAAAAGTGCAGCAAGCGTTCAGCGTGCAATGGGCCATGGCGCTCGTGGTAATCGTCCAGAGTGCCGGTGATCAACAGCGGCATGGCCAATTCGTGCAGGCCATCGCCGCGCCCGTCCTGGGGCATCAGCGACAGCGAATAGCTGACATCGAGCATGCGTGCGAGGTTTTCGGCACGCTCCAGGTAACGTGACATCCAGTACAAATCCGAGGCAGTTCTACTCAACATGGCATCAGTCCTCGACCACCCAGGTGTCTTTGGTTCCGCCGCCCTGGGACGAGTTGACCACCAGCGAGCCTTCGCGCAGCGCCACACGGGTCAGGCCACCCGGCACCACGCGGGTGTCCTTGCCGGACAACACGAAGGGGCGCAGGTCGATATGGCGCGGGGCGATGCCGTTTTCGACAAAGGTCGGGCAGGTGGACAAGCACAGGGTCGGCTGCGCGATATAGGCGTGTGGCTTGGCCTTGATACGCGCCCGGAACGCTTCGATTTCTGCGGTCGTAGACGCCGGGCCAACCAGCATGCCGTAACCACCGGAGCCCTGGGTTTCCTTGACCACCAGGTCGGGCAGGTTGGCCAGCACGTGGGACAACTCGTCAGGCTTACGGCATTGAAAAGTCGGAACGTTCTGCAGGATCGGCTCTTCATCGAGGTAGAAGCGGATCATCTCGGTGACGAACGGGTAAACCGATTTGTCGTCCGCGACTCCGGTGCCAATGGCGTTGGCCAGCACCACATTGCCGCACCGGTAGGCGGCGAGCAGGCCGGGTACACCGAGCATCGAGTCGGGGTTGAATGCCAAGGGATCTAGAAATGCATCATCGAGGCGACGGTAGATCACATCGACAGCCTTGGGCCCATCGGTGGTGCGCATGAACACACGGTCATCGCGCACGAACAAATCCGCGCCTTCCACCAACTCCACACCCATTTCCCGAGCCAGGAAGGCATGTTCGAAGAACGCGCTATTGAAACGCCCGGGCGTCAGTACCACCACACTGGGGTTATCCAGGGGGCTGGCGCTTTTGAGGGTGTCGAGCAGCAGGTTGGGGTAATGGTCGATGGGCGCGATGCGCTGGGCCGCGAACAACTCGGGGAACAGACGCATCATCATCTTGCGGTCTTCGAGCATGTAGCTGACACCGCTGGGCGTGCGCAGGTTGTCTTCGAGCACGTAGTACGTGCCGTCGCCATCGCGTACGAGGTCCACCCCGGAGATGTGCGAATAGATATCGCGGTGCAAGTCCAGGCCCCGCATTGCCAGTTGGTATTGCTCGTTGGCCAATACCTGCTCGGCGGGGATGATGCCGGCCTTGATGATGCGTTGGTCGTGGTACAGGTCGGTGAGGAACAGGTTCAGCGCCTTGACCCGCTGGATGCAACCGCGTTCGACAACCCGCCATTCACTCGCCGGAATGCTGCGGGGGATGGTATCGAAGGGGATCAGGCGCTCGGTGCCTTGTTCGTCCCCGTAGAGGGTGAAGGTGATGCCGGCGCGGTGGAACAGCAAATCGGCTTCACGCCTGCGCTGGGCCAGCAGTTCGGCAGGGGTGTCGGCCAACCAACGGGCGAACTCGCGATAATGGGGGCGAACCTGCCCTGCCCCATCGTACATTTCATCGTAATAAGTGCGGATCATGCCGTACTCCTTGTCACCCGGACGCAAGAACCTTCGCAAGGCCCGTGCCAGCGGCATAAACACTTGATAATCAAACAGTTGCATAATCCGAGGGGATTTGCCGCACCGTCCTGGTGCGCGCAATTGCCTGGGCCACGCCGTACGCTCCGTTGCAATGCGGTGTTTGGCTATCAACAGCATAGTCAGAGTTGATTTCACTGCCCGCCTGCACATGCGGATAATCGCCCACATCGGTTGAACAGGACGTGTCCTACAGCCAAACCCTTTGCACATTCAGTAACGTATTGACTCGTGTACTGATGACTCCTCGGTCTTCCCTTTCCGCCACCCTATTCGGGTGGCTTTTTTTTGCGCCTGAAACGGCAGTTTCCGTTGCGACGGTAGCCCAAACAAAATCGGCCGACCCAAAGGTCAGCCGACACGCTGTGCTGCTCATAAATACCAACTACATGGGTAACCCACGCACCTCCTGCTTGACGCCCCATCCTTCGATGATCCCTCCCAGGGGCTCGACCACCGCTTCAAAGTCTTGCTCGAAGTCTCCTATGCCGTCGTAGGTTGCGAACATGATTTTGCTCAGTTCCAGGTACCAGGCGCCATCGTCGCGCGCGCTGACCTGGGCGTTGAGGGACTCCCCACGAAATCGACCCGCAGCCCTGCGCGCCCGTTCCTCATCCGGGAAAATGGCGTAGAACTCGATGGGGTGAAAGCGCGAGAAATCAAAGCCGCCTTCTTTCATGCGGCGCAGTACGTTGGTGCTGATGTCTTCTTGATAGGCTGTGCTCATGAAACGTCCTCCTCACACCGATGGATAGACTTTCCGTGCTTCCTGAAGCCCCGCGCCCTGCTGGCGCGGGCACCACGGCATAACAACACCGCAGGAAAACAAGCATGTAGCTGACAAGACCAGACCTTAGCGATTCATTCGCTGATCTCGATTGCAGAGTAGCGTGAAGCTGTCACCGCCACCAGAGGCGCTCGTGTGGCGCGTGAAAAATGTTTAGACGGAGGGAGAAATATCGAGAATCTGGATACTGTTCTGGTCTTTGAGAATCTTGACCGTCGGCTCGGGTTTACGGCCTTCCAGGTCATTGAGATCGAGTTTGGCAGCAATCGGCACCAGCTTCGCACGAATCATATGCGCAGCATCTTCGAGGCTGGGCTTTTGTTCGCAGGTGAACTGCTGCACGGACGTTTCACCGTGATCATCAACGAAGGTAATTTGCCACGTTTGCATCGATGCCTCCTCGATAAAACCCATAGGTGGGCTTACAAGTATCTGGACCTTGGCGGCGCGCAAAACGTTCCGCTCAAGCCCGGAGGCACCGGATCAACTGCACTTATTTTTCAGCGTGATCTTTCAAGGCTTTCAAGGTGTTGAACGGGGCGTCCACCACGAACTTGTTGGCCAGCCACGAAGGTACGCTACCACCTGGCTCGGTGTGTACCTGGTAGGTGACTTCGGTCTGGTTATCGCCCTTTGGCACCAGTTTCCAGAAACCCTCCACCTGGGCGACCCGCACGTAGCCTTTTGCTTCGGGCTTGTAGGTCGGCACACCTTCCAGTTTGCGCGTGACGGTGCCGTCAGCGGCTTTGGTGGTGGTGACGTGGATGTACGAGTCGCGGTCCGTCACGGGGAACGGGGCCTTGAACTGGGTGTAGGTCCAGGCCTCGTCGCCTTTCTTGTCGACGAGTTTCTGGGATTTGCATTCATGGATCCATGCGCAAGCACCGACCACATCTTCCTGCAGCGCCTGGACCTTGGCCAAAGGCGCCTTGATCACGGTCACGCCGCGATAGGCCTTGTACTTGGAACCGGCAATCTCGCTCAGGGACACCTTGATACCGTCTTCGTCCTTGGCGACTTGCCAATCCTCAGCCTGGGCAGTGGCCGCAAACAACAGCGTAAAACCGCACAGCACAGCCACTCGTTTCAGCGAACCCATCGTTGTATTCCTTATTGTTGAAGTTCCGATAGTAAAGCCCATCAAGCCGCCGTCATCTGCTCCCACCAGCCGATCAGCCGGATGGCATCGGCCTGGTCGTTGCCGCACACCTCAATATCGGCCTTGAAATCACTGCACACGGCGGGCCGCTGCGGTTGACCGAACAACTGGCACAATTGTTCCACCGACAGGTGCACGCAACGGACGCCAGCGGGTTTGCCCTGGGGCATTCCGGGTAGTGGCGAACTAATGGAGGGGGCAATGCAGCAGGCGCCACAGCCTTCACGGCATTTCATGACCAGCAGGTCCTCGACGACTCAATAGGGATGGCCGGGCTAGAGTACGCCCTTAAACAGCCGTTTTAAAATGGGCCAACAGGAGTTTTTCGCACAAAACAAAAATGACCGACCAGTCTGCGACAGATGGTCGGCAACCTGGGTCACCTGTGGACCGAAAGTTTATTGCTTGAATTCGAAATCCAGCGCAGCGCCTTCTACATCACGGCGCTCTTCGTTACGCAGTTGCAGCTTCATCTCATTGCTGAGCAAGCGGCCGTTGATCTGGAACGCACTGTTGTCGGTGGGCTTTTCACCAAACATCGGCGGCAATAGAGGCACGCTCTTGGGCTTGGGCATGGTGCCGATGGGTTGCAAGTGCCTGACCATGTCCGAAGGCAGGGACAGGTCCAACTGTGCCGGTGGCAGTTTGGTCTGGGCGACCTCATGGGCCGACTTGGACTTGCTCGCCACGGGTGCACGCTTTTTGGTCGAAGCGGCTTTCTTTT
Organism: Pseudomonas sp. GW823-FHT02F05; assembly: GCF_058797315.1. NCBI lineage: Bacteria > Pseudomonadati > Pseudomonadota > Gammaproteobacteria > Pseudomonadales > Pseudomonadaceae > Pseudomonas > Pseudomonas sp. GW823-FHT02F05. Next base: position 109,636 of record NZ_JBXAJM010000015.1, read on the forward strand.
GCGCGGCAGGGGATTTTTTCGCAGGCGTTGGCTGCTTGGCTGAGGTCTTTTGCTCGGCACCGACAACAGGCTTGCCTTCAGCCACCGGTGCTGCAGCCAGCACGCTACCGGCATTGCACAGGCTCAGCAGACCAAGCATCAACGTAACGCGAAAAATAGAAGTCATATCGCCAACAGCATTAACGGCAGAAGGCCATATGCTCGCTTGTTGTGCGCGGCATGACAAGGGCACAGATCAGTCTTGTCCCCTTTGCTCGCCTCAAAAACCCGCTGCGGCCTCCTGGCACAGCTGGCTGGCAAGCATTCCCAGGGTCATCAACGCCCTCTCCGCCTCGCGGTTCCACGGCGTGCCGCAATTGAGGCGAATACAGTGGTTGAACTGTTCGGTATTACTGAAAATCAGCCCTGGCGCAATGCTGATGCCTTGTTGCAGGGCACGCACATGCAGTTCCTGAGTATTGACCCGCCCCGGCAAACTGACCCACAGGATAAAGCCGCCGGTCGGGCGGGTCATCTGGGTGCCCTCGGGGAAATACTGCTGCACCGCCAATTGGAAGGCGCTGAGGTTCTTGCGGTATTCCTGGCGGATGTAGCGCAAATGACGGTCGTAGCCACCGTTTTCCAGATAGGCCGCGACGCCCATCTGGGTGACGCTGCATGCCGAGTGCGTGCTGAACATCTGCAGGCGCTGGATTTCCTGCTGGTATTTGCCGGCAATCATCCAGCCAATGCGCACGCCTGGGGACAAGGTCTTGGAAAAGCTTGAGCAATAGATCACCCGGTCGAGGCGGTCGTAGGCCTTGAGGGCTTTGGTGCGGCCGAGTTCGAACATCAACTCGCCGTAAATATCATCTTCGACGATCTGGATATCGAAGTCCGACGCCAGGCGCAGCAACTGTTTCTGCCGCTCCTCCGGCATGGTGCCGCCCAGCGGGTTACTCAAGCGCGTGGTCAGCACCAGCGCTTTGATCGACCATTGGTTGGCGGCCAGTTGCAGGGCTTCCAGGCTCATGCCCGTGGCGGGGTCGCTGGGGATCTCGATCACCTTGAGGCCCAGCAGATCAGCCAATTGCAGCAAGCCGTAATAGGTCGGTGATTCAGCCGCGATCAGGTCGCCAGGGCGCGTCAGCACGCGCAACGACATTTGCAAGGCATCGACACAGCCGTGGGTAATCACCACTTCGGAAGGGTCCACTACCACCCCGGCATCGCGCATGCGGATCGCCACCTGGCGCCGCAGGGGTTCAAAGCCAGGGCTGAACATGTAGCTGAACGCACGTGGGCTCTGGAAACGCGTGACCTTGGCCAATTGCTGATGCAGTGCCCGCACTGGCAGGTAGTCGACACTCGGCACCGCCGCGCCCAAGGGAAACACCCCTTCACGGCGCGACTCGACCAGCACCTGCTGGATGATACTGCTACGGGTGACCAACCCTGGGCGCTCGACCCGTGCGATATCAGGCGTAGGCGCCGTGAGTGCTGGCGTCTGGTGCACGTAGTAGCCCGACTGCGGCCGCGCCCGGATCAGCCCCTGGTCTTCCAGGTTGGCGTAGGCCTGCAGCACCGTGGCATGGCTCACATTGAGCTGGGAACTCATCTTGCGCACCGACGGCACGCGCTCCCCCGGTTGGTAAACACCGCGGCGGATGTCCTCAGCCAGTTGCTGGGCAATACGTTGGTAAAGCAACAGATTGGTCATGACGCAGCACTCGATTTCACGGGCATTTTATTTTTGTGTGAAACATACATACCGGCACAGTTTAGAAGTGTACGGGGACAGTTGCCACAATAGTCGAGCGCGGGCAGGAGTGACAGTAAAAACTGCCGGGGAGCTGGGGTGGGCATCGCCGAAACGAAATGTGGGAGCGGGCTTGATCGCGAAGGCAGTGTGTCAGTCAGCACATCCAGTACTGAGCCACCGCATTCGCGAGCAAGCCCGCTCCCACAATTTGGATCTGCGTCAGCTATTAGCGCGCTGCGCCCAATTGGCCCTTCTCGTCAGAGAACACAATTTCCACCCGACGGTTCTGCGCGCGGCCACGCTCGGAGGCATTGGCTTCCACCGGGTATTGGTCGCCATAACCTTCGACTTCGATGCGCTTGTCATCGATACCCAGGTCCATCAACAGGTCGGCCACCGATTGAGCCCGGTCGCGGGACAGTTTCAGGTTTTCCTGCTCGCCACCGGTGTTGTCGGTGTAACCCTCGATGCGCACCCGACGCTTGGGGTTCAGTTGCAGGAATTGCACGATCTTGAGCACCGTGCGGTTGGCCGAGTTCTGCAGCTCCGCTTCGCCGGTGTCGAACAGTACGTCGCCCAGGGTCATCACCAGGCCACGGTCGGTCTGGGTGGTGAGGCTGGCGATTTGCGCTTCAACCCACTTGCCCTGCTGTTGCACGCTGGCCAGCTTGTTTTCGCGCAAGGCCAGTTGCAGGCGCTGACGTTCCAACTCCAGTTGGGTGCCGCGCTCGGCATTCAGGCCCTGCTGGGTGTGCTCTCGGGCGATGGCGCTGTACCGCTGGCTCAGGTAGGCGTAATGCACCACATCGGAGCCGCTGCCCCAGTAGCTGGACAGGCGATCGGCGCGGGCCAGGGACTCTCCGGCGCGGATCACGTCCTTGGGCGCGAAGCGCAGCACGTTGGCGTCTTCCTTGACCTTTTGAAAGTCATCGCCGGCCTGCTGCAACGCCTGCTCACTCGTGGGTTGGCTCGCACAGCCGCCCAGGGCCACGCTGCCCAGCAGCAGTACACAGCTCAGGCCACGGATCATCGGGCTCATTGTGCTTCTCCCAACTGCAGCTGCTTACGCAGGCGAGTGATACGGGTATTGAGCACGTTCAATTGTTCCTGGCTCTTGCCGGTCAGCACTTTGGCTTCGGCCAGGCGTGCGTCCAGCTCAGCCTGCTCGGCGCGCATCCGCGCTCGCTTGTAGGATTGGTCGGCCATGTTGCCCTTGGCCCGGGCGAATTTTTCTTCGGCCAGCTTCAGTTCGGGGGATTCATCGGTGTTGGCCCCGACCGCGGTGGCTTGTTCCAAGGCTTGCTGGGTCAGGCGCATTTGTTCGATCGGCGCAGGATCGGTTGCGCATCCCGCCAGCGCGACAACGGCAAGGGCCGCGAAAAGAGCTCGAAAAATCACTGTAAATCCCTACTTTGTTGGGGTGCCGACAGGTTGTTGCAGTTGCGCTTTCCAACGCTCCAGATTGCGCTGCAGCGCGGCTTGAGCGGCACCGGAGGCGGGCAATTCTGTCATCTTTTTCGTCAGCTGTCCGCGAAGCCAAGGATCATTGCAGGCCGAGTTGTGGGAAATCGCCAGGTACAGGCCAGGCTGATCGGCAGGCACCTCATGGGCCACCAGGTCATTACTCATGCCCAGGGTCTGGGCCATGGCCATGCCGGAATAGCGCCCAGCCAGCACGTAGTCCACCTCACCGAGCAACAGTTTCTGGAAAGCCGGCGTCAAATTGGGCAGGCGTTGCAGGTTGAGTTGCTGGCTGGCGAAGGTTTCGAACTCCGCGCTCAAACGCGCACGTTCCGAGACTGCGCCTTTGTGGCCGTGCAAATCGGCGGCGGTGGAATAGACCACGGCTGAATCCTTGCGCGTCCATACCAGGTAGTCGGTCTGCATCAGCGCCGGATGGATGTAGTCGAAGTGGTCCAGTTCACCCAGGTTCAGCGGTGCGTCGGCGAGAATGTCCATGCGCCCGCTGCGTGCTTCATCAAGGGCCAGGGAGCGTTTGCCGCCGTAGAGCAGGTCGATTTTCAGCCCGAGCTCCTTGCCCACTTGTTGCAGCACGTCAGCGGTCGCGCCGATCAGGTGCGTAGGGTCCTGGGGGTCGCGCCAGAGTAAAGGCGGTGCGTCCGGGCTGCCGGTGATCACCAGGCGCTCGCACTTGCCGGCGGCGAGCGTCAGGCTCGGCAGCAGCGTAAGGCCCAACAGTACAGTCCAGGGGCGCAGCGCCATGGCATGTTCCTTCCTAAAGTGCTCGCGAAAAACGTCAACGATAACGCGTGCGTTCTGAATAAATGCGGCGCCTGTGGTTTTTTCGCAAGCGAGCTCGCTCCTACAGGGAATAAAAAAGCCCGGTCATAAGACCGGGCTCTTTATAAGTGAAGCGGCTGGATTAGACCAGCTTCTCCAATTCAGGTACGGCTTCGAACAAGTCCGCCACCAGGCCATAATCGGCAACCTGGAAGATCGGAGCTTCTTCGTCCTTGTTGATCGCAACGATCACTTTGGAGTCTTTCATACCGGCCAAGTGCTGGATCGCGCCGGAGATACCGACGGCGATGTACAGCTGTGGCGCAACGATCTTGCCGGTCTGGCCGACCTGCATGTCGTTGGGTACGAAACCTGCGTCAACGGCTGCGCGGGAAGCGCCGACCGCAGCACCCAGCTTGTCGGCCAGGGCGTACAGGTGTTTGAAGTTGTCACCGTTCTGCATGCCACGCCCGCCGGAAACGACGATTTTGGCAGCAGTCAGTTCAGGACGGTCCGACTTGGCCAGCTCTTCGCCGACGAAGCTGGAAGTGCCAGCGTCGTGGGCAGCGGAGACGGCTTCAACGGCAGCCGAGCCACCTTCGGCAGCAACCGGGTCGAAACCGGTGGCGCGTACGGTGATGACCTTGACCGAAGCATTGGACTGCACGGTGGCGATGGCGTTACCGGCGTAGATCGGGCGCTTGAAGGTATCGGCGCTTTCTACCGAGATGATCTCGGAGATCTGGTCAACGTCCAGCTGGGCGGCAACGCGTGGCAGGATGTTTTTGCCGTTGGAGGTAGCGGCGGCCAGGATGTGGCTGTAGCCAGCGCCAAGCTCGGCGACCAGCGGTGCAACGTTTTCCGGCAGCTGATGCGCATAAGCGGCATTGTCAGCGTTCAGGACTTTGCTCACGCCTGCGATTTTTGCAGCCGCTTCAGCCACGGCGCCAGCGCCCTGACCAGCAACCAGCACGTGGATGTCCCCACCGATTTTAGCGGCAGCGGCCACGGTGTTCAGGGTGGCCGGGGCCAGTACCTTGTTGTCGTGTTCAGCGATTACCAAGATAGTCATGATTAGATTACCTTCGCTTCGTTTTTCAGTTTCTCGACCAGTTCAGCCACCGACTTGACCTTGATGCCCGCGCTGCGTGCAGCCGGCGCTTCGACTTTGACGGTCTTGTTGGTAGAGGCGGTGGAAACGCCCAAAGCGTCCGGAGTCAGCGTTTCCAGAGGCTTCTTCTTGGCTTTCATGATGTTTGGCAGGGACGCATAACGCGGCTCGTTCAAACGCAGGTCGGTGGTGACGATGGCCGGCAGTTTCAGGGAAACCGTCTGCGCGCCGCCGTCGATTTCACGGGTGACCGCAACGCTGTCGCCGCTCACTTCGACTTTCGAAGCGAAGGTGCCCTGGCCGTAACCGGTCAGTGCAGCCAACATCTGGCCAGTCTGGTTGTTGTCGCTGTCGATGGCTTGTTTGCCCAGGATCACCAGTTGTGGCTGTTCCTTGTCGACAACGGCCTTGAGCAGCTTGGCAACGGCCAGGGAGGTCAGCTCTTCAGCGGACTCCACCAGAATGGCGCGGTCGGCGCCCAGGGCCAAAGCGGTACGCAACTGCTCTTGGGCAGTGGTCGGCCCGATGGACACCACGACGATTTCCGTCGCCACGCCTTTCTCTTTCAGGCGTACGGCTTCTTCCACAGCGATTTCGCAGAAAGGGTTCATCGACATCTTGACGTTAGCAAGGTCGACGCCGGAATTGTCCGCCTTGACGCGAACTTTCACGTTGTAATCGACAACGCGTTTGACAGCTACAAGAACCTTCATGGATTCCTCGTTACTCTCCGGTGAAAAGAAAGTCGCCTAGGCGAACCTGGCGGTTGATGCTCATCGGCACACAAGGGCACCTCCAAAGACCTCGGCAGTGGCCTTGCACACGGGAAATGACGACCGTTCGTCAGTGGTGACTGAGAGGTCATTCTTTATCGTGGCGTGTAAACTGCGCTCCAACGTTTGGGTGCGCATCACCTTCATTGCCTTCGGCCTGTCTTTGGACGTGCTCTTGAAACCTGCAGTCTGCCTACGGGAAGCGCAAAACCGACCGTATCTTGACCGGAACGCCTATTCTGGTCAATACGGCAAAATGGTCAGTCATAAGCCCCGTTGCTTTGATTTATCTAGGCTGCAGGCGATTCAAACAAACGTTTGTATTGGACGCTGTCGGTGGTCTATATATAATGCGCCACCTAGAGAGACAGGTGGGTGCTGCCTTCGCGCAGAACCACACCGAACCTCCACCCATTAGAAAAAAAAGCCTGTTGAGCCTTGAGTAGGAGATAGCCTGTGGAACGCGAATACATGGAATTCGACGTGGTCATCGTCGGCGCTGGCCCGGCGGGCCTGTCTGCCGCCTGCCGACTGAAGCAGAAGGCCGCCGAAGCCGGTAAGGAAATCAGCGTCTGCGTGGTCGAGAAAGGCTCCGAAGTCGGCGCCCATATCCTCTCCGGTGCCGTGTTTGAACCACGTGCCCTGAACGAGCTGTTCCCGGACTGGAAAGCACTCGGCGCTCCGCTCAACACGCCCGTGGTGCGCGATGACATCTATGTACTGCGCAGCCCGGAAGCCTCCACCAAGGTGCCCGACTTCTTTGTGCCCAAGACCATGCACAACGAAGGCAACTACATCATTTCCCTGGGCAACCTGTGCCGCTGGCTGGCCCAGCAGGCCGAGAACCTCGGCGTGGAAATCTACCCAGGCTTCGCCGCCCAGGAAGCGCTGTTCGACGAGAACGGCGTGGTACGCGGCATCATCACCGGCGACCTCGGCGTCGACCGTGAAGGCAAGCCAAAAGACGGCCTGTACACCCCGGGCATGGAGCTGCGTGGCAAGTACACGCTGTTCGCCGAAGGTTGCCGTGGCCACATCGGCAAGCAACTGATCCAGCGCTTCAACCTGGACAGCGACGCCGACGCCCAGCACTACGGCATTGGCCTGAAGGAAATCTGGGAAATCGACCCAGCCAAGCACCAGCCGGGCCTGGTGGTGCACACCGCCGGTTGGCCGCTGGACATCATGGGTAAAGAGAACACCGGTGGCTCGTTCCTTTATCACCTGGAAAACAATCAAGTCGTGGTCGGCCTGATCGTCGACCTGTCCTACAGCAATACCTTCCTGTCGCCGTTCGATGAATTCCAGCGCCTCAAGCACCACCCGGTGCTGGCCCAGTACCTGGAAGGCGGCAAGCGGGTCAGCTACGGCGCCCGCGCGATCTGCAAAGGTGGCCTGAATTCGCTGCCGAAGATGGTCTTCAAAGGCGGCGCGCTGATCGGTTGCGATCTGGGCACCCTGAACTTCGCCAAGATCAAAGGCAGTCACACCGCGATGAAGTCCGGCATGCTCGCCGCCGACGCCGTGGCCGACCGCCTGTTTGCCGAATCCGAGGGCGGTGATGAACTGACCACATATGTCGACAGCTTCAAAGCCAGCTGGCTGTATGAAGAACTGTTCGCCAGCCGTAATTTCGGCCCGGCCGTGCACAAGTTCGGCGCAATCATCGGCGGCGGTTTCAACTGGCTCGACCAGAACATTTTCGGCGGCAAGATCCCTTTCACCCTGCACGACACCAAGCCGGACTACGCCTGCCTGAAGCTGGCCAAAGACAGCCAGAAGATCGACTACCCCAAACCCGACGGCAAGCTGAGCTTCGACAAACTGAGCTCTGTGTTCATCTCCGGCACCAACCATGAAGAAGAACAGCCGTGCCACTTGAAGCTCAAAGACCCAAGCATCCCGATCGGCACCAACCTGCCGCTCTACGATGAACCGGCGCAGCGCTACTGCCCGGCAGGCGTGTATGAAGTGGTGACCAAGGAAGACGGCGAGAAACGCTTCCAGATCAACGCCCAGAACTGCGTGCACTGCAAGACCTGTGACATCAAGGACCCCTCGCAGAACATCACCTGGGTGACGCCGGAAGGCGCGGGCGGGCCGACTTACCCGAATATGTAAGTCGTTCGCTTAACCAGAAAAGGCTCCCGAAATGGGAGCCTTTTTTGTGGGCGACATCGATCAATATGTGGGAGCTGGCTTGCCTGCGATGGCGGTCTTCAGGTGCCAAATGTATGGCTGACCCACCGTTATCGCAGGCAAGCCAGCTCCCACAATAACCTCGTGGTGTCAGGCGGCCCGCTCTTCGCCTGGGTTGCGCAGGAAGTAACGTTTGTACTCCCGACTGAACTGCGACGTACTTTGATACCCCACTTTGTGCGCCGCCTGCGCCACGCTCATGCCTTCCACCAGCAGCAACTGCTGGGCCTTCAATAGCCGCAGGCGCTTGAGGTACTGCACCGGCGATAACAAGGTGCAGCGTTTGAAATGCTCATGAAAGGTCGACGCACTCATGTGCGCATACCCGGCCAACGTCTCGATATTCAGCGGCTCGGCGTAATGGGCATGCAGGTGATTCAATGAGGTGGCGATGCGCGAAAACTGCCCCTGTTGTTCCACCAGCGCACGCAGCACATCGGCCTGAGGCCCACGCAAGGCGGTGAACAACAATTCGCGCACCCGCGCAGGCCCCATGATCCGGCTTTCCAGCGGATCGTGCAGGCACTGCAACAACCGCTCGACGCAGCCGCGCATCGTATCGTCCAGCACCACCGAACTCATCGACTCCAAGGTCTGCGCGGTCGGCGGCGGCCCGGCTTGCATGCCCATGGCAATCACCAACTCGCCCAACACCACGCGGTCGATGCCTACCGTCACGCCATACAACGGCGCCTCGGGGGCCATGGCAAAGGTCTCGCATTCGAACGGCACTGGCATCGCCTGGATCAGGTAATGCCCGGCGCCATACTCCAACGTGCGCGGGCCGAGGTAGGCGACCTTGCTGCCCTGGGCCACGAACATCAGGCTTGGCTCATAGATCTGCGGCCCACGCGCCACATCGCAACTGGCGCGCAGCACCTGCACGCCGGGCAGGTGAGTCGGGGAAAAACCGTCGCGGGGCGTGAGCCCTTCGATCAAGGCAACCAGCGTGGCATTGGCGTCCAAATGGCGGGTCAACAGCATGGCAAAAAACTTCGCGGATGAGGGATGACAGCATCATCGCAGGTCTGGCGGCCAATATATCCAAACCTCAGGCACTGCCGGACGAATAGGCATGAGACTCGGAGCAATTGCCATGTTCGCGCCAGGGGCCGGCGCGCAGAATTTGCCGCCTCTGCAGTCCAAGCTTTTGTGAGGTTTACTATGTACACCGCCATCGGTTACGCCGCCCAGTCGGCCACCACGCCCCTCGCCCCGATGTCATTTGAACGCCGCAGCCCGCGCGTCGATGACGTGGCCATCGAGATCCTTTACTGCGGCGTGTGCCACTCCGATATCCACCAGGCTCGCAACGAATGGGGCATCGCCGTGTACCCGCTGATGCCGGGCCACGAAATTGTCGGCAAAGTCACCGCCGTCGGCGCCAACGTCACTGCGCATAAAGTCGGTGACCTGGTGGGCGTAGGCTGTATGGTCGACTCGTGCCGTCACTGCGAAGCCTGCCAATCAGACCTTGAGCAATACTGCCTCGAAGGCCCGACCATGACCTATGCCACGCCGGACCGCGTGGATGGCAGCAACACCATGGGCGGCTACTCCGACAGCATCGTGGTCAGCGAGCATTTCGTGGTGAAGATCCCGGCCAAGCTCGACCTGGCCAGCGCTGCGCCGATCCTGTGCGCAGGCATCACCACCTACTCGCCCCTCAAGCACTACGGCGTGAAAGCCGGCGATAAAGTCGGGATCCTCGGCATGGGTGGCCTGGGCCACATGGGCATCAAATTCGCCAAAGCCATGGGCGCCGAAGTCACGTTGTTCACGCGCTCGGCCAGCAAGGCCGAGGAAGGCCGTCGCCAGGGCGCCGACCATGTGATCGTGTCCACTGATGCCGAGCAAATGAAAGCTGCTGCCGGGCACTTCGATTTCCTGCTGGACACCATCCCGGTGCAGCACGACCTGAACCCCTACCTCGATGTGCTGCGCTTTGACGGCGTGCATATCCTGGTCGGCCTGATCGAGCCGGTGGACCCACCCGTCAACGCTGCCAAGCTGGTGCTGGGTCGTAAAGTCTTGGCCGGCTCGCTGATCGGCGGCATTGCCGAAACCCAGGAAGTCCTGGATTTCTGCGCCGAGCATGGCATTACCTGCGACATCGAGATGCTCGACATTCGCCAGATCAACGAAGCTTATGCGCGCATGATTGCCGGTGATGTGAAGTACCGCTTTGTCATCGACATGGCGAGCCTGAAAGCCTGATCAGGCCTTGGCGCCCAACTCCGCTGACAGCCGGGCTGCGACCTGTTTGATCACAGGGATCAGTTCGGCCATTTTCTCCAGCGGCATGTAGGGCACCGTACTGGCAATGCTGATGCCGGCGACAATGCGCCCGCTGGCATCGCGCACCGGTGCGGCCACGCAGCGGATCGAAGGCTCGTTGTCTTCGAGGTCAAACGCGTAGCCACCCTCGACATACTCATGCATGCGCTGTTCGAACTGCGCCCAGGATTGCTCCGGGTGCTGCGGCCATTGCAGGCTCTTGCCCACCGCCGGCAAGCTCGCCTCATACAAGCGCTGCCACTCCTGCGGCGAATCGTCCAGCATCAACGCCTTGCCGATACCGGTGCGCGCCAGCGGCATGCGATGGCCGACCCGCGAGCGCATTTCCGGCCCATTGCGGCCGGGGTTCTTGTGCAGGTAAAGCACCTCGTCGTACTCACGAATCGCCAGGTGAATGGTATCGCCGGTCAGCGCCGACAACTCATCCAGGTAGGGCACCGCCAGGTTCACCAAGGGCAACTCTTCACGGGCCTGGAACCCCAACTCGATCAGCTTGGGCCCCAGCAGATAACCGACCTGGGGCACCACGCGCAGGTAACGCTCGTCCACCAGGCAACTGGCCAGGCGGTGCGTTGTGCTGCGCGTGGTGCCGATGCGCCGGGCGATCTCCTTGAGATCCCGCGCACCAGCCGCCACCGCTTGCACCACGCCCAGGCCGCGCAACAGGGTCTGGGTGCCGGTGGGGGCGGCGTCTTTGACGGGGGTGTGGGCGTTTTCCTGCATATCGGGCCTATAAGTATGAAAGCGGGGGCATTATGGCAAATACCGCCCTCTTGAACACAGGAGATCCAAGGTGGGAGCTGGCTTGCTGTGGCGAGGGAGCTTGCTCCCGTTCGACAGCGCAGCTGGAGCCGGCTTTTGGGGGCGCTTCGCACCCCAGCGCAAGCAAGCTTGCTCGCCACAGCAAGCCAGCTCCCACAGTTTGATCTTCAGAGGGCGACCATTAGCGTTGTTTCATGCGGTCGATTATCACCGCCAGCAACAGGATCGAGCCACGAATCACATATTGGTAGAAGGTATCGATGTTCTTCAGGTTCATCGCATTCTCGATGATCGCCAGAATCAACACCCCGGCAATCACATGGCGGATCATGCCGATGCCGCCGCTCAGTGACACCCCGCCCAGCACGCACGCCGAAATCACCGTCAGCTCGAAACCCTGGCCAATCATCGGCTGGCCCGAGGTCATGCGTGACGCGAGGATCACCCCGGCCAAGGCGCCGATCAAACCGTGCACGGCAAAGATGATGATCTTGGTGCGATCGACATTGACCCCGGCGAGCAACGCCGCTTCCTGGTTGCCGCCAATGGCCATGGTGTTGCGCCCATAGGTGGTGTAATTGAGCAGCCAGCCAAAGAACACAAAGCACAGGACGGTGATGATGATCGGCACCGGCACGCCCAGCAGCTGGCCGTTGCCGAACACGAAGAACCCTTCGTTCATCACCCCCACCGCCTTGCCGCTGGAGAAGATGTAGGCCAGGCCACGTACGATCTGCATGGTCGCCAGGGTGGCAATCAACGCATTGATGCGCAGCTTGGCGATCACAATGCCGTTGATCAGCCCTACCACCAGGCCCATGGCCAAGGCCGCCGACACGCCGAGTACCACGCTGTCGGTGTCACGCATCACGATGCCCGCCACCACCCCGGCGCAGGCTATCACCGAGCCTACCGACAAGTCGAAGTGCCCTGAGGCCAGGCAGAACAACATGGTGCACGCAGCAATACCGACGGTCGAAATCGCCAGGCCCAGACCGCGCATGTTCAGCGGTGACAGGAAGTTATCGATGAATACCGCGCTGAGCACAAAAATGCCCAGTGCCGCCAGCAGCATCACCCAGTCATCGAGAAATTTGCGCTGATTGAAACCCGGCCAGAAACCCTTTGCAGTTTTTACCTCAGACATAGCCAAACCCTCTTGTTCTTGTTCAAGCCCGCGACTGTGGCAGCGCCAGTTGCAGCAGGCGCGCTTCATCCGCTTGGGCGCGGGGCAACTCACCGGTCAGGGCGCCTTCACTCATCACCAGGATGCGGTCGGAGATGCCCATCACCTCCATCAGGTCGCTGGACACCACGATCACCGCAATGCCACTGGCCGCCAGGTTATGGATGATCTGGTAGATCTCCGACTTGGCGCCGATGTCGATACCCCGGGTGGGCTCGTCCAGCAGCAGGACCTTCATCGGCATCGACAACCAGCGGCCAAGGATGGCTTTCTGTTGGTTGCCACCGGACAGGTACAGGATTTTCTGCTCGGCACTGGGCGTCTTGACCTTCATGGCCTGGATCTGCCGCTCGGCGTTGTCCCTCTCCCAGCCGTCGCGCAGCAACCAGCCGAACGAGGCATGGGCACTACGGGCGCTGATGTTGATATTTTCCGCCACGCTGGACAGCGGAATGATGCCTTCCTTTTTGCGGTCTTCCGGACACAGCAATACCCCGGCGGAGATGGCGTCCCGGGGTGAGCGCAGTTGCAGCGCTTGCCCGCACAGTTCCAGGCTGCCGGCACTGGCGCGCTCCAACCCACTGAGCAGGCGAAACAGCTCGGTACGCCCCGCGCCCACCAGCCCGAACAGGCCCAGGATCTCGCCCTTGCGCACCTCAAAGCTGATCGGTTCACGCAGGCCAGGACCGAGCAAGCCGTCTACCTTGAGCGCCACTTCGCCCTGCTCACGCGGTCGGTAATCGTAAATATCCTGGATATCGCGACCGACCATGCAGGTCACCATCTGATCGTGGGTCAGCGTGTTCATGTCCTCGAACGTGCGCACGTAGCGACCGTCCTTGAACACCGTCACTGCGTCGCAGATACGGAACACTTCTTCCATACGGTGCGACACGTAGAGCACCACTTTGCCCTCCTCGCGCAGGCGCGTGATGATCGCCATCAAGCGGTCGATTTCCCGCGCCGAGAGGCTACTGGTCGGCTCGTCAAAGGCGATCACATGGGCGCCACGGGACAGCGCCTTGGCGATTTCTACCAGTTGGCGCTGGCCCAGGGACAGGCGCCCGAGTTTTTCGTCGGGGTCGATTTCATCGGCCAGGCCCTTGAGGCAGGCCAGGGCCTGCTTGCGCAGCAGGCTCCGGTTGACCACGCCAAAGCGCGTGGGCAAATGCCCGAGGAACAGGTTCTCGGCCACGCTCATTTCCGGCACCAGATGCAGCTCCTGGTGAATCACCGCCACACCGCTGGCGATGCTGTCGGCGGCGCATTTGAAGGCCATGGTCTGCGCGCCGATCTGCACCGTACCGCTGGACGGAATGTAGGCGCCGCCGAGGATTTTCAGCAGGGTCGACTTGCCTGCGCCGTTCTCGCCCATCAGCGCGTGCACCGAATGCGGCCGCGCTTCAAAGCTGATCTGCGCCAGGGCTTTCACACCGGGAAACTCCTTGCCGATGCCATTGAAACGCAGGGCCGCGCCGCTCATTTCCACAGGCCGATCTTGGTCAGTTCTTCCTGGAAATTGGCGCGGGTGATCAAGGTCACTTCGTCCATGGCGGTGTATTTGGCCGGTTCCTTGCCGGTGGTGACCCACTCGTACATCGCCAGCGCGGTGTTATAGCCCTCGATATGCGGGCTGGGCAGCATGGAGCCGAAGAAACCGCTGTCGGCTTTCTTCAATTCGCCAATGGCGTCGGTGCCATTGATGCCGATGCCGATGACGTTGGCGGCCTTGAAGCCGGCACTTTCGGTGGCGCGCACGCCGCCGAGCACGGTGTTGTCGTTCATGCCGCCGATGATCAGGTTCTTCGCCCCGTTCGGCAGCTTGACCAAGGCCGAGTTGGTGGCGTCCATGCTGCCGGGGACGTCGAGGGTTTTCAGCGCAGCGGTGAGGATGTGGTCCTTGGGAATACCGGCCTCCTCGAGGGATTTGATCGAGCCGTCTGTACGCTTCTTACCGGTGTCGAGTTCGTTGAAGGTATTGATCACCGCATAGGTGTCCTTCCAGTCCCAACCGCGTTTTTTCGCTTCGGCGGCCATGGCGGCGCCCTGCTTCTGGCCCACTTCAAACGCGGCCATTCCCAGGTATGGCACGTCTTCCATGAAGTTGCCCTTGGCATCGACAAAGCGGTCATCCACGGCCATCACTTTCAAACCGTTGACCTTGGCCTTGGCAACGATGGCCGGGCCCAGGGACACGTCCGGCGGGCAGATCACAAAACCCTTGGCGCCATTCGCGGCCAGGCTGTCGATGGCCGACAAGGTCTTTTCGCCATCGGGCACGGCGATCTTGATCACAGTAAAACCATGCTCTTTGCCGGCTTTTTCCGCGAATGCCCACTCCGTTTGAAACCAGGGTTCCTCGGCCTGCTTGACCAGGAAACCGATCTTCACTTCTTCAGCCGATACCCAGCCGCAGAACGCCATTGCCAGTGCCACGGCACCGAGTGTTTGCTTGAACATGGACCACCTCCTTCTTGTTATTGGAAAACGCTTTAGTCGTGGTACATCACAGACCGCCCGCCATCGATCATCAGGCAAGTGGCGTTGATAAAGGGCGCCTCGTCGGTCGCCAGGAACAGTGCTGTCATGGCCACTTCGATGGGCTGGCCAATGCGTTTGGGCGGGTGCAGGTCGAACGCACGCTGGCGTTCGGCGTGAGGGTCAGGGAAACCGTTCCAGTAATCGACGTTGAGCTGGGTTTCGATATAGCCGGGGGCGATGGCATTCACGCGGATGCCCTTGGGCGCGTACTCGATGCCCAGGGCCCGGGTAAGGCCGAGCAGGCCGTGCTTGGCCACAGGGTAAGGAAAGCAACCGGGAATGATGTGGCTGGAATGGGTGGACGCGATATTGATGATGCTGCCGATGCCCTGCTCGATCATGTGCGGCAACACCGAGCGGCAGCCGTACCAGGCACCGTCGAGGTCGATGGCGAAACAGCGGCGCCAGTCCTCTTCGCTCATCTCCAGCGGGTCACGGAACACGTTGACCCCGGCACAGTTGACCAGCACATCCACGCGGCCAAAGCGCTCGATGGCCAGGTTGACCAGTGCCTGCCATTGATCCTTGGAAGTAATATCAACCGGTTGGGCGTAAACCTGCGCACCGTGTTCGCGCCAATGAGCGGCGATTTTCTCGACTTTGTCGCCCTGGATATCCGCAATGATCAACCGCGCCTGCTGGGCCTGGAAACAGGTAACGATGGCTTCGCCAATGCCTTGGGCGGCGCCGGTGACGATCACCACCTTGTTCTTCAGCCGCTCGCCATAAGTCGGCTCGGGCACGGCGGGTAGGGACAACGGTTGCGCCTGCATCGCTTCACCTTTTTATTTTTTGTAGTGAGTGCTGATGCTGGCGACTATAAACCCATCGCCTGAAATATCTCAATATATAAATTAAGATCCCATATATTGAGAAAAATAAAAAAATGTTCGAGCGGGTTAGCTGTGGCGAGGGAGCTTGCTCCCGCTGTCTGCGCAGCAGACTCCCGCTTTTGGGGGGCGCTTCGCACCCCAGCGCAAGCAAGCTTGCTCGCCACAGGAAAGCTCACATTCTGGTTTTAGTGTTTACATAAACGAGGCTTCAGCCTTGGGCAAAGTCGCGCAGGGCATCGCCTTCCATGCGATAACGCACCCATTCTTCCTGAGGCTGGGCGCCTATGGATTTGTAGAAGGCAATCGCTGGCTCGTTCCAGTCCAGCACGCTCCATTCAAAGCGCCCGCAACCGTTGTCACAGGCGATCTTGGCCAAGTGGCGCAGCAACTTCTTGCCGGCCCCGCCGCCGCGTTGTTCCGGGTTGATGTACAGATCTTCCAGGTACAGGCAGTTACTGCCCAGCCACGTCGAGTAACTGAAAAAGAACACCGCAAAGCCAATCGGCAAGCCGTCGCGCAAGCAGATAAGGCCATGGGCCGTGGCGCCTTCGCTGAACAGGCTGCGTTCGATATCCACCACGCTGGCGATCACTTCATGCCGGGCTTTCTCGTACTCGGCAAGTTCAGTGATAAAGGTCAGGATCTGCGCAGCATCGCTGGGCACGGCGGGGCGAATCTCGATGGTCATGGGCGAGCCTTGGGCAAATTCAAAGGCCACATACTAAGACGGTTTGATGGCCGTTTGCAGTGCAATTGATGCCAATCAGCACGTTTCACTCCGGCGCGGGGTGAAGCAAGCATCAGCAACAACAGAACAAAGCCTGGGGACGCCCATGGTAAACAATGGGCATAAATCCAACGATCAGAGACCTGCTCATGCACGCCACGCCACCAGTGGGCACGAAGACATTCGCGCTGTTCTGCCTCGCCAGTTTCCTGCTGTCACTGTCTTACGGCTCGACCTTTTTGTTGTCACTGCTGATCCATGCCCGTGGCGGTAATGAACACGACGCGGGCAGTGTCATTGCCACGGCAATGCTCAGCACCTTCGTAGCGGTGGTGCTTTCCGGGCATCTGGCCGATGCGATGGGCGCGGCGCGAGCGATTGCGAGCACCGGCCTATTGTTAGTGGTGGCCTGCCTGGGGTTTGCCCTGACGCCAGGGTTTGGCCAGGGCTTGATGCTGTTTGGATTGTCCCTTGGCTTGGGCTGGGGCGTGTTCTATACCTTGGGTCCGATCATCGTGACGCTGCTGGTGGAACCCCGCCAGCGGGCCAAATATTTCGCCTTGCTCTCGGGCAGTATGTTGAGCGGCATAGGTTCCGGCCCTTTGCTGGGACGCGCCGCCACTGCGCTGGACCTGCCCCTGACAACGGCGTTTTATATTGCCGGGCTCGCCAGCCTCGCCGGGGTGGTGATGTTCTGGCGCATGGGCTCTCGGTTGCGACAGCACGCGAATGTACCGACATCCAGGATTTCCTGGGCTGCAAGCCGCCGCGTACTGTCTTCCAAGGCGGCGTTCGCCATCCTGATGGTTGGCCTGGGTGGCTGCGTATTCGGGGGGCTATCTTCGTTCCAGACCAGCTATGCCGTTGCCCATAAGCTGGACTATTCGCTGTTCTTCGCGGGTTTCCTGACAGCGGCAATTATCAGTCGCCTGCTGATCGCCGGTTTCGTGGTCAAGCGCGATGCGTACCAGGCTGCCTGCGTATTATCCGGGGTGATGCTCGGCGCGATCACGCTGTTCGCGTTTGGTGTCAGCGGCAACCTCAGTTATGTGCTCGCCGCCGCCACGCTAGGGATCGGGTATGGCCTGACGTATTCGGTGATTAACGGCCTGGTGGCCAACGAAGCGCCCAGCGGTACCACTTCCCAGGCGTTATTGCTGTTCAGCCTGGCGTACTTTATCGGCGTCTTCGGGTTTCCCTGGCTCGCAGGCAAGATCATCGTCGACTTCGGCCTTGCGACAATGATGCTGAGCGTACTGGTGATCGCCGCACTCAACTGGACGATCACAGTGGCGCGCTTGGTAGCGCGCCGACTATCGGCACATAAAGTGATACATGTGAGCTGATACCGTTCGTCGCCATCCCGGCACGATCGGCAAACGCGGGCAGACCAATACAGGGTAAGGACATTAATCATATGGAGACACCCTGATGAAAAATTCCAAATTTGCTGCCCTCGCCCTCACCGGCCTGTTGTCTGCCGCGTCCTTGAGCGCCTTTGCGGCTAGCTCGACCACTGGCCCCACCGATCCAACGCCGGACGCCACTACCGAGTCGCAAAAATCCATGGGCACCGGCCTGGATACCAACGGTGGCGCGATCATCGACAACAGCGCCGACCCACGCACCAAAGGCAACGACACCCAGCGCCAGGCACCGCCTGCCGTAGGCAACGGCAAGATGGGCCCTGGCACGAGCAACAATGAGCCGAAGATCAACAAGGGCGACGACTCGAACATCCCCGGCGCGCAGAAACAACCAGCGCCTTGATGCACCCTTGGTACGACCAACACCCGACCATTTCCCAGTGAAGAGGTACGCATGAACGTCGATAGAAACCTTGAAAAAGAAGTCCTCACCCGCCTGCTGCACGCCCATCCGCAAGGCTTGGGCAAGGAGGTGCTGGACAATTACCGCGGTGAAAAAGAGGTCGCCAGTGTCTTGGCGTTCCTGCAGGACCGCGGGCTGATCAAGGATGGGCATGTGACCACCGACGACGCCGGCGAATACGCGTTGAACCTGCCGATCAAGCTCACCGCTTCTGGTGTGGATGAGGCGCGCAAGCTCGACGCTCAAAGTACTCAGTAATCCATTTCTGGCCTGGCCCCGCGACTGGGGCCAGAGGGAGTTTTAGCGATGCCTCGTGGAAGCAAAGCCAAATACACCGACGAACAGAAACGCAAGGCCGCTCATATCGAAGACAGTTATGAGCATAAGGGGTTGCCCAAGGACGAAGCCGAAGCCCGCGCCTGGGCGACCGTCAACAAACAGTCCGGCGGTGGTGAAAAAGCCGGCGGATCAGGCAGGCGCAAAGCACCGGCCAAGAAAACCCAGGACCGGCAGGAATCGGCCAAGCGTGCCGCTGCCAGCCGTGAAGGCCACCCGCGCAGCAGTGGGGCTTCGCTGGGTACGCAGACTAAGGAAAGTTTGATGAAAGAGGCGAGGGCCAAGGATATTCCTGGGCGCTCAACCATGCGCAAAGATGAGTTGGTTCAAGCGCTGAAAAAAGCAGGTTAAACGCAGAACCCGTTGTGGGAGCGGGCTTGCTCGCGAATGAGGTGTGTCAGTCAGCACATGCTTTAACTGATACACCTCCTTCGCGAGCAAGCCCGCTCCCCTAGGGTTGTGCGTATTTATTCAGCCAGCAATGCGTCGACTTCGGTGACGCCAGGTGAAGTGGCCGGCCCCCAACGCGTCACCGCCAACGCCGCCGCTGCGTTCGCTCGACGCGCCGCCTCAACGGGTTTCAAGCCCTGCGCCAACCCGGCGATAAATACCCCTGCATGCGCATCCCCCGCACCATTGCTGTCTACCGCCTGCACCTTGAAGCCAGGTACATGCTCAGTCTCTACCCCGCGCCCTACCCAGCAACCATTTGGTCCATCACGCACAACCAGCAGTGCCTGCAAGTGCTGATTCAGCATGGGCAGCGCCTGACTCATATCCGCCGCCCCGGTAAACGCGAGGGCTTCAGGGCCATTGCTGGTCCAGATGTCGATACGCGGCAACAAGGCACGCATCAACGCCGAGTCCGGCGCCTTGACCAGCGGGCCCGGGTCGAATACCACCACGATCTCTCGCGGAAGCGCCAGCAGCCAGTCAAGCAACGGCTGCGCCTTACCTTCAAGCAGCAAGCTGTAGCCACTGACGTACACATAATCATCGATACGCGGGACGATCTGAGCCAAGTCGTCGGCACTCAGCTCACCCTCGGCGCCGAGATGGGAGATGAAGGTGCGTTCGGTGCTCGCTTCAGTCAGCGACACGCACAACCCGGTATCTTTGCCAGCGCTGGCCGCCAAGGCCATTTCAACACCTTCGGCCTGCATCGCGGCACGCGCCAGCTCGCCAAAGCGCCCATCGCCATGGCGGCCCAGGTAAACCACCGGCAACCCATTGCGCCGTGCCGCAGCCATTACGTTGAAACCGCCACCGACTTGGAAACTGGCGGAGTTGGCCAGCACGTCACCGCCGCTTGCCGGCAGGGTGTCGAGGCCCATGACCAGGTCGACAATGACCTG
Organism: Pseudomonas sp. GW823-FHT02F05; assembly: GCF_058797315.1. Lineage (NCBI taxonomy): Bacteria > Pseudomonadati > Pseudomonadota > Gammaproteobacteria > Pseudomonadales > Pseudomonadaceae > Pseudomonas > Pseudomonas sp. GW823-FHT02F05. Next base: position 129,569 of record NZ_JBXAJM010000015.1, read on the forward strand.
GCCGGTGTGCAGCAATCTAGACATTGGCGCTCTCTGCTAAACCCGGACGACGGTCAGAGGCCCCGCCCAAGACTGCATATATTCCGCCAGCCACCACGAAGGTCACGATCCAGCCCAGCCCGTTGTGGCCAAGCCAGGAGTCGGACAGCGGCCCGGCAAACCAAATGTTTTCGGCGGTGGTGCCGATGGTGGTGAAGCTGAACCCCAGCACAATGGCCACGGCCCAGGCGCCAAATGCACGCCACTCCACGCCGCCGCGATACCAGTAGGCACTGTTGGGGCTGACGTCCAGCAGGTCGGTGGGGCTGTAGTAATGACGGTGAATCAGGTCGACCACGAAAATCCCAACCCACGCCGTGATCGGCACCGCCAGCAGCGAAATGAAGGTAATGAACGGGCCATAGAAGCTATCGGCGATCAGCATGAAATAGATGGAGCCGGCAAAAATCGCCACGATATCGACGATCACTGCATGCACGCGCTTGACCTTCAAGCCCAGGGTCAGGGTAGTGAGGCCGGCCGAGTACACCGACAGGTTGTTCGACAGCAACAGGCCGCCGAACGCGGTGATCAGGTACGGCACGGCCATCCAGGTCGGCAGCATGTCGCGGATCGCGATGATGGGGTCGGTGGCCGATGCCAGGTCATTGTTACCCACCGACAACAGGCCACCCAGGGTGATCAGTAGCACCAGCGGGATACCTGCACCAAACGCGGCGGAGGCCACCAGGCGCACGGCCTTGACGCTGCGGTGCTGGTAACGCGACATGTCTGCACCGGCGTTGGCCCAACCGATACCGGTACCGGCAGCCATGGTGCCTACGCCAATGATCATCGCGCTCAACGGCGCCGGGGTGGCGTTGAACACCGCGCTCCAGTCGATGGTGGCACACAGAAAGCCGCCCACCAGAATGTTCAGGCCGCCGAATACGTAGGTGGCCCACTTCTGGATCACCAGCAACGTGGCGTGGCCCAGGCCCGATACGGCCAGGGTCAACAGCACGAAGATGGCAATGAAGATCAGGGTGAGCACCGGCGCGCTCTTGGCCTCCACTGCCGAGCCGAACAGGATGGAGCTCAACGACAACAATACGAAGGCTGCGGTGGTGGTGTTGACGGTTTCCCAACCCAGGCGGGACATCAGCGACACCAATGTCGGGCCGATATTGCCGCGCACACCGAAAATGGCGCGGGACAAGGTCAAGCTGGGCGCACGACCACGGCGACCGGCGATGGAGATGATGCCCACTACGGCAAAGGAGCCCGCGGCGCCAAGAATCGCGACGATGATCGCCTGCCAGATGGCCAGGCCACGAAACGCCACCAGCGTTGCACCAAGGGGCAAACCGAGGATGCTGATATTGGCCGCGAACCACACCCAGAACAGTTGCAGCGGATGACCGTTGCACTCGCCTTCCGGGACCGGCTCAATGCCGCGTGTTTCCAGTTGCCCGGCGGTTTGGCCGGAAGAGGGGCTGCTCATTAAGGGGGGCTCCTGATGCCTGTATTGTTGTTGTGGTTGTGGCAGCGAGTCGAATCTTTATCCAGTCTTCCTGACCCAACGCTTTTGAATGTGGGAGCTGGCTTGCCAGTTCCCACATTTGGTTCCGTGTTTATCGCAAGGCCAATAACCCTTGGGCCAGCGGCTGCAAGTCCAGGCCATTGACCCGCTTGACCTGTTCAACCAACGCCTCAGGCCAGCACTGCATACCCAGGCACGCCCCCAGCATGGCGCCGAGGATCGCGGCAATGGTGTCGGTGTCGCCGCCCAGGCTGGCCGCCAGGCACAGGGCTTCGAAGGCGTTCATATCACCCGACGCCACTTGCTGGGCCAAGGCAAACGAGACCACCACCGATTCCTGAGAAGCCACCGAAGTACCAATCAACTCGTAAAGCAGGTCGGCAAACAACGCTTTGTCGCCGCTGCCGACGCTCAGGGTGCGAGCCCAACTGATGCGGGTAGAAATGCGTCCGCCCGCGATCCAGTGACCATGGCTTTCGGCCTGTCGGGCAATCTGGGTCCCGATATTCAGGGCTTCCCCCAGGTCCACGCCATTGATGCCTGCCGAGACCACCGCCGCCACGGCCGCAGCGCTGGAAATACCCAGGCTGGTGTTATGGGTGACCTGGCACGCCTGGATCACCGCCTGGATAAACCGCGCCGGGTCGCTGACATCGGCGGCGATGCCCACCGGGGTTATGCGCATGGCCGCGCCATTGGTGGTGCCGTAGCGCCCGGATTCCTCCGGAGTATGACCGGCGAGGATCATGTCGATCGCGCGTTTGGTGGACGGCCCGAGCAAGTCCTGAGAACCCTTGGCACGCATCCCCGCTTCCCAGTCGATCAGGCGCTGGGCAAGCACGGCGGGCTCGATCTGGCCCTGGCCTTGCACCAGTAACTCGGCAACCAGGATGGCTTGTTCGGTGTCATCGGTGATGGAACCGGCAGGCATATTGGGCGCAATGGGCTGGTCCGCGTCGGCGTCTTCCAAGGCGGTGATAGCACCGAAGCGCTTTTGTACCTGCTCGCGGCTCAAGGATTGGGTGGGCATGCCCAAGGCATCGCCCAGGGCCAGGCCATAAAAGGCGCCAAGTGCGCGATTTTTTCGGGTCATTTCGACGCTCCAAACTGCAGGTGCAGGCGAAAGTGCAACGGGTCAAGCAGGCTTTCGACATGCTCCATGAAACGCTCGCGACGATCATAGGTGGTGCGTGACGCCTTGAGAAATACCGTACCGCTGGGGCGCCCGAGTAATTCGGCGTCTTCATCGCTCAGGGGTTCAGCACCGATCCACTGGTCGCCGTCGGCCCCGACGTAGCCGTAGGCGGCCAGGGTGATGGTCAGGGAATTATCGATCAGCCCAATGTGGGGCAGGTTTTCCAGATCGCCAACGGCCGGCATCAACGAGCGTTCCAGCGACACCGCTGTACCGTCAGCCGTGCGCCGGAGGCGGTCGAGGGTAATGAACTGGTCGGTGCCGAAACGGCTGAACAGATCCGGGCGCGTCACGGCTTCGAAACGCAGGACGTCGGTGCTTACTTGGGCGCCCGTATCGGCCAAGGCCTGGGCCCAACCGCTGCGTTGGTCCAACACCATGCCGTCAAAGGTGACAATCGAACCGACGCCGCTCTGGGTGGCGATGTAGTTGCGACGCTTGAGCTCGGCCAGCGCCTCGCGCAGCGTGCCCCGGCTGACCGCAAACTCCTCGGCCAGTTGGTGCTCGCCCGGCAATAGAAAGCCGTCGGCCATGACTCCACCTTCGATACGGCGGATGAGTTCATCGACGACGCGTTTTTTCTTATCAAATCGAACATGTCTAATCATGTACAAATTGATAACCGAAAGCGCGCGTTTACCGCAAGAGGATTATTTCAGGCTGAAGACAAAAACCGCCTCAGGGCTCCAGGCCGATGGGGAAAAACTCCCCGCTGCTCCAGACGCCAAGCCAATTCTGACCGTTGATCGGACGGCTCACCGCCAGCTCCACCAACTGGTAAAAAACGTTGCGATGCACGAGGGCTTCGAGGTTGGTGCGAACGCGCACATAGGGGGCGGGTTCCTGGGTGATGGGGTCGGTGACCACCCGCAGCGGGTGTTCGAGGCCTGCCTCGACCTGTTCGTCGACGTTGGTGGTAAAGCACAACACCTGGCTTTCGCCCTGCCCTTGCACTTGCAGGGTCACTGCGACAAACGGCGCATCATCAACGCGGATGCCGACCTTCTCCACGGGCGTCACCAGAAAATAATCATCGCCATCGCGGCGGATGATGTTGGAGAACAACTTGACCATCGGCTTTCGCCCGATAGGTGTGCCCTGGTAGAACCAGGTGCCATCGCGGGCGATGCGCATGTCGATGTTGCCGCAGAAATCCGGGTTCCACAGATGCACCGGTGCCGGCCCCTTGCCCTTGGGCAGTTGGGCCAATAAATCATTGGCCTTGGCGGAATCGGTCATGGCGGGCTCCTCTGTCTTACTGATCACTCATACCCAGCAAACCGCGGGCATATTGCGCCAGGGGGCGAGCGATCAAATCTTGTGGCGATGTGTCGTGGAACGTCAGTAAACCGCCACGACTGCGAATACGTGCAGTATCAATCAAATACTGGGTGCTGGTCTCGATCAACATGACTTGGATCACCCCGCTGTCCAGGCCAAGGCGGTCCAGGGCTTGCTGGTCGGTCCACTCGTCGGCGTTGCCGATACGGTCATCGGCTGCCGCAAAACGGCAATACAGCAGGTAGTGAGCACCGACGGCACGGGCTTCGGCCATGGCCTGTTCAAGACCTTCGGGCTGGCGGGCGCGACGCACCATAGGGAAATATTCAACGAAGCCATTGAAGGCTTCCTCGGCCACCACATTGGGCCGCGGGTAGGCGCTGCCCGGCGGCACGAAGGCGCCCTGGGCGATAAACACAAAGGAGTCCGGCTGTATGCGCACCGAGGCAGTACGGCGCGTATCGCTGTGATCGAGCAGTCCGGCATCGCTCATCTGATAGCGGGTGCCTTCGGCCATATCACTGACGGTCATGCAACCACCCAGGGCCAATGACGCCAGCAGCAAAACCAGACTACGCATCCTAATCCTCCAGAGGCCGGTGACAGGAAACCGGCGAATGGGGCGTGGGATGCAGAATCCGCGCCAGTCAGCTGCGCCACAAATCAAATGTGTGAACCCGCAATATCTACCTTAGCCACCAATGATCTTCATGATCGTGGCACCGCCGGAGAACGCCACTTCCTGCTTGTCGGCCAAGGCTTTCATCAACAAGCCCTGCAACGCTGGCAACGCTTGATGGCGTGGCTGATCGAGCAAGTCACCGACATAATGGCGATTGCTGGACGACAGGCAGCCATGCAGCCAACCAGTAGAGGACAACCGCAACCGCGAACAGGTGCGGCAGAACGGTACGCTCTCGTTGGCGATCACACCGAAGAAGCCTTTGCCCGGCACTTCGTAGCGTACCGCCGTCGCATCGACGGGTGCGTTGGCTTGCAGGTATTCATGTTGCTCGCCGATCAAGCTGAGCAGCTGTTGCAAGCTGACAAACTGTTGCAGGAACGCGTTGGAGTCTTTGGCCAGGTGCCCCATGCGCATCAGTTCGATAAAGCGCAGCTCGTAGCCACGCGCCAGGCAGTAATCGAGCAGCGGCATCACCTGGTCCAGGTTCTGGCCGCGCAACGGCACCATGTTGACCTTGATCTTGATTCCGGCAGCACTGGCCTGGTCCATGCCATCGAGCACGGTGGCCAGGTCGCCGCCACGGGCGATGCTGCGGAAAGCGTCGGCATCCAGCGTGTCGAGGGAGACATTGATGCGCCGAATACCGGCTGCCACCAGCAACGGCAGTTTACGCGCCAGCAGTTGGCCGTTGGTGGTCAGGCTGATGTCGCTCAGGCCCATCTGCCCTACCGCCCCCATGAAGGCTTCCAACTTGGGGCTGACCAACGGCTCACCGCCGGTAATGCGCAAGCGCTCGATACCCGCCGCTTCGATCAGGTAAGCCACGCCTCGGGCCATGGCCTCGGCCGACAGTTCATCCTGGGCAGCCACCAGCCGCTTGCCGTCAGGCACGCAATAGGTACACGCATAATTGCAGGCTGAAGTCAGGCTGATCCGCAAATTGCGAAAACGCCTGCCTTGACGATCAACGATCATGGATCACTCCGGCAGAGGATAATTCGGGCGCGCTAAAAGCTGACTCATAACTCAGCTTTTAGCAAGGTCCTTGCCTGAGTATATTCCTGGGTTACTGCGCCTGGCAGTAAATCGTTGCGCCATCACTGTGGCGAATGACTTACGTGGCAGGGGTGTCGCCGCTCTTCTCGGCGCCCGGCAGTTCCGGGCTGTGCTTGCGCTTGTTGCCCATGCGCACGCCGATGTCCATCAGGAATTGGAAGAAACCTTCCTGGTCTTCCAGCACATTGCTCCAGAACGGCGAGTGGTACAGCGCCACAGCGCCATGCACCAAGGCCCAGGCGGCGCAGTAGTGGAAATACGGTGGCACGTCTTCAAGCTTGCCTTCGCTGATACGGCCCTTGATCAACAGGGTCAGGCGTTCGAAGTTCGAGGCGCGGATCTTGTGCAGCTCCTCGACCATCTCCGGCACTTGGTGACCTTTGACCACCTTCTCTTCCAGGCGGTCGAACAGGCGGTAGCGCTGTGGGTCACGCATGCGGAACTCGAAGTAAGCGCGGGACAGGGCTTCCTTGTCTTTGTCGACATCCGCCGAGTGCAGCAACTCGTTCAAATCGCGCTCGTAGTCGAGCATCAGGCGCAGGTAGATTTCGGCCTTGGACTTGAAGTGTTTGTAGATCGTGCCTTTGCCGATACCCACGGCATCCGCAATCATCTCGACGGTGACGCTGTCTTCACCTTGTTCGAGGAACAGCTTGAGCGCGGTGTCGAGAATTTCCTGCTCACGGCGGCGAAATTCACGGACCTTACGGGGTTCTTTGTGCATGAGGAAGAGTCTGCAAAGGTCGGAAATAGGGAGGGTTGCGCAGGGCCATGGATACGTGGCGATACGATTTACCCGGTGCGAGGGATTATCCCGACTGAACGGTCGTTGGGCAATGTCTATGTGAACCCGTCAGGCACATAACTTTCAATGCACCAACGATTTCGCCGTTATCAGTCAGAAATAATACGCAACACCTGAACCTGCCCATCAGCGCAATGAGAACTCAAGCGAAGGCCGCGTATTCCAAATCTGTTTAAAAAACGATCAATCACGACTGGACTGAATGGGATAGTGGTCAATACTTCAACTGTCGGCGCGACATCTCCCCCAAGTGACGCGTCGACCTGGGTACCGACGGACTGCGTGCCCTTGTTTTACTCCTAATGGTCTTAGCCCGGATTCACCCCCCAGAACCCGGGTTTTTTTTGCCTGGGATTCGACCGCCCTAACCGGCCACGTGGGCCAGCGGGAACAGGCGCTTGAAGTTCTCGGTAGTCTGCTCGGCAAAGCGCTCGTACGACTCACCGCGCAGCATCGCCAGGTAATCAGCCACGTCACGTACATATTCGGGCAAGTTCGGTTTGCCGCGATGGGGGATGGGCGCCAGGTACGGAGAGTCGGTTTCCACCAGCAGGCGGTCGGCGGGCACCTGGCGGGCCACATCGCGCAGCGCGTCGGCATTGCGGAAAGTGACGATGCCCGACAGGGAAATATAGAACCCCAGGTCCAGGGCCGCCTTGGCCATATCCCAGTCTTCGGTAAAGCAGTGCAACACGCCAGCCTGCGACAACGCGGCTTCACGCAGCAAAGCCAGGGTATCGGCACGGGCGCCTCGGGTGTGCACGATCACCGGCTTGCCCGTCTGCTGGGCGGCTTGCAGGTGCAGGCGGAACGAGGCCTGCTGCAACTCGGCAGCTTCAGGCTCGTAGTGATAGTCCAGGCCGGTTTCGCCAATGGCCACCACTCGCGGATGGTTGAGTTCGCCCAGTAGCCAGTCCAGAGCCGGCGCTTCGCCTGGCTTGAGGTCAAGCGGGTGAATGCCCACCGAGCAATCGACGTCGGCGTAGCGATCAGCCAGGGCTTTGACGTCGGCGGCGTTGTCGGCGCTGACGCCAATGCACAGGAAGTGCCCTACCCCACGCTGGCGGGCAGCTTCAAGGGCGACGTCGAGGGAACCGCCGTGCTGGGCAAGGTCGAGGCGATCAAGGTGGCAATGGGAATCTACGAGCATAGGAATCTGAGCTTAAGTCACAAAAGAGGTAGGGCCAACGATACACCCGTCAGCCACGGAATTTAACGGCGCCCGAGCAGGCCGACCCACTGCACCAGCAACGCCTCGAGCAACAGCACGCGGTTGAGGTTGGCCTTGCCGAGGACTTTCTGGCGCTGGGCGAGGATCCAGTCCTGGATGTTCAGCACTTTGTCCTGGGCACTTTTTTGCGCCAGGTATTGCACGACCTTGCGCATATCCGCCAAGCCCAGGCCGTTCTCATCCTGGGTGAGCTGGTAGCGCAGGATCAGGCTGGACCAGTCGCAGAACCAGTCGAACAACAGCAACAGCGGAATATCCTTCCAGGCGCTTTCGGCCAGTTGCGTGGCGGACAATTCCTGCTTGAGCAGTTTCTTCACGCCATCCACGACCAGTGCACGCTGTTCGCGCACGCCCTGAGCCTGCAGCTTCACTGCCGCCAAAGGCGAGCCAGCCGCCAGGGTCAGCAACTCGCCTCGTTCTTCTGCGCTGCATTCCGGCAACGCCTGCGCCAGCCATTGCAGGCTCATGGCTTCGCTGGGCAACGGGCAAGCCTGCTGCACGCAACGGCTGCGAATGGTCGGCAACAAGCGGCTGGACTGGTGGCTCACCAGCAACAGCACGGTATCGCCGGACGGCTCTTCAAGGCTTTTGAGCAAGGCGTTGGCCGCGTTGATGTTCATCGCCTCAACCGGTTCAATCAGCACCACTTTGCGCCCGCCCATCTGCGCGGTCTGCACCACGAAGCTCACCAAGTCGCGCACTTGGTCGACCTTGATGGCCTTGTCCGCTTCCTCGGGCTCCAGCACATAGTTGTCCGGGTGACTGCCAGCCTTGAGCAACAGGCAGGACTTGCACTCGCCACATGCCTCCAGATTGACCGGGCGTTGGCACAACAGGCTGCCCATCAGGCGTTCGGCGAGGTGGCGTTTACCGATGCCCACCGGCCCATGCAGCAGATAGGCGTGGGCGTGCTGGGCGCGCCCTGCCAGTTGCTGCCAGAGGCCGTCCTGCCACGGGTAGGACTCAGCCACGGCTACGCTCCAACAGGGTGGGCAGCAGCGCGTCGATAGCCTGTTGCACCTGACTCAGCGGCTGGGCGGCGTCCAATAGGTAATAACGTGTGGGCTCAGCCTTGGCGCGCTGCAGGAAAGCGCTGCGCACTGCATCAAAGAAGGCCTGGCCTTCCAACTCGAAGCGATCCAGACGACCTCGCGCACTGGCGCGGGCCATGCCCACTTCCACCGGCAGGTCGAACAACAGGGTCAGGTCGGGGCGCAGATCGCCTTGCACGAAGGTTTCCAGGGTGGTGATGCGCTCCATGGACAACCCCCGGCCCCCACCCTGGTAGGCGTAGGTGGAATCGGTAAACCGGTCGCAGATCACCACGGCACCCCGCGCCAGGGCCGGGCGAATCACTTCGGCCAGGTGCTGGGCACGGGCGGCAAACACCAGGAGCAACTCGGTGTCCGGATTCATCGGCTCGTCACCCGGGGTCAGCAGGACGTCGCGAATGCGCTCGGCCAACGGCGTACCACCCGGCTCACGGGTCAGCACCACCTCGATGCCCTGCGCACGCAGGCGCTCGGCCAGGTAGTCACGGTTAGTGCTTTTGCCGGCGCCTTCCGGGCCTTCCAGGGTAATAAACAAGCCAGTCACAGGCAGTCCTTAGTCAGAGTCATTGCGGGCTTTGCGGCGCGGTCGTGTCCGGCGCGGGCTCGATCGGAGCGTCGGGGGTAGGCGCATCACTGGAAGGTGCCGAATCTTCAGGCGGTTTCACCACCGGTGCCGGGCTGGAACGGTAATCGGCACGGCGCTTGAGTTGGAACTCACGCACGGCGGCATTATGCGCATCCAGGTTATCCGAGAATATATGGCTACCATCGCCACGGGCGACGAAATACAGGCTGCTGCCCGGTACCGGGTTCAGTGCTGCATGGATCGCCTCGCGACCGACCATCGCGATGGGCGTGGGCGGCAGGCCAGCAACCATGTAGGTGTTGTAGGGGTTGGCTTCCTTGAGGTGGGTGCGGGTCAATTTACCGTTGTAGCGCTCACCCAAGCCGTAGATCACGGTGGGGTCGGTCTGCAGCAACATGCCGATCTTCAGGCGACGCACAAAAACACCGGCAATCTGCCCGCGCTCCTGAGGCACCCCGGTCTCCTTTTCCACGAGCGACGCCATGATCAGTGCTTGGTAAGGGTCGGTGTAGGGCGCGTCGGCGGCACGCTTGCTCCACTCCTGGGCGAGTACATCGTCCAGGCGGTTGTAAGCTTTTTTCAGGAACTCGACATCAGTCATGCCGCGGACAAAACGGTAGGTGTCGGGGAAGAACCGCCCTTCAGGAAACACACCTGGGTGGCCAAGCTTATCCATCACTTCGCTGTCAGTCAGGCCCGCGAGGGTCTGCACGATCTTTTCATGCTTGGCCAGGGCGGTGCGCACCTGACGGAAATTCCAGCCCTCCACCAAGGTCAGGCTGTACTGCACCACTTCGCCGCGCTGCCACAGGCCGATCAAACCCTCGGCGGTAAGGCCCGGGCTCATGCGGTACTCGCCGCTGTGCAGTGGCTGGCCTTCGAGGTTGAAGCGCCAGTACAGACGCAACCAGAATGCATCGTCGAGCACGCCGTCGGCTTCCAGACGATTGAAGGTGCCCGTCGGCGTAGCGCCAGCAGGTACATCGAGCAACTGCTCCTGAGGCAGCTTCAGGGGCTGCTTGAGGGCAGAGTCGAGTTTCCAGGCAGAAAAGCCCACGAGCAAAGCCGCCGAGATCAGGCTGATCTGCAGCAGTAACACCAGTTTTCGTATCAACTCAAATATCCAATAGCGCGCGAACAATGCCCTGCAGTTTACGGGTGAGCGGCCCAACCGGCCAGCTCATCGCAGCGCAGCCTCGCACCGGCCAAATGCCATAAACGCTGTTGCAGACGAAGACTTCATCGGCCTGTTGCAACTGCTCCAAACTGATGTCGGCCACGGCCACCGGGACGCCCAGCGCTTGTGCCTGGGCCAGAACTTCGGCGCGCATCACGCCCGCAACGCCACAACGGCTCAGATCAGCGGTTAGTAACAAGCCGTTGCTCACCAGGAAAAGATTGCTGAATATGCCTTCGATCACCCGGCCAGATATATCCAGCATCAGGCCTTCGGCATGTTCGGTATCTTGCCATTCGGCACGCGCGATCACCTGCTCCAGGCGATTGAGGTGCTTGATACCGGCCAGCAACGGCTGCTGCGCCAAGCGCGTGGCACACGCGAACAGGCGCACGCCTTCGACTTCATGGGTGGGCGGGTAAACAGCGGGCGCGCTGCCCTGCAAGATGCGGCGCACAGGGGCGCCAGGGTTGATGCCGTAACCGCGCAAGCTGTCGCCACGGGTGAGGATCAATTTGAGAATACCGTCGCCAAGGGCGGCGGCGAAGCTCAGCACTTCGTGGCGAATCAACCCGTGATCCACCACCAATGCCAAACGCCTGCAACCCTCTTCCAGGCGTTGCAGGTGACGGTCGAGCAGCAACGGCTGCCCGGCCTTGACGGCGATGGTCTCGAACACCCCATCGCCATAGGCCAGGCCGCGATCTTTCAGGGGCACGCTGTCCGCTGGCTGACCGTCGACCCAGCTGTGCATCACTCGGCGAACCGGCGGAACACCAGGGAACCGTTGGTGCCACCGAAACCGAACGAGTTGGAAATCGCCACGTCGATCGGCATGGGCTGCGCTTCGTGGGGCACGAAGTTCAGGTCGCAGCCTTCGTCCGGCTCATCAAGGTTGATAGTCGGCGGAGCGACCTGATCCCTGATTGCCATCACACTGAAGATCGCCTCGACCGCGCCCGCCGCACCCAACAGGTGGCCGGTCATGGACTTGGTGGAGCTGACCGCCAGCTTATAGGCGTGCTCGCCGAACACCGACTTGATGGCCTCTGCTTCCGCCAGGTCGCCGGTCGGGGTCGAAGTGCCATGGGCGTTGATGTACTGCACCTGGTTGGGGTTGACCTTCGCATCGCGCAAGGCATTGGTGATGCAACGCGCAGCACCCGCTCCGTCGGACGGCGGTGAAGTCATGTGGTAAGCGTCGCCGCTCATGCCAAACCCGATCAATTCGGCGTAGATAGTGGCACCACGCGCCTTGGCGTGCTCCAGCTCTTCGAGCACCAGCGCACCGGCACCGTCGGAGAGCACAAAGCCGTCACGGCCCTTGTCCCACGGACGGCTGGCACGGGTCGGCTCGTCGTTGCGGGTCGACAGCGCACGGGACGCGCCGAAGCCGCCCATGCCCAGGCCGCACGCGGCCATTTCGGCGCCGCCGGCGATCATCACGTCGGCTTCGTCGTAGGCAATGTTGCGTGCCGCCATGCCAATGCAGTGGGTACCTGTGGTACACGCCGTGGCGATTGCGTAGTTCGGTCCCTGTGCACCCAGATGAATGGACAGGAAGCCGGAAATCATATTGATGATCGAGCCCGGTACGAAGAACGGTGAAATTCGACGTGGGCCAGTCTCATGCAAGGTGCGGCTGGTTTCTTCGATATTGGTCAGACCGCCAATACCTGAACCCATGGCCACGCCGATGCGGTCACGGTTGGCGTCGGTGACTTCCAGGCCGGCGTTACGCACAGCCTGAAACCCGGCAGCCAGGCCGTACTGAATGAACAGGTCGAGCTTGCGGGATTCTTTGATCGAGAGATATTCCTCGACATTGAAGCCCTTTACCGAGCCGCCAAAACGGGTGGAATAGGCAGAAAGGTCCGTGTGTTCGATCAGACCAATACCACTGCGGCCAGCCAGAATGCCCTGCCAACTGCTCGGCACATCCGTACCCAGTGGCGACAACATACCCATACCGGTGACTACGACGCGTCTACGCGACACAGCACTCTCCTTTTTCTAATGACGACACTTTTCATCGCCGCTAAAGAAAAAACCGCACGCCTTTACAGCAGTGCGGTTTTTCCCTGACAGCAAGCGACGACTACAAACTATTACGCCTGGTGGCTAGTAACGTAGTCGATGGCAGCTTGAACAGTAGTGATTTTTTCAGCTTCTTCGTCCGGGATTTCGGTCTCGAATTCCTCTTCCAGAGCCATCACCAGCTCAACGGTGTCAAGGGAATCGGCACCCAGGTCTTCTACGAAGGAAGCAGTGTTGACCACTTCTTCTTCCTTAACGCCCAGTTGCTCGGCGACGATTTTCTTGACGCGCTCTTCGATGGTGCTCATACCTTGTTTAACTCCTAATGGACAAATTCAGGCAGCTGGCCAGTGGGTAAGTGTATAGAAAGCCATTTCAGCTTTTCAACTGAAAGCTTCACCCTGTACCCGGTCGGCCACCTGCCTATAAATTAAGTTGCAGCTTTATAACGGATTTTAGACAGCTCGTATGACATTTTTTTGAAGCGATCCGTCACAATTTAACTCATGTACATCCCGCCGTTAACCGGGATTGTAGCCCCAGTCACGTATGCCGCACCGTCAGATGCCAGGAAAGTGACCACATTCGCGATCTCTTGGGCCTGGCCCAGACGGCCCAGCGGAATCTGCGTCAGCAAGGCTTCGCGCTGCGCTTCCGGCAGTTCGCGGGTCATATCGGTGTCGATGAACCCAGGGGCCACCGAGTTGACCGTAATCGACCGCGAGCCGACTTCACGCGCCAGTGCGCGGCTGAAACCTTCCAGGCCGGCCTTGGCAGAGGCGTAGTTTACTTGGCCTGCGTTGCCCATGGCACCCACTACGGAGCCAATATTGATAATTCGGCCCCAACGCGCCTTGGTCATGCCGCGCAAAACGCCCTTGGACAGGCGAAACAGACTGTTCAGGTTGGTATCGACCACGTCGTACCACTCGTCGTCTTTCATGCGCATCATCAGGTTGTCACGGGTGATCCCGGCGTTGTTCACCAGGATAGCCGGTGCACCGAACTGAGCAGTGATCTGGGCCAGTACGGCAGCCACGGACTCATCGCTGGTCACATTCAGTTCAAGACCGGTACCTTGCACGCCGTTTTCCTTCAGGGTCGCGGCGATACGCTCGGCGCCCGAGGCGGAGGTGGCGGTGCCGATCACAACGGCGCCCTGACGGCCCAGCTCCAGGGCGATCGCCTGGCCAATGCCACGGCTTGCGCCGGTAACCAGTGCAACTTTACCTTGCAGACTCATGCAGGCTTCTCCTATGTACGGGATTCAGGCCAGTGCCGCGCGAGCGGCAGCGAAGGCTTCTGGGGTATTGAGGTTGGCGGTCGACACACCGTCGGCGCAGCGCTTGTTCAAGCCGGCCAGGACTTTGCCCGGGCCGCACTCGACCAGTTCGGCGGCACCGTTGGCGGCCAGGGTCTGGACCGATTCAACCCAGCGAACTGGCTTGTACAGCTGCTCCAGCAGGTCGCGCTTGAGGGTGTCGAGGTCGGCGGCCACGGCCGCGCTGACGTTCTGCACCAGCGGGATCTGCGGCGCCTGCCAGTTGATGGCAGCGATAGACTCGGCAAAGCGCTCGGCCGCCGGGCGCATCAGTTCGCAGTGGGACGGTACGCTCACCGGCAATGGCAGCGCTCGCTTGGCGCCACGGGCCTTGCAACCCTCGATGGCACGCTCGACGGCCGCCTTGGCACCGGCGATCACCACCTGGCCTGGGGAGTTGAAGTTCACCGCGCTGACCACTTCGCCTTGCGCCGCTTCGGCGCAGGCCGCGATCACCACCGCGTCGTCCAGGCCCAGGATAGCGGCCATGCCACCCTGCCCGGCCGGCACGGCTTCTTGCATCAGTTGACCACGACGCTCGACCAGCTTGACCGCTTCAGCCAAGGTCAGGCTGCCCGCGGCCACCAGGGCGCTGTATTCGCCCAGGCTGTGACCCGCGACGAAGGCAGGGCGTGCGCCGCCTTCAGCCAGCCACAAGCGCCACAGGGCGATCGAAGCGGTCAGGATGGCCGGCTGGGTTCTATCGGTTTGGTTGAGCAATGCTTCCGGCCCTTGCTGGGTCAGTGCCCACAGGTCATAACCCAGGGCGTCGGAAGCTTCCTTGAAGGTGTCCAGGATCAGCGGGTATTGCGCGCCCAGCTCGGCCAACATGCCGAGGGACTGCGAACCCTGCCCTGGAAAGACGAATGCGAGGGATGTAGACATGTAACAAGCCCCTAATGATCTGGTCGTCAAAAATGCTCGCGCCTACGGTGGGCGCGAACGAAACTGACTGATTGGATGGTCAATTGAACTGGCCGGTCACATTTAAGCACTCCCGGGCCAATTCGCCTAAGGCAACAGATCCTCGAGACGGCCGTGCAAGCGTTGCGGCAGGTTCTCCTGAATCTCGATCAAGGCCCGCGCAATTGCACTTTGAAAGCCCAGCACACCGGCCGAGCCATGGCTTTTTACCACAATGCCCTGCAAGCCAAGAAAGCTTGCACCGTTGTGCCGTGCTGGCGCCAGGTCAGCCTGCAAGCGTCGCATCAGGGGCAACGCCAAGGCACCCACCATACGTGCCCCCAGGTTGCGCTTGAACAAAGCTTCAATACGCGTGGCAATCATGGTTGCCAGGCCTTCGCTGGACTTGAGCAGGATATTACCGACAAAGCCGTCGCACACCACCACATCAGCTTCACCACGGTACAAACCATCACCTTCAACAAAGCCGATGTAGTTCAAGCCCCGCGCGCTTTGTAGCAAGGTGGCGGCAAGCTTGACTTGCTGGTTGCCTTTGATGTCCTCGGTACCGATATTCAGCAGGGCAATCCTGGGTCGGGCCACGCCCAGCGCTTCGGCGGCCACCGAGCCCATTACGGCGAACTGCAGCAGGTGCTCGGCGCTGCAATCAACATTGGCGCCCAGGTCCAGCAGTTGGCAATAGCCCTTCTGCGTCGGGATCGCCGCCACCATTGCCGGCCGATCAATACCCGGCAGGGTTTTGAGCACGTGCCGCGACAAGGCCATCAACGCGCCGGTATTACCGGCACTGACACAGGCGTGCACCTTGCCATCACGCAATAGCTCAAGGGCCACCCGCATTGAAGAATCGGGTTTGCCACGCAGGGCAACCGCCGGCTTTTCATCCATGCTGATGGTTTCGCTGGCTGGCGTAATCGTCAGGCGCGCGCGATCCACCGCCGGATGGCTGGCAATCAGTTCTTCAAGTAGGGAGGGTTGACCGACGAGGGTCAGATGCAGCGAGGGCGTGGCAGACAGGCTGGCAATGCAGGCCTGAACAATGCTGCGGGGACCGAAGTCCCCGCCCATTGCGTCAATCGCGATGACTTGAGCAGACAAGTGATTACTCGTCAGCGCCCTTGTCGATCACTTTACGGCCACGGTATACGCCTTCTGGCGATACGTGGTGACGCAGGTGAACTTCACCAGTGGTCTTTTCCACGGACAGGGTGCTAGCCTCGAGAGCGTCGTGCGAACGGCGCATGTCACGGGCGGAGCGGGATTTTTTGTTCTGCTGAACAGCCATAATTGATTAACTCCTAAACGTTTGGGTCACGCTTTAACTGCGCCAATACACTGAACGGGTTGGACCGCGTTACCTCGTCCTCGCTCGGCTCGGCCTCGTCATCGAGACCCTCCGGCTGCTGGCATTCTTCCGGATGATGAGCAGGCACAATGGGCAAGGCGAGCAAAAGCTCCTCCTCGATCAGTGCATGCAGATCCAATGGATCTTCGCCCAGTTCCAGCACGTCATAACCTTTCGGCAACGACTGGGTATTCGCACCCTCTTTCACCACAGCATAACTGCATTCGCTGTGGATCGGCAGGGTGACCAGCTCAAGACAACGCTGGCAAACCATTTTGACTTCGGTGTCGATAACGCTGTGGATTACCACAGATTTACGTTCATCTCGTTCAAAAACGAATTTCGCCTGCACCGTACCGACAGTGTCGGAAAGCGGGTCGCAGAGTCTCTCCAAATCGGCCAGCAGCACTTCACCTTGAAGGGTGGTGCCACGATCAGCCAATTTGCGCGGGTCAACGTGAGGTGGAATCGGGTCATTCAACATAGGCGCAGCATTATAGGGATGCACCCGGCCATGTCAAAGGAAATTCAGCCCTGTGCGTCAGCCGGTCACGTCGCTAGAATCGGCGACTGCCTTGAGGAGACGTATATGCTGCCTTTATTACTCGCGTCCAGCTCGGTTTATCGCCGGGAATTACTGAGTCGCCTGCACCTGCCGTTCACCTGCAGCTCGCCGGATATCGACGAAAGCCACCGCCCGGATGAATCCGCCATCGAACTGGTCAAGCGCCTGGCCGAACAAAAGGCCCGCGCCCTCGCCGCCAGCCATCCTGGGCATTTAATCATTGGCTCGGATCAGGTCGCCGCACTGGAAGGCCGGATCATCGGCAAGCCGCACACCTTCGAAAATGCCCGCGAGCAATTACTGGCTGCCAGCGGCAAGCGTGTGAGCTTTCTTACCGGGCTGGCACTGCTCAACAGCGAGACCGGGCGCTGCCAGGTGGACTGCGTGCCGTTTACCGTACACATGCGCGAACTGGATGCAGAGCGTATTGAGCGCTATCTGCGGATCGAGCAGCCTTATGACTGTGCGGGCAGCTTCAAAGCAGAAGGGCTCGGTGTGAGCTTGTTCCGGAGCACCGAGGGACCGGATGCGACCAGCCTGGTTGGGCTGCCACTGATTCGACTGGTGGACATGCTGCTGACCGAAAGCGTACAGATCCCTTGAAACCTTCGTAAAGCAATGTGGGAGCTGGCTTGCCTGCGATAGCGATGTACCAGGCGACACTTATATCGACTGATCCATCGCTATCGCGGGCAAGCCCGCTCCCACAGTTGATCTACACCTAGCTTGGAATTTCAGCGCAGGGACGGCCCCTGGAAGCCCATGTACAGGGCTAGCTTCTCCGCCACGCTAGCACCGAGCTTTTTGGAGAAGCGATCAAACGGCGATTCCTCGACCGTAAAATCCACCAACTCCTTCTCGCCAATCACATCCCGCGCCACCGAGCTGGCACTGCCCAAGCCGTCAATCAGGCCCAGCGGCAATGCCTGCTCGCCCGACCAGACCAGGCCGGAGAACAGCTCCGGATGCTCCTTATCCTTCAACCGGTCACCACGGCCCTGCTTGACGCTGGCAATGAACTGACGATGGGTAGTGTCGAGCACGCCTTGCCAGAACGCGGTTTCATCCGCCTTCTGCGGTTGGAAAGGATCGAGGAACGACTTATGCTCGCCCGAGGTGTAGGTGCGACGCTCCACCCCCAGCTTCTCCATGGCACCCACAAAACCGTAACCGGCCGCCGTGACACCAATAGAGCCCACCAGGCTGGCCTTGTCGGCATAGATCTGGTCTGCGGCGCTGGCAATGTAATAGGCACCCGAGGCACCCAAGTCGGAGATTACGGCATAGAGCTTGGTATCCGGATGCAAGGCGCGCAGACGACGAATCTCGTCATACACATAACCCGACTGCACTGGGCTGCCACCTGGGCTGTTGATGCGCAGGATAACGCCCTTGACCTTGGCATCCTCAAAAGCCGCGCGCAGGCTGGTGACAATATTGTCGGCACTGGCGGGCTCCTTGTCGGCAATCACGCCGCGCACTTCAATCAAGGCGGTGTAATGACTGCCACGGGTGGCGCTCTTTTCCATGTCCATCAGCGGACTGAACAGCGCCAGCATCCCAAGCAGGTACACAAAGGTCAGCAGCTTGAAAAAAATCCCCCAGCGCCGCGAACGCCGCTGTTCCTGGACGCTGGCCAGGAGGGTCTTCTCCAAAAGCTTCCAGCTTTTATCATCACTGCTCTGTGCCTTTTCAGGCGCCTTCCACTCGTCACTCATGCCATCAACCCCAGCAAAGACTTATCGGGCCCGGCTGAGCCAGACCTGCAGTTCGGAAAAATGATCAATCGTCAGCCTCGGCTCGTACTGCTGCAACGCCTCGGCAGACTGGGCGCCGTAGCTGACGGCGACACTATCCATGCCTGCATTGCGCGCCATCATCAGGTCGAAAGACGCATCACCCACCATCAATGCCTCGCGTGGCGTAACGCCACAGTGCGCAAGGATCTGCTCCAGCATCAAGGGATGAGGCTTGCTGGCGGTTTCATCCGCAGCGCGGGTGATATCAAAGTAATCTTCCCAGCCGTGAGCCTTGAGCACACGGTCCAGGCCGCGACGAGCTTTGCCGGTGGCGACCGCCAAGTGATAACCCTCGGCACGAAACGCTTGCAGCGATTGCACCACGCCTTCAAACAGCGGCGAAGGCGTAGCTTCCAGCGCAATGTAGTGGTCGGCGTAGTGCTCGCGAAACGCTACCAACTCGGCGTCGCTGATGTCGGGGTACAGGGTGCGAATGGCTTCAGGCAAACCCAGACCGATAATGCCCTTGACCGCCAGGTCCGTGCACAACTCAAAGCCCGAGCGGGTCGACGCCATGTGCATGGACTCGACGATGCGGCCAATGGAATTGGCCAGCGTCCCGTCCCAATCGAAGATCAGCAGCTTGTAGTCAAGGTGCGACACTCAAACGCTCCACGGTCTTGGCCCACATTTCATCGACCGGCGCCTGCAGTTTCAGCTCGCCGCCATCGGGTAGCGGCACGGTGAGCATGTAGGCGTGCAGGAACAGGCGCTTGCCGCCCAGGTCGCGAATTTCCTTGGAGAAATCTTCGTCGCCGTACTTGGTGTCGCCCGCAATGCAGTGGCCCGCATGCAGGGTATGCACACGAATCTGGTGAGTGCGGCCAGTGACCGGCTTGGCCTCGACCATCGTGGCGAAGTCACCGAAGCGACGCAGCACCTTGAACAGGGTCAGGGCTTCTTTGCCCTCCTCGTCCACTTCGACCATGCGCTCGCCGGAGCGCAGATTGCTCTTCTGCAGCGGCGCACGCACGCTCTTGATCGAGCTGGCCCAGTTGCCGCGCACCAGCGCCATATAGCGTTTGTCCACACCATCACCACGCAAGGCGGTGTGCAAGTGGCGCAACATGCTGCGCTTCTTGGCGATCATCAACAGGCCGGAGGTGTCACGGTCCAGGCGATGCACCAGTTCCAGTTCCTTGGCATCCGGGCGCAACTGACGAAAGGCTTCGATCACGCCGAAGTTCAAGCCACTGCCACCATGAACCGCAATGCCACAGGGCTTGTTGATCACGATCAGCTTGTTGTCTTCAAACACGATCGACGCTTCCAGGCGCTGCAACAACCCCTGGGCCAGCGGTACCGGTTCGTCGCGTTCAGGCACGCGCACTGGCGGCACACGGACGATATCGCCCGCCTGCAGCTTGTACTCAGGCTTGATGCGCCCCTTGTTCACGCGCACTTCGCCTTTACGCAAAATGCGATAAATCAAGGTCTTGGGCACGCCTTTGAGCCTGGCCAAAAGAAAGTTGTCGATGCGTTGGCCGGCATATTCCGGCGAGACCTCAAGCAGCTGGACGCTGGGGGTCGGGGGGGTGGTAGTCGTCATGGCGGCGATGATAACAATTTTTTATGGAATTGAAGCACTTAATCATTACTGCTATAGTCGCGAACGCCGCCAAAAGCGGCCTGGACAGAGGACATGCGGCAAACTGCCGGCCCTGACCATCGCAATTCATCAGGACGCGAGGCCGTCCTACGGGGCTTTCGCCACCCAGGAAGGCTCAAGATTGTAACAAGCGCAGGTGACATGAGGCCTGAAGCGAGTGCAGAAAGCAGAGTGAATACTCGCCTTTTGCGCCGATATTTACGGCCAGTTCACAAAGTGCAGTCAGTTTTGAGCCAGACCATGGCGAATGCTTCGGAAACAACGCCTGTTAAGAGCTGAGTGAGAGCGCAACCGCCCACACCTAGTCTTGTTTAGCCATGAGCGTGTTCTCCCCATTGGAGAACACGGTAAATGCCAACCCGCTGCGGATTCTGCGCGCGGCAGCACCCGAATTATCAGGGATACGTGTAGGGTGGAGATGCACAACCGTCGGACTGTGTAGCACTAGGCTTGTTTTAGACGCTTCATCTCGTCCACAGTCGCCGGTTGATTCCTCCTCCTGACCTTAGCTTTTGTTGAAGTGGTGCCTTTGTCACCACCGCTAACGAGCAGGACGCGTCCGTCGCGATACCGGCCCAATTGGCCGATTTTGCTGGACACTGGAGTGGCCAACCACTCTTGACGCACCTGACACCGACCGTGAGAAGTCGTGTGTGCCGAACGCCGTTTCCGGCAGCCCGGAAACCGACGGTACAACATGAAAAGAATGCTGATTAACGCAACTCAACCCGAAGAGTTGCGTGTTGCACTGGTAGATGGCCAACGCCTCTACGACCTGGACATTGAATCCGGTGCACGCGAGCAGAAAAAGGCCAACATCTATAAAGGCCGTATCACTCGCATCGAACCAAGCCTTGAGGCTGCCTTTGTCGATTTCGGCTCCGAGCGCCACGGCTTCCTGCCCCTCAAAGAAATCTCCCGCGAATACTTCAAGAAAGCCCCTGAAGGCCGCGTGAACATCAAGGACGTCCTGAGCGAAGGCCAGGAAGTCATCGTCCAGGTCGAAAAAGAAGAACGTGGCAACAAGGGCGCAGCCCTGACCACCTTCATCAGCCTCGCCGGTCGTTACCTGGTGCTGATGCCGAACAACCCACGTGCAGGCGGTATTTCCCGTCGCATCGAAGGCGAAGAGCGCAACGAACTGCGTGAAGCGCTGAACGGCCTGATCGCACCGGCCGACATGGGCCTGATCGTTCGCACTGCAGGCCTTGGCCGCAGCAGCGAAGAAATGCAGTGGGACCTCGACTACCTGCTGCAGTTGTGGACCGCTATCAAAGAAGCGTCCCTGGATCGTTCCGCGCCGTTCCTGATCTACCAGGAAAGCAACGTAATCATCCGCGCCATCCGCGATTACCTGCGCCAGGACATCGGCGAAGTGCTGATCGACAGCGTTGAAGCTCAGGACGAAGCCCTGACCTTCATCCGCCAGGTAATGCCGCAGTACGCCAGCAAGATCAAGCTGTACGAAGACAGCGTTCCGCTGTTCAACCGTTTCCAGATCGAAAGCCAGATCGAGACCGCTTTCCAGCGCGTGGTCGAGCTGCCTTCCGGCGGCTCCATCGTGATCGACCCGACCGAAGCCCTGGTGTCCATCGACATCAACTCGGCACGTGCGACCAAAGGCAGCGACATCGAAGAAACCGCCCTGCAGACCAACCTGGAAGCGGCTGAAGAAATCGCCCGCCAACTGCGTCTGCGTGACATCGGCGGCCTGATCGTGATCGACTTCATCGACATGACCCCTGCCAAGAACCAGCGCGCCGTGGAAGAGAAAGTCCGCGAATGCCTGGAAGCTGACCGCGCCCGCGTACAAGTGGGCCGTATCTCGCGCTTCGGCCTGCTGGAAATGTCCCGTCAGCGCCTGCGTCCATCCCTGGGCGAGAGCAGCGGCATCGTCTGCCCGCGTTGCAACGGCACCGGCATCATCCGTGACGTTGAATCGCTGTCCCTGGCGATCCTGCGCCTGATCGAAGAAGAAGCCCTGAAAGACCGCACCGCCGAAGTTCGCGCGCAAGTGCCGATTCCGGTTGCCGCCTTCCTGCTCAATGAAAAACGCAACTCGATCACCAAGATCGAACTGCGCACCCGTGCCCGTATCGTCATCCTGCCGAACGATCACCTCGAGACGCCGCACTTCGAAGTACAGCGCCTGCGTGACGACAGCCCGGAAGCCCATAGCGGGCAGTCCAGCTATGAAATCGCCGCGGCTGCCGCCGAAGTCGAAGAAGTCCAGCCAGCCGCTGCGACCCGCACCCTGGTTCGCCAGGAAGCCGCGGTGAAGACTGCACCGGCCCGCGCCAACGCACCGGTACCGACCGAAGCTGCCGCCCCGGTTGCCGCGCCGGCCGCCCTGCCTGAGCCGAGCCTGTTCAAGGGCCTGGTGAAGTCGCTGGTCAGCCTGTTCGCCACCAAGGAAGAGCCTGCTGCCCCGGTTGTGGTTGAAAAACCTGCCACCGAGCGCCCGGCGCGCAACGAAGAGCGTCGCAACGGTCGCCAGCAGAGCCGTAACCGCAACGGCCGCCGTGACGAAGAGCGCAAGCCTCGCGAAGAACGTGCCCCGCGTGAAGAACGCGCACCACGTGAAGAGCGTGCGCCTCGCGAAGCCCGCGAAGAAACCCCGACCGTCGCCCGTGAAGAACGTGCACCGCGTGAAGAGCGCGCCCCACGTACCCCACGCGCTCCACGTGAAGACCGCAAGCCACGTGGCGAGCGTGAAGAACGCGTGCGTGAACTGCGCGAGCCTCTGGACGCGGCACCTGCCGTTGCCGCTGCCGCAGCCGTTAGCACCGAAGAACGCCCGGCCCGCCAGCCGCGTGAAGAACGTGCACCACGCGAAGAGCGCCAACCGCGCCCGCCACGTGAAGAGCGTCAACCACGCGCCGAGCAAGCCGCTGCTGCCACCGAAGAAGAAGTACTGACCGGCGAAGAGCAGTTGCAGGAAGACGGCCAGGACAACGCCGAAGGCGATCGTCCACGCCGCCGCTCCCGCGGCCAGCGTCGTCGCAGCAACCGTCGTGAGCGTCAGCGTGATGCCAACGGCAACGTAATCGAAGGTTCGGAAGAAACCGGCGAGAACGCAGAAGCTGCCAACAACGAGCCAACAGGCGCCGAACTGGCTGCCGGTTTGGCCGTTACCGCTGCCGTTGCCAGCTCAGTCATCAGCGCACCTGCTGAAGCCCAGGCTCACGAGCAAGCCGAACGTGCTACCGCTGCCATCGAAGACACTGTTGCCGTAGAAGCGCCAGCCGCCGAAACCCCAGCGGTTGAAGCGCCGGTTGTTGAAGCGCCAGTCGTTGAAGCCACGACCCCTGTCGAAGCCCCAGTGGTTCCGGAAGTGGAAGTTGCCCCGGTTCGCGATGCACAGCCAGAAACCGACGTGGTTGCCGTTGAGCCAGCTCCATCGGTTGAGCCTCAGCCAGTAGTCGAAGCGGCTGTAGAAGCTCCGGTGGTCGAAGAAGCTGCTCCGGCTGTGCGTGAAGTTCGCGAAGAACAGACCGCCTTCCAGTGGACCGCCGAACCGGCTGCACCGGTTGAAGCGCCAGCGCCTGCCCCAGTGGTAGAAGAAGCACCGGCACCGGTTGCTGAAGTCGTCGCCGAGCCAGCCCCAGTGGTTGAGCCGACGCCGGTTGCTGAGCCTGCGCCCGTGGTTGAAGTTGAAGCCCCAGTGGTTGCCGAAGTGGCCGCCCCTGTGGTTGAAGCTGCACCTGCAAGCGCCCTCACCGAAAACGGCCGTGCGCCGAACGACCCGCGTGAAGTGCGTCGTCGCCGCAAGGAAGCCGAAGCTGCTGCAGCCGCAGCCAAGGCGGTAGAGCACGAGGCCCAGGAAGCAGAGCACGAGCCTAAACCCCTCGTCTGATTCCATAAGCCACTAAAAAGCCCCGCCTGAGTGATCAGGCGGGGCTTTTTTATGGCTGATTATCTCGACCTGGAATGCGATCACTGCGGGAGCTGGCTTGCCTGCGATAGCGTCGATTCAGCCAGCGTGGCGGTGACTGACACACCGCTATCGCAGCAGAGGTATCTACACAACTTTGTGGGCTGTAACGACAGACGGTAACCACGATGCGAAGCGAGTCGCTCTTGATCTGCTTTTGATCTTAGGCGCCCCGTCAAACCACGCTGGCCGGAATTCGACAGGGATTTGGGGGGTAAACCGGCAGGGATGCCGGTTTAGCCTCCGTCAGGGCGGAACCTTAAGTGGTCGTTACCGCAGGAATGGAAATGTACACAATCCAACTGTGTTGACTGTCAGGCCGCTATCGCAGGCAAGCCAGCTGCCACACTTAACCTGCAGTAAAACTCAACCGTTGCGGCACATCCACATCCCAAAGCACACCAGGATCATCTACCTGCACCTCTCGCACCTGAGTTTGTGCAAACAACGGCCTGGCCCCACGATCCCCACTCAGAGCCATCAGCGCCGGCCCAAATCTGTGATGGAAAGCCACCGGATGCCCGTACTGCCCGGCAGATACCGGCACAGTGATGCCCTCCACGCTGGCAATCACCCGTTCGATACTCGATGACTGAATAAACGGCATATCCCCCAACACCACCAGCCACCCATCCGCTGCACCGCTGGCCTTGACCGCCGCCGCAATGCTGTCGCCCATCCCGCTCGAGTCCAGCAGCACAACCTGACAGCCGTAAGCCTCTGCCAGGCGGATAACCTCCCCGCGCTCCGGCGACGTCACCAGCCAGCGCGTTACAACACGTTCAGGCAAGTTGCGCAGCACCTGCTCGATGACCGGCCGACTAACGCCATCCAGCCCCGCACACGCGGCAAGCAATTTGTCTTGATCAGCTCCAGCTTCGGCGCGAAAACGACTGCCCTGCCCCGCCGCCAGCACAATCGCCGCCACCATCACTCGGCCACCACTGCCATCGGTTTTTTCTGCATCGGTGCCACACCGTTCTTGATCGCAACAATTTCCGCCATCAGCGACAGCGCAATTTCAGCTGGCGTATGGCTGCCGATATGCAGGCCGATCGGCCCGTGCAAACGCGCAATGGCCTCCGCCGACAAGCCCAGCGCGGCCAGGTTCTCCCGGCGCTTCTGGGTATTGACCCGCGAACCCAGGGCGCCGATATAGAACGCCGTGGAGTTCAGCGCCGTCAGCAACGCCATGTCATCCAGACGTGGATCGTGGGTCAGGCAAACAATAGCCGTGCGTTCATCGGTATGGATATTCAACACCGCCTCGTCGGGCATGCCCGGCACAAAGCGTCCATGCTGGTCTTCCCAGCCGTAGACGAACTCTTCGCGGGGGTCGCAGATCAGCACTTCGAAATCCAGCAGACGTGCCATTTCCGCTACGTAGCGCGACAGCTGCCCGGCGCCGATCAACAGCAGGCGCCAGCGCGGGCCATAGATGGCGCGCAAGCGTTCGCCGTCGAAGCTCACCACGTCGGTCTTGCTGGCGGCGCTCAAGGTCACTTCGCCGGTGGCCAGGTTCAGCTCGCGAGCGATAATCTGATGATCTTCACAACGCGCCAGCAGCGTTTCGACCCAACCCCACTCTTCCACGCGCTCCTCGGTGAGCCGCAGGGTGCCGCCGCAGGGCAGGCCAAAACGCGCCGCCTCGTCGCGGGTGACGCCGTAGGTCACCAACTGCACGGGCGGGCCGTCAGCGGGTAAGCGGCCGTCCTGCAGGCGCGCGATCAAGTCATCCTCGATGCAACCGCCCGACACCGAACCAATCACCACACCATCACCGCGCAGGGCCAGCATCGCTCCCGGCGGGCGCGGCGCGCTGCCCCAGGTTTGCACCACGCTGTACAACATCACGCGCTGCCCGGCGCGGCGCCATTGCAGCACGCTGCGCAGGACGTTCAGATCCACACTGTCCATCAGGCCTCCGGTAAGTACTGTCGCGCTCACTGTAAACCAAAAATATCGGTTGTATCCCGCCAGAAACGCAAACGCCCCGAACCAGTCGGGGCGTTTACGGATAGCGTTGGCGTCAGTTCACGCCAGCAGCCACTTACTTGACGACAGGCGCCGGGCCTTCAGCCACGCCCAGGTCATCGAGCTCGCGGGTTTCGGAGATACCGGTACCGCCAGACGCCAGCTCGCTTTGCAGCTTGTCGGTGTCCAGTTCCTTGACCCACTTGGCCACAACGATGGTGGCAACTGCGTTACCCACCAGGTTGGTCAGTGCACGGGCTTCGGACATGAAACGGTCGATACCCAGGATCAGCGCCAGGCCGGCAACCGGCAGGTGGCCAACGGCCGACAGGGTGGCGGCCAGTACGATGAAGCCCGAACCGGTCACGCCAGCAGCGCCTTTGGACGACAGCAGCAGCACCAGCAGCAGGGTGATCTGGTGAGTGATGTCCATGTGGGTGTCGGTCGCCTGGGCGATGAACACGGCCGCCATGGTCAGGTAGATCGACGTACCGTCGAGGTTGAAGGAGTAACCGGTTGGAATCACCAGGCCGACCACGGACTTCTTCGCGCCCAGGCGTTCCATCTTGATCAGCATACGCGGCAGTGCGGATTCCGACGACGAGGTGCCCAGTACGATCAGCAGTTCTTCACGGATGTAGCGGATCAGCTTCAACACGCTGAAACCGTGAGCGCGGCAGATAGCGCCCAGCACCAGCACCACGAACAGAATGCAGGTGATGTAGAAGCAGATCATCAACTGGCCCAACTGCACCAGGGAACCGACACCGTAGGCGCCGATGGTGAACGCCATGGCACCCAGGGCACCGATTGGCGCGAGCTTCATGATCATGTTGATGATGTTGAACATCACATGGGCGAAGCGATCGATGAAGTCCAGCACCGGCTTGCCGTAGGCACCCAGGCGGTGCAGGGCGAAACCGAAGATCACCGAGAACATCAGCACTTGCAGGATGTCGCCGTTGGCGAAGGCGCCGACGATGGTGTTCGGGATGACGTTGAGGATAAAGCCGACGATGCTCTGGTCTTTACCGGCGGTGACGTAGGCCGCCACTTTGGAAGCATCCAGGGTCGCGACGTCGATGTGCATGCCGGCGCCCGGCTGCACCACGTTGACCACGACCAGGCCAATCAGCAGGGCGATGGTGGAAACGATTTCGAAGTACAGCAGCGCGTAGCCGCCGGTCTTGCCCACCGACTTCATGCTTTGCATGCCAGCGATGCCGCTGACCACGGTACAGAAGATGATCGGGGCGATGACCATTTTGATCAGCTTGATAAAGCCGTCACCCAGTGGCTTGAGGGCCACGCCGGTCTGCGGGTAGAAGTGGCCGAGCAAAATACCGATAACGATTGCAACGATCACCTGGAAATACAGGGATTTGTAGATTGGCTGACGAGTCGTCATTGCAAAGTTCCTCAATCGTCCCGTGTGGCAAATATCCGCCATTGCCCACGGCACTTGAATTGCGAACCCTCCTGCACTGGAGGGATTTGTTGTTTGCGAAGCCTGTAGGAGCAAGCCTGCGCTGTAATCCTTATCGCAAACAGCGTGCCACTTTGCTTAAACGCGCTGAAGGCCTTTAGACATGAGGGCTTTGGGTTCACGGGCGACTCCGGAGAGTGCAACACAGTGGCGGATTTCCGCCCACTCATCCTGTCTCGTCCTACAATTTGGCGGATATCCGCCTTGTCGCCCCACTGGGTGATGGCTACCATCCGCCACTCCATGGATGAGGCCCTTGCATGCGTGAACGTACCATCGCCAGCCATTACGCCCGAGCGGCCCTCGGCGGTGCGCGCCGAGCCGGTTTCGACTACTCGGGGGTGTTGCAGCAGGTGGGCATCACCCCGGAACTGCTGACCGAACCCCGCGCCCGCATCGCTCCAGAGCAATTTGCCCGCTTGCTGCAAATGCTCTGGCTGGGGTTGGATGACGAATACCTGGGGTTTGCCGAAGGGCCGAGCAAACGCGGCACTTTCGCCATGATGTGCCACGCGCTGATCCATTGCCGCACGCTGGAGAAGGCGCTGGAGCGCGGCTTATTGTTCTATAGCCTGTTCCCCCAAGGCCCACGCTGGCAGCTGACCAAAGAAGGCGACATGGCGCGCCTGAGCCTGGACGACTCACAGCTATGGGACCCGGACCACTTCCTCAGTGAATGCCTGCTGGTGATCTGGCATCGCCTGGGCAGTTGGTTGATCGGCCAGCGTATCCGGCTGCAGCAGGCCACCTTCAGTTACCCGATGCCGGCCCATGCCGGTGAATATGACCTGCTGTTCCCCTGCCGCCAGGTGTTCGGCGCGCCGACCAGCAGCCTGGTGTTTCCCAGCCGCTACCTGAGCCTGCCGCTGTTGCAGGATGAACGCACCCTCAAGCACTTCTTGCAGCGCTCCCCTGCCGACTTGTTGTCCCGG
The DNA here is from genome assembly GCF_058797315.1 of Pseudomonas sp. GW823-FHT02F05. Classification (NCBI taxonomy): domain Bacteria; kingdom Pseudomonadati; phylum Pseudomonadota; class Gammaproteobacteria; order Pseudomonadales; family Pseudomonadaceae; genus Pseudomonas; species Pseudomonas sp. GW823-FHT02F05. Next base: position 158,085 of record NZ_JBXAJM010000015.1, read on the forward strand.
CCGGATGAAGGTGACAGCCTGAGCAGCCAGTTGCGCCGCCTGCTGAGCCGCGACCGCACGCTCTGGCCAGACCTGGAAGCCGTCGCCCAGCACTTGCACATCAGCCCACAGACCCTGCGCCGCCACCTGCGCGAAGAAGGCACAAGTTTTCAGGCATTGAAGGATGAGCTACGCCGGGATATCGCCATTTACCACCTGGGGCGGGCGGATTTGTCTTTGCAGGAGATCGCGGAACAGTTGGGGTTTTCCGAACCGTCGGCGTTTCATCGGGCCTTCAAGAAGTGGACGGGGTTGACGCCGGGGGCCTACAGAGCGCAGGAGAGTTAGCGGTGTATTGGCTGGGAGGGCCTCATCGCAGGCAAGCCAGCTCCCACAGTTGAATGTATTCACACATCAAAATGTGGGAGCTGGCGTGCCTGCGATGAGGCCAGTGCAGATCACAAGGCAGGAAAGTGAATCCTGAACGCCGCCCCACCCAACGCTGAATCCCCCAACGTCAACCGCGCGTGATAGCTTTCGATGATGTCCTTGACCACCGCCAGCCCGATCCCCTGCCCCGGGTGCTGGCGATCTAGCCGTTCGCCGCGCTGCAGGATCCGTGCACGCTGGTCCGGTGGTACGCCGGGGCCGTCGTCTTCGATACACAGCTCAATGCCATCGAGGTTTTCCACCAGGCTGATACGCACTTGCTTGAGGCACAGGCGGTAGGCGTTTTCCAGCAGGTTGCCGAGCATTTCGAGCAACGCGCCCTTCTCGATGGGCACTTCGCAGGCCTGCGGTAAATCGAAGGTCACGGTGACCCGCTTGTCGCGGTAAACTTTTTCCAATGTATCGCACAGGCTTTGCACCACCGGTTCCAGGCGGACCTGGTGGCGCACCAGGCCACTTTTACGCAGGCTGGCACGCTGCAGTTGGTAACCGATCTGCTGGCTCATGCGTTCGATTTGCGATTGCAGCACCCACGCCTGGCTACGTTCTTCAGGCCGCTGGGCCATGTCTTCGCTCACGCCCTGCAACACCGCCAGTGGCGTTTTCAGGCTGTGAGCCAAGTCATCAAGAGAATCGCGGTAGCGCGCACGCTGTTCGCGCTCGCTGTGCAGCAAGCGGTTCAGGGAGCCAGTCAGGCGCAGCAGCTCACGGGGGTGTTCTTCGCTGAGGCTTTCGCGGGTGCCGCCTTCGATCTGGTCGAGCTCATGGCTCAGGCGCCGCAGGGCTTGCAGGCCCCAGGTCAGACCCAGCCACAACAGCGTCAACAGCACCAGCAACGCCGCGCCGAACCCGAGGTAGAGGTTCTCACGCAGGCCTTCGAGGGTCAGTTGGTATTCGCGCACCGGCTGCAAGGCGACAATGCTGAACGCCGCGCTCTTGCCTCCCAGTAGGCGCACCTCGACGTCATACACGAAGAATTCCTGGCCATTGGCCTCGCGAATCCGCGCAAATTCGTTGCCGCGCCCGTCATAGCGCGGTTTGTAGTTGATGTTTTCTTCCTGGGTCGCCCGCGAGCGCCATACCAGATGGCCTTCACGGTCGTAGATATAACCCAGCAGCCGACTGTCGGTGAGGTTGAAACGCTCATCGGGCAGCTGCGCCGGCATCAGCAGGCGGTTATTGTCGACCCGCGCCGCAGAAATCAGGGTGGTCACATCCGACGCCAGGCGCTGTTCGATGGAATCCTGCAACGCCAGGCTGAACGCGCCTTGCATGGCCGGCAACAGGCCGAGCATAAACAGCACGGCCAGGGTGGCGGCCGCCAGCATCAGGCGCACACGTAGCGAACGAATCAACGGCAGCGCTCATTGAACAGGTAGCCCAGGCCACGCACGGTGTCGATCGGCTTGAACCCGGCCGGGCCTTCCAGCTTGCGGCGCAGGCGGCCGACCAGCACTTCGATCACGTTTGGATCGCGCTCGTCGTCATCCGGGTACAGTTGCTCCATCAAGCGGTCCTTGGCGACCACTTGTTGATGATGACGCATCAAGTATTCGAGGATCCGATACTCATAGGCTGTCAGCGCCAGGGGCTGCTCGTCCAGGGAGGCTTGCTTGCGGTTTAGGTCCAGCAGCAGCGGCCCGGCAACGATAGTCGACTGGGTAAAACCGCTGGAGCGGCGCAGCAAGGCGTTCATGCGTGCCTCCAGCTCTTCGAACTGGAACGGCTTGACCACGTAGTCGTCGGCCCCGGCCGCCAAGCCTTCAACCTTGTCCTGCCAGTTGCCGCGGGCGGTGAGGATCAGGATCGGGAAGGTCTTGGTCTGGGTGCGCAACTGGCGAATCAGGTCCAGGCCGCCCATGCCGGGCAGGCCAAGGTCGATGATCGCCAGGTCATGGTTGAACTGGCCGGTCTGGTACAGGGCTTCTTCGGCATTGGCCACGGCTTCGACCACATGCCCGCTGTCGGTCAGGCGGGTAAACAGGTGATGACGCAGCAGCGCCTCATCTTCCACCACCAGCAATTTCATAAGGTTCTCCACTGCAATTCAACTAGCCGACAGGGGGATATCATAGCGGCCCTGCAGCTCTTGGGGGCGCAGTTTTATGCCATTGTAGTGGCCAGTCAGGTGCGCGTAGCCGCTGCGATAGTCGGGTTGCGCAGGGGTAGCGCCCAGGGCCTGGCCCCACGGCGCGGCCTGGGTGCCGGCGTCTTCGAAGCTGACACGATGGATCAGGTTGCTGGATTTCTTGGTTTTCTCGCTGCCAAAGGCCGCAAAGGCGCCATCGGACGCCTGCACGCCGGCAGTGGCGCCGAGCATGGTCAAGGCCAACATCAGCTTTTTGATCGCAGTCATGGTGGTTACCTCATACGCATTTAGGCTGTGGGGCCCAGACTACGCAGGCGCCCCTGAACTCCCCCTGAACGGGCTCTGAACCGCAGCTGAACCGCATCGGGCTATCCACTGGCGCACCAACTCGGCAAAATACCGCGCATGACGCCCCTACCCGCTTGCTGCACCCCACTCGATGATCATTGGCCGTTGCCGGTTTCTTTGCCGGGCACGGTGTTTTTGAGCACGCGATTCGACCCGGCTTTATTGAGCCACGGCGATTTTCAGCGCTGCGATGTGCCGCCGCCCGCGAGCATCCAACGCTCGGTCGCCAAGCGCCAGGCGGAATTTCTCGCCGGCCGCCTGTGCGCGCGCGAAGCGCTGCAACGACTCGATCATCTGCACTGCATCCCGGCCATCGGCGAAGACCGTTCCCCGGTCTGGCCAGGGCATATCAGTGGTTCCATCACCCACAGCACCGGGCACGCTGCGGCGATTGTCGGGCACAAGGCGCAATGGCGCGGGCTGGGCATGGACCTGGAGCATCTGCTGACGGTGGAACGGGCCGAACGCCTGGCCGGGGAAATTTTGACGGCCGATGAGCTCCAGCGCATGGCCGCCCTGCCCCGTGAGCAACACGCCTTGCTGGTGACGCTGACGTTTTCGGTGAAGGAAAGCTTGTTCAAGGCGCTCTATCCGATCGTGCACAAGCGCTTTTATTTCGAGCATGCCGAGGTGTTGGAGTGGTCAGCGGCTGGGAAGGTGCGCCTGCGGTTGCTGACCGATCTTTCGCAAGAATGGAAGCATGGCAAAGAGCTGGAAGGGCAGTTTGTGGTGCAAGGGGAGCAGTTGTTGAGCTTGGTGGCTATCGCAATGTAGGAGCGAGCTTGCTCGCGAAAAACTCACAGGCTCCGCGTTTATTCAGGCAGCACGCGTTATCGTTGAGGTTTTTCGCGAGCAAGCTCGCTCCTACAGTTAGGTTTTCAGGGTTTATCTTGATCCCTGGGCCAGCTCAGGCTGAAACACGCCCCACCCAGGTTATTGCTCTTGCTGATCAGCGCCCGCCCGCCGTGCCAATAGATAATCCGCCGCACGATCGACAAGCCCAGGCCATGCCCGCCAGAAGCGCGGGTACGGCTGTCATCCAAGCGCAGGAACGGCGTGAAGATCCGCTCCCAGGCGCTTTCCGGCACACCAGGGCCGTCGTCTTCCACATCGATGCGACAGCGCACCTGCCCCACCTGATAACTGATCAACACCTGGCCTCTGGCGTGGCGCATGGCGTTACTCACCAGATTTTGCAGGGCACGGTGCAAGTAGCGCGGTTCAGCGTCGACCCAGGCGTCATCCCAATGTGCCGAAGACAGGCAAATACCCCGAGTGACGGCGACCTGCGGGCGCAATGGCGATAATTCGCCAATCACCTGATCGAGCAATGCATCAAGGTCTACGCGCTGGAAATTCAGCTCCGGCGCACCCTGTTCCAAGCGCGCATAAGTGAGCATCTCGTCCACCAGGCCATCGAGGTCCTGGATATCGCCATCCATGCCTTCCAGGTATTTGCGCCGCGCCTCGGGCGTGGCGGCGTCACCGATCATCTCCAGGCCAAAACGCAGGCGCGCGACCGGTGTGCGCAACTCGTGGGAGACCGCGCGCACCAGCTCGCGCTGAATCGCCAGCAATTGCTGCAGGTGCTCGGCCATGCCATTGAAAGCTGCCGCCAGCCGCCCGACCGAGTCTGCACCGCGAGCGGGTACGCGCACTTCCAGGTTGCCCTTGGCGATACGCGTAGCCGCCGCCTCAAGGCCTTTGAGCCGACGCTCAAGTTGACGCACCAGCAGATAGACGATCAAGCCGATCAGAGTCAGGCCGATCAAGGTGATCAGGATCAGCCATTGCGCCGGGTACGGGTTCATCTGGTACAGCGGGCCGATCTCCAGTACCCATGGGGTGCCGACCATGCCGGCAAACACGCGAATCGAATCGCCGCCCTTGCCCAGCGCCATCACCGTATCGCCCTCCGCCACGCGACGACGCTGGTCGTCGTCCATGTCGGCCTGGTCAAGGGCCATCAGGTGCATTTCAAAACCAAAACCCTTGGCGTGTTTGATGTCGGCCAGGCGCTGGGGCTGTTCGGCCACCGGGAAACGCACCAGTTCGTCGGCCAGCAGGTAAATAGTCGCACGGGCCAATTGCTCGCTGATCTGCTGCACTTCGCCGGTGAGCACCAATTGCTCTTGCTCGCTGACCAACCGCAGCACCCGCGCCGCATGAGGCCCGGTCTGCTCAACCAGGACCTGGCCGCGTTGCAGGCGGTTGCGCTGGCCCAGGTCCAATTGCGCATCGGTGAACGTGCGCAGCTCTAGCGGGATGCCCAGCAAGCGCTCCCACACCGCCAAGGCGCGCTGCCGTTCAATGGTGCTCATGGGTTGCAGGTTATCGCCCATCAACGCAAAGGTGCCGTGGGCCAGGCGCTCACGGTACTGGCCGCTGCGCACATCATTAAGCAGGTGCAGTGCCAGCGCGCCGAGCAACGCCACCAGGATCAGCGCCGCGCACATGCCGCCGTAGATGCGCAGGAAGATCGAGTTCACAGCGGCATGTCGGCAGCGGCTTCGGGGACGAACAGGTAGCCTTTGCTGCGGATGGTCTTGATCAGGCGTGGGTGGAGCGGATCGTCGCCGATCTTTGGCCGAATGCGCGAGATACGCACGTCAATGGAACGATCCTGGCCGTCATAGCCGATACCACGCAGCGCTATGAAGATTTCTTCGCGGGACAGGATGCGCCCGGCGTTCGCGACCAGCAGCCACAGCAAGTCGAATTCAGCGCTGGTCAGTTCGATGCTGCCCTCATGCAACCAGGCTTCGCGCAAGGCATTGTCCACCACCAGTGGGCCAAACTGCAGGCGGCGTTGATGTTCCATTGCGGGCGGCAACACCGGCTCGCTGCGGCGTAGCAGCGCCTGGATACGCGCCAGCAACAACCGCGGGCGCACGGGTTTGCACACGTAGTCGTCGGCGCCCATGTCGAGGCCCAGCACCTGGTCCATGTCGTCGGTGCGCGCGGTCAGCATCAGGATCACGCCGTCATAGCGCTCGCGCACTTTACGGCAGATGCTCAGGCCGTCTTCGCCGGGCAGCATCAGGTCGAGGATCACCAGGTCCGGCTGCTCGGCGATGATGCGCGCCGCGGCCTTGGCACCATCGCCTTCCACCGACACACGCAGGCCGTTGCTTTCCAGGTACTCACGGGTCAATTCGGCGAGTCGCTCGTCGTCCTCGACGATCAGTATCTGCCAGGCTTCTTGCTCCATGCGCTACCTCGGTTCTCTATTGTAGGAGCGAGCTTGCTCGCGAAGAACGCAAGAGCACCGCGGTTATCCAGGTTTGCTGCATTATCGTTGACGATTTTCGCGAGCAAGCTCGCTCCTACAGTTGTCATGTGGAGCAAGCATGCTATTGCCCTGATCAAGGCCGATTGTAGCCATGCACCGGCCCTTGAACACAAGCCGGGAAATCCATTCGGTCATGGCGATTTTTTGTGGTAGGGTTCGCGCCCTCAAAATTCCCGCCGGCAGTTTCTACCCGGGAATATTCGGTGACAAACGGTGTAATCCAGTAGTAGTGCGGCCTACACGGGTGTTCCATGATTCATACACATTTTACCCACAGCGTTATCCACAGGTAGTGCGTTGCTAAGCCCCCAAAAACGCATTATCTTGTACCTCGGCGCTAAAAAAACCCTACATGTAGGGTTTTCAGCGAAAAGACCAAACACATATCAGACAAGAAACTCAAGCGCTTTCTTGCTCGCGTTTGGTTGAACCAAAGCATTTTTTGAAAGCCCAAACCGCGCACGCGGATGGCGGCCGTTTTCCAACCCGATTGGCAGAAAACGGTACGGGTGTTGCAGGGCTTGAATGGGGCCACTGTCACCCACCAGGAATACGGCGAAGGGCTCCCCGGCCCCGAACCAAAGACTTCGGCATGGAAGCGGCGCGATGAGCTCCCTTCCTCCTGTCCCGAAGTTGTTATGCCAGGCCCAGGCCTGCTGTAAGTGCTTCAGGACGGAACGGTGGGCACCGTGATGGTGCCCAAATAAATATAGAATGTGGAGACACCCCCTCATGCAAACCGACACAACTCGCGAGAACCCGCAGGGCTCCGTGCCGCAGGCCGCTGATTCGAACCTGGATCTGTCCGCCACTGCACCTGGCCAACTGCGCGTGATCAAGCGTAACGGCACTGTCGTTCCTTATACCGATGACAAAATCACCGTCGCCATCACCAAAGCGTTTCTTGCAGTTGAAGGCGGCACCGCTGCCGCTTCGTCGCGCATCCACGACACCGTTGCACGCCTGACCGAACAGGTCACCGCGACCTTCAAGCGTCGCATGCCATCGGGCGGCACTATCCACATCGAAGAAATCCAGGACCAGGTAGAACTGGCCCTGATGCGTGCCGGCGAGCAAAAAGTGGCCCGCGACTACGTGATCTACCGTGATTCGCGCGCCAAGGAGCGTGCCGTACGTTCCCCGGCCGAAGAAGCCGCCGTACAAGCGCACCCGTCGATCCGCATCACCCTGGCCGATGGCAGCTTTGCCCCGCTGGACCTGGGCCGCCTGAACACCATTATCACCGAGGCCTGCGAAGGCCTGGAAGAAGTCGACGGTGACCTGATCCAGCGCGAAACCCTGAAGAACCTGTACGACGGCGTAGCCCTGACCGACGTCAACACCGCCCTGGTAATGACCGCCCGTACCCTGGTCGAGCGTGAGCCGAACTACTCGTTCGTGACCGCCCGCCTGCTGATGGACACCCTGCGTGCCGAAGGCCTGGGCTTCCTGAAAGTCGCCGACAGCGCCACTCACCACGAGATGGCCGACCTGTACGCCAAGGCCCTGCCGGCCTACATCGCCAAAGGTATCGAATTCGAATTGCTGAACCCGATCCTGGCCACTTTCGACCTGGAAAAACTCGGCAAGGCGATCAACCACGAGCGTGACCAGCAGTTCACCTACCTGGGCCTGCAAACCCTGTACGACCGTTACTTCATCCACAAGGACGGTATCCGCTTCGAACTGCCGCAAGTGTTCTTCATGCGCGTGGCCATGGGCCTGGCGATCGAAGAGAAGAACAAAGAAGACCGTGCCATCGAGTTCTACAACCTGCTGTCGTCCTTCGACTACATGTCGTCGACCCCGACCCTGTTCAACGCCGGCACCCTGCGTCCACAGCTGTCGAGCTGCTACCTGACCACCGTGCCGGATGACCTGTCGGGCATCTACCACGCGATCCACGACAACGCCATGCTGTCCAAATTCGCCGGCGGCCTGGGCAACGACTGGACACCGGTGCGTGCACTGGGTTCGTACATCAAGGGCACCAACGGCAAGTCCCAGGGCGTCGTACCGTTCCTGAAAGTGGTAAACGACACCGCCGTTGCCGTGAACCAGGGTGGCAAGCGCAAAGGCGCTGTATGTGCCTACCTGGAAACCTGGCACATGGACATTGAAGAGTTCATCGAGCTGCGCAAGAACACCGGTGATGACCGTCGTCGTACCCACGACATGAACACCGCCAACTGGATCCCTGACCTGTTCATGAAGCGCGTCTTCGATGACGGCAAGTGGACCCTGTTCTCGCCATCCGAAGTCCCGGACCTGCACGACCTGACCGGCAAGGCCTTCGAAGAGCGCTACGAGTACTACGAAGCCCTCACCGAGTACCCAGGCAAGGTCAAGCTGTTCAAGACCATCCAGGCCAAAGACCTGTGGCGCAAAATGCTGTCCATGCTGTTCGAAACCGGCCACCCATGGTTGACCTTCAAGGACCCATGCAACCTGCGCAGCCCGCAGCAGCATGTGGGCGTGGTCCACAGCTCGAACCTGTGCACCGAGATCACCTTGAACACCAACAAGGACGAGATCGCCGTTTGCAACCTGGGCTCGATCAACCTGCCGAACCACATCGTCAACGGCAAGCTGGACACCGCCAAGCTGGAGCGTACCGTCAACACCGCCGTACGCATGCTCGATAACGTCATCGACATCAACTACTACTCGGTGCCACAGGCGCAGAACTCCAACTTCAAGCACCGTCCGGTTGGCCTGGGGATCATGGGCTTCCAGGACGCGTTGTACCTGCAGCACATCCCTTACGGTTCCGATGCAGCGGTCGAGTTCGCCGACAAGTCCATGGAAGCGGTCAGCTACTACGCGATCCAGGCTTCCTGCGACCTGGCCGACGAGCGCGGCGCCTACGAGACGTTCCAGGGTTCGCTGTGGTCCAAGGGCATCCTGCCGCTGGATTCGCAACAGATCCTGATCGAAGCCCGTGGCCAGAAGTACATCGACGTCGACCTGAACGAAACCCTGGACTGGGCACCGGTACGTGCCCGTGTGCAGAAAGGTATTCGTAACTCCAACATCATGGCCATCGCACCGACCGCCACCATCGCCAACATCACTGGCGTGTCGCAGTCGATCGAACCGACCTACCAGAACCTGTATGTGAAATCGAACCTGTCGGGCGAATTCACCGTGATCAACCCGTACCTGGTTCGCGACCTGAAAGCTCGTGGCCTGTGGGACTCGGTCATGATCAACGACCTGAAGTACTACGACGGGTCCGTGCAGCAGATCGAGCGCATCCCGCAAGAACTCAAAGAGCTCTACGCGACCGCCTTCGAAGTGGACACCAAGTGGATCGTTGACGCCGCCAGCCGTCGTCAGAAGTGGATCGACCAGGCCCAGTCCCTGAACCTGTACATCGCCGGCGCTTCGGGCAAGAAGCTGGACGTGACCTACCGCATGGCGTGGTACCGTGGCCTGAAAACCACTTACTACCTCCGTGCCCTGGCCGCCACCAGCACCGAGAAGTCGACCATCAACACCGGCAAGCTGAACGCAGTGTCCAGCGGCAACCACGGTGATGACTCGGTACTCGCAGCGCCAGCCGGCCCGGCACCTGTGCCAAAGGCCTGCGCCATTGACGAGCCGGATTGCGAAGCTTGCCAATAAGCTGAACCTGCCCTGGGTTTAACCACCCGAGGCAGAAAAGCCCCCGATACACCTAGGGTGTATCGGGGGCTTTTTCTTGGGCGGGCATAAAGCCCTTGTTGCGGTATTGCTGTTCGGTCAATACCTGGATGGACAGCGTGAAGCAGATGCAAATGTGGGAGGGGGCTTGCTCCCGATAGGGTGTCAGTCAATGGATACTTGGCTGATTCACCGCTATCGGGGGCAAGCCCCCTCCCACATTTTAAAGCGCTAACCTATCAGGTCATCTGAATGATGGTCTGCATGATGGTGCTTTGGGTGGAGATGGTCTTGGCGTTCGCCTGGTAGTTGCTCTGGGCCTTGATCAGGTCCACCAGCTCGTTGGTCAAGTTGACGTTGGAGTTCTCCAGGGAACTGGCCTTGATCGACCCCAGAGTGCCAGATTCCGGTGCGTCGTAGCCCGGCTGGCCCGACGCGAAGGTCTCTTTCCAGGTCGTACCGCCGGCGGGCTGCAGGCCCTGCTCGTTGTTGAAGCTGGCCAGGGAAATCTGGCCGATGGCCTTGCTCTGCTGGTTACTGAAGGTGGCGAAGAGCACGCCGCTGCCATCGATCTTCAGGCCGGTGATCTGGCCGGTGGCGTAACCATCTGTGACCGGCGGGTTACGGTAGCTGGCCGAGTTGTACTGGGTGACGGTGCCCATGTTGATGGCGATGCCATCCTTGTTAGCCGTCGCATCGTTAGCTTTCCATACTCCATCGGTCACCGTGCCAGGTACCCAATCCTTGATGGTCAAGGTGTTACCGGCAACACCGCCGGTCACGATGCTCTTGAGGTTACCAGCACCATCGAAGCTCAACGTCGACGGCACAGGCGCCTTCACGTCAGCACCGGTACCGGTAGGAGCCGAACCATCAGGATTGCGGCCATCGATCAAGGTGTAGGCCTGCCACTGGTTGGCATCGGTTTTGACCAAGTACTGCACCATCGGGTGCGCATTGCCCTGGGAGTCGTACAAGGTGGTGCTGTATTGCGTGGTGAAGCTTTCGGACTTGGTTGGATCAAACGGGTTCTTGGACTGATCGATCACCGGCGACGAGGAGTTCAGGTTGCTGGAAGAGTCCACCTTGGTAGACGCCTTCGGCGGCAGGTTCGCCAGGTTCAGCTGCAGGTCAACCAGGCCGCCTTTGGTGATTTTGCCATTCTCGTCCGCGGCATAGCCTTGCAGGCGCGAGGTGCCGGTATTGTTGGTGATATAGCCGTCTTTGTCCGCACGGAAAGCACCGCTACGGGTGTATTCCAGCGAACCGTCGCTGCCCTTCTGCACGAAGAAGCCACCACCCTGGATCGCCATGTCGAGGATGCCGCCACTCCCGTTGACGTCGCCCTGGGTGAACTGCTGGGACACCGCCGCCAGGTTCACACCGTTGCCGATGCTGTTCTGGCCGGTGCCCAGCTTGGAGGCCGCGTAGATATCCGCGAATTCCGCACGGGATGACTTGAAGCCAGTGGTCGCGACGTTGGCGATGTTGTTGCCGGTCACGTCCAGTTGTTTGTTGGCCGCATAGAGGCCGCTAAGGCCGATGTTAAAAGACATGTTTCTCTCCTCTGCCGTATTTAGCCGGCTCTATGTACCGATAGTCTGAATTTGCGACAGCTTGACGCTGCCCATGCCGCCTGCAAGGTTGAGCAGCATTTCGCCGCCGGTCTTGCTCAGGGTCACGCTGGTGACCGTGGCTGGTAGCGAGGTGGTCAGGGCCACCGCGTCACCTTTGTCGTTCTTGGTGGAGGCATTGAAGGTGTAGGTGCCGGCTGGGGCGACCTCACCCTTGTCGTTCTTGCCGTCCCAGATAAAGCTCTGGCTGCCGGCACTCTGCGCGCCCATATCCACGGTGCGTACGACGTTGCCGTCCTTGTCGGTGATCTTGACGGACACGTTGCCCACCGCCGATGGCACCGCCACTGAACCGTTCATGCTCTTGCTGGTATCCACCATGGCTTTGTCGGTCTGGATAATGATCGACCGCCCCACCAGCGACGAAGCCTGCAGCGCTTGAGAAGAGCTGAAGTTGCTGGAGATGTTGTTCACCGAGTCGTTCAGGGTGTTGATGCCTTCCAGGCTGCTGAACTGGGCAAGCTGGGCCACGAACGCGCCGTTGTCCTGGGGCGACAGCGGGTTCTGGTTTTTCAGCTGGGTCACCAGCAACTGCAGGAATGCGTCCTTGCCCAGCGCCTGGTTACCCGTGGCCGCTTTGGAAACATTCGAGACATTGTTCGACGCGTCCTTGACCTTGGAGTTGAACAGGTCCTGGACAGCCGTGTTGTTTGACGTATCAACGATGGCCATTATTTGGCGCCCCTTATCACTGACCCAGGGTCAGGACCTTCTGCATCATGGTTTTGGCGGTGTTCATCATTTCCGCGTTGGTCTGGAACGAACGGCTGGCGGAAATCATGTCAGCCATTTCCTCGACCACGTTGACGTTGGGGTAGTAGACGTAACCCTTTTCGTTCGCGGCAGGATGGTTGGGCTCGTAACGGGCCTCCAGGTTGCTCTGGTCTTCGACGACGCCCAACACCTGCACGCCGGAGCCAGCTGCGTCCTGATTCTGGAACAGCGACTCGCTGCCGCCTGCCTGGCCACCCTGGAACATGGTGGCGAATACCGGATGGCGGGCGCGATAGGTCTGGTCAATGCTCGAGGAGACGGTCTCGGCGTTGGCGATGTTACTGGCGACGGTGTTCAAACGCGTGGTCTGCGCGCTCATGCCACTGCCGGCAATATTGAAAACACTGGACAGGGACATGGCTTACTCTCCGCGCAGGGCTGACATCAGCCCTTTGAATTTGCTGTTGAGCAGGGTGAAGCTGGCTTGGAAGTTCACCGAGTTTTCGGCGTAGTTCGATTGCTCCAGCTGGGCGTCAACGGTGTTCTGGTCGATCGACGGCTGCATCGGCGTGCGATACAGCAGCGACTCGTCACCATTGCCCAGGCCTTGCGCTTCGATATGACGGCTATTGGTCATGTTCAAGGCGAAGGTGCCGTTCTTGGTCTTGTCCTGTTGTGCGGCGAGCACGGCGGAGAAGTCCAGGTCCCGAGCTTTGTAGTTCGGGGTGTCGGCGTTGGCGATGTTGTTGGCCAGGACTTCGGCACGCTGGGCGCGGAAGCCCAGGGCTTGTTCGTGGATACCGAGCGCTTTATCGAAGCTGATGCTCATGGCGGAAACCTTTAGGCTGACCTGCTGTTCGTTAGCAGGGTTATAGCAAGGTGTATGCCAAACTTGCGAAAGCCCCGTATATGAAGGGTTTCGAGGGGAGTTGCCGGCGACTATGCCAGAAAAGCGGCAAGCGATTTCCGCGTAGTGCCAGTAAAGCGGCAATGGGCAGTTGCCGCTTTACGCCAGCTTGCCGAGAAAAAAATGTGGGAGCTGGCTTGCCTGCGATGGCGGAGTGCCTGCCGACCTATTCGTCGACTGACAAAACGCTATCGCGGGCAAGCCCGGCTCCCACAGTTTTATTGCATACACCCAGGCTACTTGGCCTGGTAGATGATCCCCGGGCTGCATTGCACCATCTGGAAGTGATCCGGCAGCCCATTGAGCGCCTCGGAAGCACCGAGGAACAGATAACCTCCGCGCTTGAGCGTGCCATGGATACGCAGCAGGATGTCTTTCTTCACTTCAGCGGAGAAATAGATCAGCACATTGCGGCAGAACACCATGTCGAACTTGCCCAGGCTGGCGTAGCTGTCGAGCAGGTTGAACGAGCGGAATTCGACGCGGTTCTTGATCGGCGCCTTGATCGCCCAACGCCCCGCCCCTTTGGGATCGAAGTAACGTTGAAGGCGCTCCTGGGACAAGCCTCGGCCCAACGCCAGGCTGTCGTACTCACCGGTCTTGCAGTTGGTGAGCATAGTGCCGGACAAATCCGTGGCCACAATTTGCGCGCCAGCTTTCAACTGGCCCATGTTGGTCCGCTCGAACTCGTCGATGGACATCGAGATCGAGTACGGTTCCTGCCCCGAGGAACAGGCCGCCGACCAGATGCGCAGGCGCTGGCCCGGGCTGGCCTTGATGGCTTCCGGCAAGACTTTGTTCTTGAGCACTTCAAAGGGATAGGTATCGCGAAACCACAAGGTTTCGTTGGTAGTCATGGCATCGACCACCATTTCCTTGAGCCCACTGCGCGGCTGCCCCTGGATCCGCTGGACCAACTCACCCAGGGACTTGATGCCCTGCTGTTCCATCAGCTTGTTGAGACGGCTGGATACCAGGTACTGCTTGTTTTCACCGAGCAATATGCCACAGGCTTTTTCCAGGAAGACCCGGAACTGTTCGAAATCCAAATTACCCGTAGACAATGATGCCGCCTCTTAAATCGTGTGACCGCCAGGGGAAATCCCCTAGCCGTGATCTGCTGCCTTGATCCGGTCGACTACCCGGGATGCGAGGTCATCAGGACGGAACTTGGCCAGAAAGTCATCCGCACCGACCTTCTTGACCATTGCCTGATTGAATACCCCCGACAACGAAGTATGCAGGATGATATGCAACTTTTGCATGCGTGGATCGTTACGTATTTCGGCCGTGAGCGTGTAGCCATCCATTTCCGGCATCTCGATGTCAGAGATCATCATCAAGAATTCTTCTTCAGGCCTCTTGCCTTCGTCTGCCAGCTTGCGCAGGTAATCCAAGGCCTGGCGGCCATCATTCAGCGCTACCACCTCAACCCCGACCGTTTGCAGGCAACGCGTGACCTGCTTGCGCGCCACAGAAGAGTCGTCCACGGTCAACACACGCAGCGAAACCGCCTTGTGTGCCGTTTCGGCATCCACCACCCCGACGGAGATGGTTTCCGAGGTGGGGGCCACTTCGGCGAGGATCTTCTCCACGTCGATGATTTCCACCAACTGGTTATCGACCCGCGTCACGGCCGTCAGGTAGTGATCGCGCCCCGTGCCCTTGGGCGGCGGATGGATCTCTTCCCAGTTCATATTGACGATGCGCTCCACCGAGCGCACCAGGAAACCCTGGGTCTTGGTGTTGTATTCGGTGATGATCACGAAGGGGTTCTGGCGGTCTTGCAAACCCGCGGCCCCCGTGGCCATGGCCAGGTCAAGAATCGGAATGGTCGCGCCACGGATGTTGGCCACGCCGCACACCACCGGACTGGACTTGGGCATGATCGTCAACTTGGGACATTGCAGCACTTCACGCACTTTAAACACGTTGATGCCATACAACTGTTTGCCATCCAGGCGGAAAAGCAACAACTCCAGGCGATTCTGCCCTACCAGCTGTGTGCGCTGGTTTACTGAATCCATTACACCTGCCATGCCCAGACTCCTAAATCCTAGGGGTACGACGCGTACCCAACACTAAACGGCACGAGCTTTGCTATTTACTGAGTATGGATATTAAAACGACAGTTTCCCGACACCCTGGCCGCTCACGCTACCGTAGACTGCTCTGCGCCGCGATGGCACTGCTTGTCTCGAGCCTGGGCGCCACGGCCCGTGCCGACAACGTCACCCTGCCTGATCTACTTATCGGCGTCACCCAAGGCTTTCTTGAGTTCACTGTAGAAGATTATCTGGCGACTACCCAGACGCCGGGGCGTTATGAAATTCAGGTCAACCAGTTGGACCCTCGATTGCGCATGCCAATGTGCGACAAGGAATTGACAGCCACTCTGGAAAGCCCCGCCCAGCCCATCGGTCGTGTGACCGTAAAGGTACGCTGTGAGGGCGCCTCGCCCTGGACGGTTTTCGTACCAGCTCAGGTCAAGCTGTATCGCGATGTGGTGGTAGTGGCGCGACCGTTGAAGCGCACGGGCATCATCGGCTACGACGACGTGGCGTTGCGCGAGCGGGATATCAGCTTGATCAACCAGGGCTACCTGACGTCGCTGGAACAGGCCGTCGGGCAGAAACTCACGCGGCCAGTGGTCACCGACCAAGTCCTCACGCTGGTTCATCTGGAACAGGCCGAGGTGATTCGCAAGGGTGACCAGGTGGTAATTTCCGCCAGCAGCGGCGGCCTGAACGTCAGGATGCCGGGCGAGGCGCTGTCAAATGGCGGCATGAGCGAACAGATCCGCGTCAAGAACCTCAACTCCAATCGCGTGATCAAGGCGCGGGTCACGGCACCAGGCCAGGTCGAGGTGGCGCTATAGATGACTGGAATCAAATGCCAGCTTTTCCTACACTGTGTGCTGGATATTGAGCCGTACAGGTTTATTGTCAATCGAGCCTAAAGTTTGCCCGGGTATGGCCGAAAACATGGCAAGCGTCCAAATACCCAGAGGTTTTTCAACATGGTCATTGATTTCAGTCGTTTGAATAACACCCCGGCCTTGCCCGGCAATACGCGCACCGCCGGTGCCAAGGACAGCGTAGAGGCCAAGCCGCAGCCCTTGCCTGCCAAAGCAGAACAGGCCGCCGCCAGCCAGAGTGGGGAATCGGTACACCTGAGCAATGAGGCTCAACAGTTGCAGAAGGTCACTGACTCGCTGCGCGATCAACCCGTCGTCAATAAAGCCCGCGTGGCCGAGTTGAAACAGGCTATCGCCGATGGCAGCTATAAAGTCGACAGCAACCGTGTAGCCAGCAAGCTGCTCAACTTCGAAGCCGAGCGCTAGGCAAACGCCTGCGCTGGGCTTTTGGACGCTTAAAACCCAAGGCCAGCCATGCACCACGACGAACATTTGCTCCAACTGATCATTGATGATCTGGCGCCGACGCAACAATTGCTCGAGCTGCTCAAGGAAGAATCACTGGCCTTGTACGGCCGGGATATGCCCTTGCTGGAAGAAATCCTGGCGCGCAAACAGTCCCTGATTGTCTTGCTCGAACAGCACGGCAAAAAACGCAGCGAGATTCTGATCAGCCTGGGCCTGCCCGCAGATCATGATGGCCTGGCACAACTGGCCAGCCACTCCTCAGTCGGCGATCAACTGCTGGCACAAAGCAAAGAACTCAATCATTTGCTCGCCCAGTGCCAGGAAGCCAACCTGCTCAACGGCCAGTCGATCCAGCTTCAGCAAGCCACCACCGCCAATCAGTTGCGCATACTGCACGGCGGAGAGCCTCCGGCCCTGTATAACGCCCAAGGCTCCACCTCACGCCTGATCAAACCAAGCACCCGCAGCCAAGCCTGACGCCGGTTTACAGCGCGACCTATCCAAGGCGCGCTACATACTGGCAAAATGCCGGTTCTTGCGTGTAGTCGTATTTTGCCTGGAGATGGAAGAACCGTGTTCAACGCCCTTAATGCGGAAGATGCACCGCAGCCACCCAAGGTGCTCACCACGCCTCTGGAAATCGCCAGCACGTTGCGGATGCTGCAAGAAAGCCATGACCCGCTGATCATCACCTTCCACGAACGTAGCCAGCGCTTCCAGAGCTACCTGGTGGACATCGACCGGGACAGCAAGACGCTGGTACTGGACGAAATGATTCCCCGCGACGGTGAACGCTATCTTGAGAATGGCGAAGCCTTCCGTATCGAAGGCTTCCATGAGGGCGTGCGGGTTGCCTGGGAAAGCAACGGCACCTTGACCATCAGCGAGAAAGGCGGCCACCGCATCTACAGCGGCAGCCTGCCCGGCGAAGTGGTTTACCACCAAAGACGCAATGCCTTCCGCGCCGCACTGAAACTCGCGCAATTGGTGGATATTCAGTTAGGTGGCGAGAAGCTCAAGGTGCCTGTCAGCGGTAAGCTGTTGGACATCTCGGCAACCGGCTGCAAATTGCGCTTTGAAGGCGACATCTCCGAGCGTCTGCAGTTAGGCCAGGTCTATGATCGCTTTATCGCTGCCCTGCCCTTCGGCAGCATGACCACCTCTGTGGAACTGCGCTATCTGCACTTCGAAGACAAGATCAACACCACCTTTGCCGGCGTGCGCTTTCATAACATGAGTGGCTTGGTGCAGCGACAAGTGGAACGCTTTGTCTACCAATTACAGCGTGAAGCTCGGCGCTTCGATAAAGACGACGATCTCTAAGCGTTAGACGCTGAGATAAAAAAACGGGCAGATCCTGATGGGATCTGCCCGTTTTTTCGTTCAGGGGCGTGCCCTGCTTAAGTCATGGGGATGTTCGTCCGGGTCTGGTGGCTCGTGCGGCTCTTCGCTCGTCGGCTCATCGGTTTCAGGGGCAGGCTCTGGATCGGGCACAGTGACTTGCATCTGATCCTGTACCACCTGCTCATCCACCCGCGGGTCAAGGGCAGCCACCAAAGGCGAACTGGACATGCTGTCGGGCATCGCCACGTGATGCAGCGGCGCGTCATCGACCTGATGCAGGTTGGTCACCGCCTTGGGGCGAATGCGCCACACCAGGATCAATGCACACAGGCTGAAAAACGCATAGAGCATCTGGCTGCCGAATAGCTTCATTACCACACCGGCCAACAGCGGCCCCACGCTGGCGCCGATCCCGTAGGTCACCAGCAACATGGCCGTCAGCGATACCCGACGATCGCCTTCCACATGGTCGTTGGAAAAGGCCACTGCCAAAGGGTAAAGGCAGAACTGCACCAGCGAACAGAAGAAGCCCGCCACGAACAACACTTCCAGCGGAACCTGCGTCATGATTGCCAACGGCAAGGCCGTCACCGCCAGGCACAAGGCGAAGCAGCGAATCAGCAGCGCGCGGTCATATCGGTCCGACAACCAGCCCAGTGGCCACTGCACGACCAATCCAGCAAAAATGCAGCTCCCCATGAACAGGCCGACTTGCTCGGTCGTCAGGCCCTGCTGAGAGGCGTACAGCGGTGCCAAGCCGTAGAACGAACCGACGATCAACCCAGCGCCCAACACGGTGCTGAGCGACTGCGGCACGCGCTTGATAAAGAAGCGCGGCTCCATCGGGGCCGGGTGCAGTGGGGCCGGGTGAATGCGTCGAGTCATTGCCACCGGGACCAGGCACAGCGCAAAGCACAACGCCACGAGCATCAACAGCTCAAGCCCAAGATGGGGATGCATGACCAGGATCAGTTGGCCCAGCACCAACCCAAGGTAGGACGCAATCATGTAGCCGCTGAACACCACACCGCGCTGCTTGGCATCCGCCTGCTCGTTGAGCCAACTCTCGATGACCATGTACTGGCACATCATCCCCAGGCCCACGATCATCCGCAGCACGATCCAGGCTGGCAGCCAATCAATCAAACCGTGCCCCAGCACCGCTGCACCGACGATGCCCGCGCAGGTGGCGTAGGCGCGAATATGCCCGACCCGGGCGATGAGGCGGTGTCCGAGCTTGCCGCCCAGCACCAAGCCAAAATAGTTGGCGGCCATCAGCGCACCGACCCACAGGCTGTCGACATTGTCTGCTGCCAGACGCAAAGCCAGATAAGTACTAAGTAGGCCGGAGCCGATCAGCATCATCAAAGAGGCGAAATAAAGGGCTCGAAAAGATTTCCAGATCTGGCGCATCGGCGTTCCGAGCGGCTCCTTGCGGTGGGGGGTAGGGCTATCAGCATGATAGTCCGGGGCGGTTGGATCCGGACAGGCAGCAGGGCCTGTTCCCGGCGATTATTTTGTTTCACAGCTCAGACGCTACGTGGGTGTCTGCGAGGTACATAACCGTGGAGATAAATACATGGCGCACCACCTGTGAACCTTGATAACACGCAAGGTTCGACTGGTATTCGGGTATCTGTACAAAAGGTTTCAATGGAACGCTATGCAGGCTTTGGAAGTTGGCGTGCTTTTAGAGCGCCCAAAACAAAACCCCAACTGCTTTCGCAATTGGGGTTTCGGAATTTAATCTTGACGATGACCTACTCTCACATGGGGAAACCCCACACTACCATCGGCGATGCATCGTTTCACTGC